>JACXUG010000103.1 GCA_014764065.1 Campylobacterales bacterium
TACGTCAACGCGATGCGCCGTCTGCACCTCTCGCAGCCGCTGGTACAGTCCGATCTCCCCGACGACTGGGAAGTGATCCAGATGCTCAATAACAAGATGGGCGGCAGCTACAACTACAAAGACAGCTCCGAGGTGTGGGACGAGGTGCGCGAAGTCGCCCACCGCCGTTTCAGCGGCGCCTCCTACATGCGTCTCGAACGCCACCGCAAACGCGGTCTTCAGTGGCCGGTTTACACGGAAGACACTCCGGTGCTTCACCTGCTCGATTTCCGGACTCCCGACGGTCTGGGGCAGTTCCACTACCACCAGTACCAGCCCCGCGGGATGGTCCCCGAGCTGATCGCCAAAAAACGGGTGGAAGATGGTTTCTATCTGACGACTGGCCGTACGCTGGCGCATTACAACAACGCCGCACAGACGAAAGCCTCCGAGCGCCTGAACAAGCGTTATGACGAAGATATCCTGCTGGTCAGTGAAACGGACGCGGCGGCTTTCCCGACGGAGATGGCGGTACTGCACACCGAATACGGCTCTTCGGCCCCGCTGCGGGTCAAGATCACCGACAAGGTGCAGCCGGGCACGCTCTTCGCGACTTTCCACCATGCGGCGTCGCGCATCAATGCCCTCTTCGGGGACAAGCGCGACGAGCTGATTCTCACCGCGGCGTTCAAATCGATCAAGGTCCGGGCCGAAGCGGTATGAGCCGGGCCGTTGGCGACGCCGCCGAGCAGCTGGCCGTCGAATTTCTGCGGGCGCGCGGCTTCACGGTCATCGACAGGAACGTCAGCAGCCGCTTCGGCGAGATCGACATCCTGGCGATGAAAGAGGGGGTGCTGCATATCGTCGAGGTGAAAAGCGCGCCGACATCCGAGCAGGCCGCCAACAACATCACGCCGGCCAAAATACGCAAAATCCTGATGACGGCGGAGGCGTACATGAAGAAGCACCGCCTGGAACTTGACTACGTGCTTGATGCCGTCATCGTCAGCGGAAACGCATGTGAACTTCTTGAAAATATTACTTTGTAAACTTCCTTCAGAATCCGCTTATTTTAAATAGGATAATATTTCTCCGATTTAAAAACATATCGGAGACAAAGCTTCATAAAAAAATTATCATGCGAAGTTTACTTTATAAATTTTGCAGGTATAATGAAGATACGATATTCATGAAAGGAATTTAAAATGGGAAAATATGTTGAACTGACGGCGGCTACATTTGAGGAAACTGTAAAAGAGGGTGTTACACTGGTAGACTTCTGGGCACCGTGGTGTGGACCTTGTCGTATGATCGCTCCGGTAATCGAAGAGCTTGCTGAAGATTTCGAAGGCAAAGCAACTATCGCGAAAGTGAACACGGACGAAGAGCAGGACATCGCGGTTAAATTCGGTATCCGCTCCATCCCGACTGTCATGATCTTCAAGAACGGCGAAGTCGTTGATCAGATGATCGGTGCCGCTTCCAAGCAGGCGTTCGAAGAAAAAATCAACGCGCACCTCTAATACTTTGCAGGCGTTCGCCTGCACCCCAACTTTAAACTTCTCACTGCTTCTGTGTCAAAGTCCATCTTTAGTATGTTAGCGATATTATTTCTCCATTAATTACCGTAAGGGAATAAAGGGTTTTCCATGCTCGATTGTGCCATTATCGGAGGCGGACCTGCCGGGTTGACAGCCGGACTCTACACCACGCGCGGCGGCCTGAAAAATGTCGTCATGTACGAACAGGGCATGCCCGGAGGCCAGATCACGGGCAGCAGCGAAGTCGAAAACTACCCCGGGGTCACCGGTGAGATCTCCGGCATGGACCTGATGATGCCGTGGCCGGAGCAGTGTATGCGTTTCGGACTCAAACACGAGATGGTCGCAGTCACCAATGTTTCACGTACGGAAGAGGGGACTTTCCGCATCACCCGCGAAGACGGCAAGGTCGACGAAGCGCTCAGCGTCATCGTCTGTACCGGTTCGACGCCCAAGCGTGCGGGTTTCAACGGCGAGAACGAGCTGTTCGGCCGCGGGGTGAGCAGTTGTGCCACCTGTGACGGTTTCTTCTACAAGGGCAAGGAAGTCGCCGTGATCGGCGGGGGTGACACGGCACTCGAAGAGGCGCTCTACCTCTCCAAGATCTGTTCCAAGGTCTACCTGGTGCACCGCCGCGACCGTTTCCGTGCCGCCCCGAGTACGATCGAGCGGATCATGAACACGGAAAATATCGAGCTGCTGCTTGATGCCGTGCCCGAAGAGGTCTACGGTAATGCGATGGGCGTGACCGGGCTTCGGGTGAGTTTCCGCGACGGCGGCAGCCGTGACCTGGAAATCCCGGGGGTCTTCGTTTTCGTCGGCCACAACGTCAACAACGCCGTGCTGAAACAAGAAGACGGCAGCTGGCTCTGTGATGTCAACGAATGGGGGCAGGTGATCGTGGACCTGAGCATGCGTACCAGTACGCCGGGACTATTTGCTGCGGGCGACCTGCGCATCGAAGCGCCGAAACAGGTCGTCTGCGCCGCAGGCGACGGAGCGACGGCGGCACTTCAGGCGATCACGTACGTTGATGAAAAGCAAAACGCATAGAGGATGAGAATGGTGAATGTCGGAATTTATGGCGCGACCGGCCGTGTAGGCAAACTGCTGATCGATGATCTGGTGCCGGAGGAGACGCTGAAGCTCTCTTCGGTCTATGTCCGCAACACTCTTGAGACTTCCCTGCCGGAGGGGACGCTGGTGACCAATGATGTGGATGCCTTTGTCGCGGCGTCGGATATCATTATCGACTTCTCCCTCCCCGAAGCGGTCCAGCCGCTGCTCGAAGCCCTGCTGAAGACGCCCAAACCGCTGGTCAGCGGAACGACGGGGCTCAATCTCCACCAGCTTAACCTGCTCAAAGAGCTCAGCGGCGTGGCGCCGGTCCTCTATGCGACGAATATGTCCCTGGGCGTGGCGCTGCTGAACAAGCTCGTGAACCTCGCTTCCAAGACCCTGGAAGGGTTCGACATCGAGATCGTCGAGATGCACCACCGCCACAAGAAAGATGCCCCGAGCGGTACGGCGCTGACCCTGGCCGAATCGGCAGCGGCGGGCCGTGAACTCGACCTCGACAAGGTCCGCGTCAGCGGCCGTAACGGCAATATCGGCGAACGCACCGGTGACGAGATTGCCGTGATGGCGCTGCGCGGCGGCGACATCGTCGGACGCCACACCGTCGGTTTCTACAACGACGGGGAGTTTATCGAACTAAACCATACTGCTACCAGCCGCAACACCTTCTCAAAAGGTGCCATCCGTGCGGCGAAATGGCTGCATACGCAACCGAGCGGCCTCTATTCCATCGCCGACTGCCTCGGGCTGTAAGGAAAAGGAGTCATATGCGTCAATCTCTGAATGAAAAATGTGCCGTCGTCGGTATCTTCAACCACGTCGAAGCGTCCAAGCTCGCCTACTTCTCCCTGCATTCGCTGCAACACCGCGGCCAGGAAGCGGCAGGGATCAGTTCCGGCGACGGGGAACGCCTGCACACCATCAAGGACCGCGGTCTTGTCACGCAGGTCTTCGATGAACAGAAGCTGGCCACGCTCAAAGGGCACATGGCCATCGGGCATACCCGCTACTCGACGGCCGGGGACGACTCCATCCTCGACGCCCAGCCGGTGCATGCCAATTACGACCTGGGGCAGATCTCCATCGTCCACAACGGGAACTTGACCAACGCGCAGCAGGTCCGCAACAAGCTCATCAAGGAGGGGGCGATCTTCCAGAGCTCCATGGATACGGAGAACCTGATCCACCTGATCGCGCGAAGCAACCAGGGCAAACTCAAAGACCGCATCATCGATGCCGTCAAGCAGATCGAGGGCGCCTTTTCGCTCGTTTTCCTCAGCCGCACCAAGATGTTCGCCGTACGCGACCGGTTCGGTTTCAGACCACTGGCACTGGGGCGTATCGGTGATGGTTATGTCGTCGCCTCCGAGACCTGTGCCTTTGACCTGATCGGCGCGACCTACATCCGTGACGTCGAGCCGGGTGAAATGCTCATCTTCGAAAAGGGGAAAGCACCGCAGTCGCTCAAGATCTTCGACGCTACCCCGAAACACTGTATCTTCGAATACGTCTACTTCGCGCGTCCCGACTCCGAAGTTTTCGGCAAAAACGTCTACCAGAAACGCAAGAATATGGGCGTGGAGCTCGCCAAAGAGCAG
>JACXUG010000104.1 GCA_014764065.1 Campylobacterales bacterium
GAGCGTAGGTGTCGGGATCCTCAATGTTGCCTGCGATGGTAAAAACGTCGATGCTCTCCTGTAGCTGCTGCAGTGCAGAGGGCCTCTGGTCGATAATCGTGACGTTGTGCCGGTGCGAGAGGGTACCGGCCAGGTGGTAACCGACTCGTCCGGCACCGGCGATGATGATATTCACGGTCTGTCCTTGGGGTGTTTTTTATTCAGATAGGCCGCATACAAAAGCAAAAGAAGAGCGGCGGCTGAAAGCCCGGCGAAACCGGGAAGGATGATCGTTTCAAAGAGGGCGGCGGCATCGGTTCTGCATTGATAGCGCCTAATCGTCGCCGCGCTGTTTTTCCAGGTACCAGGCGAAGGCGACAAGGCAGATGATCACCCCTACCCAGACCATAAAGCCCGGAAGGGCGGCGGTGTTGAGGTGGCCGGCACTCTCCGGCGGAAGGTTTGCTGGTCCCACGGTTGACTCCTTAGGGCTTCTATTCAGACCATTATAGCCGGATACTAGCGGTGGTTTTCCACGGTCGGCGGGACGACGGCGCTGTCGGCCTGCATGGAAAGGGCCTCCGGGTGGGCTCTGTAATGGGCGCGTACAGCTGCGGCAAGGCGGGCCTTGGCCGGTTCGTCGACCAGGGCGATCTCCTCGTCGGGGAGGGCATCGATAAGCGCCTGGAGGAGTGTGTCCTGCGGGGCGGTCATCTTCGGCAGCCAGCTTCTCAGTAGCGCCCTGTCGACGAACTCGGGGATAGAGCCCATAATGCCGACGTCGTTCTGGTCATGGATCAGCAGGCCGGAGGTCGTGCCGCGGTCGAGGGTGAGAACCTGGAAGAAGTAGAGCGTGTGGTAGGCGAGCTGTTCGGCGACATCCTCTTCGCTCACCTCCGTCCGCTTGGCAAGGGCGTCCGAGATAATGGAGACGTAGATTTCGATCACCTGTTCGGCAAAATACTTCGCAAAGCCGTAGTCCGTCCCGAAATCGCCGCTGTTGTAGTGCTCCAGGTAGAAGTGTGCGACGCCGCGGTGGCGTCCCAGGGCGGGGATGTGGAAGTAGCGGTCTCCCTGCTCCGCGCCTTTATCGAAAAGGTCGGGGGTGATGAAGTTGAGGTGCTCGATAAAGCGGTGCTGATCCTCTTCGTAGAAGATGGAGGGGTTCAGGTCCGCCATGATGCGCCAGTAGCCGTTCCCGTCCTTCATGCGGGTGTAGCTGATGTGCATGTGGATGGAGGGTACATGGGGGTTGCGCGGGTGGATGATGGTTGAGATGGCGCTGGCGGCATCGAGCTTCTTCTTGGGCATATCCTCATAATGTACCTGGGAGACGTTGACGGAGGCGCGGTTGAAGAGGCGCTCGTCGCGCCCCTCGTAACGCATCCCGCCGCCGTGGCGCCCCTCGTCGCGGAACCATTCCACGGCTTCAAAAGGGACGTTCGCACCGAAGATCTGGCTCAGGCCGTTCAGGCGGTTGACAAAATAGAGCTGCAGGTTCTCCATCAGCGCGATCGCCGCCTCAGACTCAGCCGTTTTTGAGTAGATACGTTCCATGACTTATGCCTCCTTGAGCGCTTTTTTGATCAGTCCCGTCGAGGCGAAGAAAAGAAGCTCGAAGAGGGGATTGATGCGCGCCGTTTTCGCGTCGGGGGCGTCGACGGCCTTGAAGGTGAAGGGCTCTCCCCCCTTGGGGGTGATGGTGAAGGTAACGGGGAAGAGGGTCCGGATGGCATTCTGCTCTTTTTTCGAGCCCTTTTCCAGGATGTTTTCCATCGTGTCGTGTTTCTTGATCATCTGCGCGACGGTGACGATCTTGTCGGCATAGAGGACCTTGTCCCAGCTAACCTTGCCCTGCTCGAAGTGAAACGATGCCGTCTTGTTCTGCAGCGGTGACGGTTTCATGCCGAGGATCGTCTCGGCCAGGCCGAGCAGGCGCCCTGTGCCACCCAGGGCTTCGGCGCAGGCGTTCAGGTTTTCGCGGATCGCGGAAAGGGTTTTGGTGTCGTAGGTGTTGAAATTCAGCATGTTTTTCTCCTCAGGCACAGCGGTGTGCGGCGATAAAACCGGTAAAACGTTTGGCCTGCGGGTTATCGACGGCTTCGGTCATTTCGGCGGCAGCGAGGGGGTCGAACCGTTTGTGCAGCTGCCGGAAGCAGCGGCGCACACTTTCGATATCTTCGCGGTCCTCAAAGCGGCGCCGCATCCCGATCAGGTTGAGGCCGCGGACGGTGGCGGGGTTGCCCTCGACAAGGCAGAAGGGCGGGACGTCATACCGGAGGTTCGAGGCACCCCCGACCATGACGCCCGTGCCGATGGTACAGCCCGCCGCAACGGTGCTGAGCCCGCCGACGATGACGCGCTCCTCGCAGCGGCTCTTCTCCTGCATCGTCACGGCGTTGGTCAGGATGCAGTTGGCCCCGAGGCAGACCCCGGGGTAGAGCTGGACGTAGGCCATGATGAAGTTCTCTTCACCGATGGTGACGGCGTCGGCGGTGTCGTTCTGCGTTGCGATTTGGCAGAACTCGCGCACAAAAGTACCGCGCCCCAGGGTCACGGGGGCGAGGCCGTTGCCGATCTTGACAAACGAAAAGAGGCGTACGCCCGCTTCAAGGGTGACGGGCCCTTCAAGCACGACGTGCGCTTCGAGCCGCGCGCCTGCACCGATGACGCTCTCGGCGCCGATATGGCAGAAAGGCCCGATCTGGGCGTCCGGGGCGATCTGGGCGCCCTGAGCGATGACGGCGGTAGGATGGATCATGCTTCGGTCGCCACCTGCAGGGTAATGATGCTGTCCTCGATCGTGGCCAGTGAGCCGCGCTCGCCCGTTTCAAGGTAGGTTACGAACGCCTCGACCTCTTTGAGGAGCGGTTCGTCCTTCTTGATGTGGCAGCCGCGCACGACGTAGGAGTTGTTGACGTGGAAGTTTGAGTACTCCGTGAGGTTCTGCGTGATCAGGTCCGCTTCGAAATAGGCGTCCTTGCAGGCGACCTCGATCGTGCGCTTTTTGAACGGCGTGAGCCAGTTGGTGAGGATCTCGCCGACGATGGCATCTTCGAGCTCGAAGCTCAGCACCGCGTTGTCCTCGTGGTGGTTGTGGATCTTGCGGGATTTGAAGATGTTCTTCTCCAGGATGTTGCGGTGGGTGATGAAGCGCATCAGGTCGATGTCGTGCACCGAGAGGTCGGTAAGGACGCCGACGTCGGCGATACGCGGCGGGAAGGGGCCGACGCGGGTAATGGACATTGTGTAGATCTCATTGCCCTCGAGCTCCTCTTTGAGCGCCTGGACGACGGGGTTGAAGCGTTCGACGTGGCCGACGCAGCTTTTGAGCCCCGCCTCTTGGACGGCCTTGGCGATCAGTTTCGCGTCCTCGATCGTCGAAGCCGCCGGTTTCTCGATAAAGACGTGCACCCCGCGCGCGATACACTTGAGTGCGACCTCCTTGTGCAGGAAGGTCGGCACGACGATGATGGCGGCGTCGGGTTTGGCGGCGTCGAGCATTTCGTCGACGTCGGTGAAGAAGGGCTCGGCGAAGTCGCCGTTTTTCACGACGTCGCAGAGGGCAACGATCTGCACCTTCTCGCCGAGGGCGTGGAGGATGCGGTAGTGGTTGCGGCCCATGGAACCCAGGCCGATCAGGGCGATCTTGGTCATGCGTTTTCCTCCAGGGCTTTCACGATGAAGTCCTGCTGCGCTTCGGTGAGGTAGGGACTCATCGGCAGGGACATGATCTCTTCGCTGACGCGTTCGGAGACGGGGAAATCGCCGGCGTTGTGGCCGAGCGCAGTGAACGCCTCCTGCAGGTGCAGCGGCATGGGGTAGTGGACCGCCGTCGGGATCCCCTTGGCGTTCAGGGCCGCGGCGACGGCTTCGCGGTGTTTGACGCGTATGGAGTACTGCGCGTAGACGCTGGTACGGTCTTCCATGACGGCCGGGGTGACGACGTTCGCATTGGCCAGTTTTTCGCTGTAGGCCGCACCGATGCGCATACGCGCTTCGACTTCGCCGTCGAAGTGGGCCAGCTTGACGTTGAGCACCGCCGCCTGGATGGCGTCGAGTCGGCCGTTGATGCCGATGTAGCGGTGCTTGTAGCGTTCGTTCTGGCCGTGGTTGAGCAGCATGTGGATCTTCTCAGCCAGGGCATCGTCGTTCGTGAAGACGGCGCCGCCGTCCCCGTAGGCGCCCAGCGGTTTGGACGGGAAGAAGGAGGT
>JACXUG010000037.1 GCA_014764065.1 Campylobacterales bacterium
CCGCCTCGGCCTCGAGGTGGCGGTCCCCGGTCAGCGTCGTCATGGAGCGGCCGACGGTGGCGGCGAGGTTCGGCATCGCACGGACGGTACCTGCAGCGGCGATATGGTTTTTGAGGGTTTCGACTTTCGTCCCGGCAAGGACGGAGTAAAGGGCTTCCGCCTTTCCATGCAGTTTCGTGCCGACTTCAGCGATATTGGCCGGTTTGACGCAGAGCAGAAGGGTCTTTCCGGTGATGTCGAAGTCGTTGAGCAGATGCTTGGTGACGTCGGTGCCGACGGCAGCTTCGAAGGTATCGAGGTTTTCCAGGTTCCGACCGACAACCTCGATGAGGTAGCTGTTTTTGAGGGTCTTTGCCATGGAGGTGGCCATATTGCCGTTGCCGATAAAGGTGATGGTCTTTTTCATGCCTTCTACTCCTCCTCTTCGCGCATCATGTTGATCTCGTCGATAATGGCGCGGCACTCTTCCTCGTCGAGCTCGCCGTTTTTCACTTCGTCGAGCAGCAGGGCGAACTCTTTTTTCAGCTCCTGCAGTTCGGCGAGCTGCGTTTTGTCGTCATCCGTCGCATTTTTCGTTTCGGCGATCTTTTCGTAGAGGTCGTCGATGAAGGATTCGATCTCGGGGATCACGTCGTTTTCCAACAGGTCGATAAGGTCTTCTGCTTCGGTCATAAGAGCCCTTTGCATGATAAATGTAAAACTATAACATAGGGCGGCTTGAAGCCTAGTTGCATCGGATCAGGGCCTCTTTGGCGGCCCGTGGCATCTGTTTGATGGCATATTCGCGTTTTTGGGCGCTGCTGCGGTCGGGATGCACTTCTGTATAGACGAGGACGACCGGGCGCCGGGCGCGGGTATAACGGGAACCTTTAGAGGAGTGGTTGTGTTCATGGAGAGGCTTTTGCGTATCGACGGCGATTCCCGTATAGTATCTCCCGTCGCTGCAGCGGACGATGTAGACGTTATAGCACATAGCTGTTTCCCTGGATGGTAAAAGGCAGATCGGCGGGAAGCGTGCGGTAGAGCAGTGGGCTGTCGAGATCGATCCACTCAAATCGGTCGGGGTGGGCGGCGGCGAGGTGAAGCGCGGCGGCGATGGAGACGGGACCTTCGAGCATGGAGCCGAGCATGCACTGCACGCCGAAACTCCGGCAGACGTCAAGGATGGCAAGCGCACCTGAAAGGCCGCCGCACTTCATCAGCTTGATATTGACGAGGTCCGCCGCACCCTTGTCAAGCACGCGCCGGGCGTCTTCTGCATCGAAGACCGCTTCGTCGGCCAGGATCGGAAAAGGGGAGCGCTCCGTAATCTGCCTGAGCGCTTCGAGATCCGCGGCGGGCACGGGCTGCTCGATCAGGGCGAGAGGCAGATCGCTGCACGCTTCGATAAAGGCGAGACTCTCTTCCAGGCTCCAGGCCTGGTTGGCGTCGACGAGCAGTTGTGCGTCGGGGAGGGCTTTAGCGATCTCCCTGATACGGTGTGCGTCCAACCCGTCCCCGCCGCCGACTTTGACCTTGAGAGTGCCGTACCCGTTGCGGAACAGCTCGGCGGCTTTGATCCGCATGGTTTCAGGCGTCCCGAGGCTGACAGTTACAGCCGTTGTGACGGGAGCGGGCTCTTCCGCGCCTAGGTAGTGGTAGAGCGGAAGGTTTTGTTCCTGCGCAGCCAGGGCGTAGAGCGCCATGTCCGCCGCGGCTTTGGCGCTGCTGTTGCCCGGCAGGGAAACAGTGACAGCATGAAGCAGTGTTTCGAATGCAAAGGGACGGCCGAGCAGGACGGGCAGGATATGCTGCCGCAGGGCTGCTTCGATACTTTCGAGTGTTTCGCCGGTGATCGCTTTGGTCTCGGGGGCGCTGCCGTAGGCGGTATGGCCGCTGTCTGTATGCAGCTCAAGGATGACGAAGAGGGCGTCATCGACGCGCCGCAGGGCCGTGACAAAGGGGGTGGCCAGGGGGAGCGATCCGCGGTAAACCCGGGCGCCGGTGATGGTCATGCCGCTACACTCCGCAGACCTGCTGCGATGGTGAGGCCGACGAGGGTGCCGATGAGGTAGCCTATAACAGCCATGATAACGGCGGGACCGACAAGCAGCCGGTTATAGGCGGAAGCGAGAATGGGGGCAGAGGCAACCCCGCCTATATTGGCGAGCGAGGCAACAGCGATGCTGAACAGCGAGAGCCTGAAGATCCGGGCGAGCAGGAGCATGACCAGGGTGTGCAGCAGCAGGATGGTTGCACCTGCAGCAAGGTATATGGGTACATCGGCAAAGCCGTGCAGCACGGCATGGGAGCCAATCAGGGCGATCAGGACATAGAGGAGGAAGGAGGCTAGCGTGCTGCTGCCCCCCAGTTGCCGCATGGGGGTAAAGCTGCCGGAAACACCGGCAAGGGTGGCGAGCAGAACGCTCCAGGTGCTTTCGGGCAGGATAGGTAGCATCGGCGCTACGCTCTTCACAGCGATAGCGATAAGGAGTGCCGCCGCCGAAAGGAGGAGGAGGGAGCGTGGGCTACTTCTGGTTTCCGTGGGGTTCGTCGATGCGATATCCAGACTTTTAGAGCGGCTCCATCGGTCGAAACGGCGGGCGAAAGGGGCGGCCAGCAGCAGGGCGCTGACCCAGAGGGTATAGAGCAGCGAGTCGATGACGAGGGCGGGGCCCAGCTGGCTTTCGGAGATCTCCAGGGCCGCAGCGACGGCGAACATATTGGCCGTACCGCCGGTCCAGCTGCCCCCAAGTGCCCCAAAGACGCCGGCGGCTTCCGGTCCGAAACCAAAAAGGACAAAGACGGCAAAGAAGGCTCCGGTAATGGAGAGGACGGCACCGCCATAGGCAAGCAGAAGGGGTTTGCCGAGCGTGGCGAAAGCTCGCAGGTCAAGCTGCAGCAGCATCGTAAAGAGCATCATCGGCAGCAGCCAGGACTTCACCTGCACGTATGCCGCAGTTTGCGCGGCATTCTGCGCAAAGAGGCCGCTTTGAGAGAGTGTGATGCCGAGCAGGTAGATTAGGACAATGGCGGGCAGCCAGGTAAAGAGTTTGAGGGGGGTACGCATCTCGATCCACCAGAGGCCGCCGCCGAGCGCGATGACAATGCCGAGGTATCCGAAGACGCTTGTAATCATGGAGATATTGTAGACACTTTTTGGTTAGTTACGGGTTTGCTATGGCACAATGACAGGATGTTTTATTCGCTCCATTTCTCTTTTTGGTACCTCTTTTTCGGGACGATTCTCACCTACCTTGTCTGGGGCTTTATCGTATCGTTTGAAGTCAACCTGGCCATGGGCGGATCGAAGATCGCCCAAAAATGGATCCAGGCACACCATACCTACAAGCAGCTCTACTATGAAGTCAAAGTCTTCTACCCGATAATCTATGCGGGCTATTTTTTCCTGGAGCTGCTGCCGTATCTGCTTTGGAAGGCACCCAAGGCACCCTTTGACATGGAACGGCTTTTTCAAGAACTTTTTGACGAGGAGGAACGCTAGGCATGGCAAAATTCGTATTGCTGGACACGGAAACAACGGGGGCGGGGGAAGCGGACCGCATAATCCAGCTCGGTTTCATGGTCCTGGAGGCGGGACAGCAGACGGAGGTCTATAATGACTTCTGCTCCACGGATGTGCCGATCGCGTATGCCGCGATGGAGGTGCACAACATTACTCCGGAGATGATCGAGGGTAAACCGCTCTGCACCGAGACTGTGGCCTACCGGGCCCTCACAGCGCTCAACCGGGACGAGAACTACCTGGTGATCCACAACGCCCCTTTTGACCTTGGGATGTTGGAGAAGGAAGGATTTGCCAACGAGATGAAGCTCATCGACACCCTGCGCTGTGCACGGCATGTTTTCGAAGATGAGGAAGCTCACAGGCTGCAGTATTTCCGTTACAAGATGGGACTCTACAAAGAGGAGGCGGCGGAGGCGCAGAAGCTCGGCGTCGAGATTAAGGCGCATGACGCCATCGGCGACGTCCTGACGCTCAAACTCTTTTTAAGCCGCCTGCGCGCGCGTGTCCAGGAGCGCTTCCCCGGCGAAAACCCTGCGGAAAAGATGGTTTCCCTGACCCTGGAACCCGTCTTTTACAAGGGCCCCATGCGTTTCGGGAAGTACAAGGGCAAAACGCTCTTTGAAATTGCGGCGGATGATCGTGGTTATCTGCAGTGGATGGTGGAGAAGATGGAGAGTCTCGACGACGATATGCGCTATTCGATCAACAGGGTATTATCAGGGGTGTAAGGGGAAAAGCGGGGGAGCCCGGCCGATCAGAGGATCAGCTGGGAGATCTTTGCGCTCAGTTCTTTTTCACGCACCGGTTTCATGAGGAAACCGTTCGCACCGGCTTCGAGGGCCTCGGCTTTTTTCGTTTCATCCGTTGTCAGAACGATGACCGGAGGCTGTTTGAGGTTCTCGTCGGCGCGCAGGACGCGGAGCATGTCCAGGCCGCCCATGACCGGCATGACAATGTCAAGCAGTACGACATCGATGTCCGGCGCATTTTTCAGCTCACCGATGGCATCGGCACCGTTCTTGGCTTCGATGACTTCAGCGATGTAACCTGTTTTCATCAGCATTGACTTCAGCAGTTTCAGGTTGATGAGGTTGTCGTCTACGGCAAGTACTTTCAGTTGTCTGTTCGGCATTCAGTTTCCTTTAGAGTTTATACGTATTTTTCAAAGATCAGACGCAGCAGGTCTTTGTTGATGACATTTTTGATGACGTCATTGACGTGTTTGCGGGTTGCCTCGTCGGGTTCGACACCCGGATTTGACCATCATGACGGCCGCGGTTTTATCTGTTTTGTTCCCCAGGGTGGTCTGCAGCATTTCCAGATCCACTCCTTCGATCTCCTGGTCGAACAGTACGAGCTTGTAGGCTTTGTCCTCGAGGGCCTCGATCATGTTGCGGCCGCCGCTGACACTGTCATAGCTGAAACCGAGATCGGAGAGGAGCTGACCGAAGAGCTTGTTCTCAAGCACCCCCTTTTTTCACCAGTAGGATATCGGCGTCATAGACGATCTCCGGAGTAGCTTCGGTCGCCGTTTCTTCTACGGCTGTTGCTTCGACGGCTGCTGTTTCTTCCGGTGTTTGCGCTTCGGCTGCCGCCGTGCCGCGTGTATCGACGATCTTGTCACCGATGAACTGGCTCAGAAGGTTGAGAATCTCGGTATGGACCAGCGGCTTGGTCGTATATTCGTCCATCCCGACGTCCATAAAGCGTTCGCGGTCCCCTTTGAGCGCATTGGCCGTCAGGGCGATGATCGGTACGTGCGGCTGGTTTTCATCCTCTTCGAAGTCGAGGATCTCCATGGTCGCTTCCATCCCGTCGAGTACCGGCATCTGGATGTCCATGAAGATCAGATCGAAGTCGCCGTTTTTGCGTTTTTCAAAGGCTTCGAGGCCGTTGTTCGCGATGGTGATCTCCAGGCCGAGTTCCTCAAGGGTACGGCAGATCAGTTTCTGGTCGATGATATTGTCTTCGGCAACAAGGACCTTGGCGTTGAAGCGGCTGTTGGCACTGACTTTTTTACGCTTCTTCTGCGCTTTTTTGACGACGAAGTCTTCGGCATTGAAGGACTCGAGCACGTTCTGCAGCTTGGTGGCGTTGAGCGGTTCGTACAGGACTTTGAAGAGGTCGAGCTCCATGCTCTCGATCTTCTTCATATAGCAAGACTTCGTCACGAGGAGTGTTGCCTCCGGCGTGGCGCTGACTTTCTGCAGTACCTCTTCGTCACAGTAGTCGAAGTCGGCGATCAGGATGTCGTAGCTTCCCTTTTCCTGGAGCGCCTGCAGCTGGCGCAGGTCGTTGAAGGTGGTGTGCTTGACCCCGTAGTAGCTGAGGTATTCGAGCAGGTACTCTGTCTGTGCTTTCTGGCGCGTCTCATCGTTCATGATAAGCGCGTTGATGTTGGTGAAGCTGTTACGGAGCGACTCGTTGAGGGTTTCGATCTCTTCGAGTTCAAGAACGAAGAAGAAGGTGGTTCCGTGTCCCGGCTCGCTCTCGAGGTCGAGCTTGCCGCCCATCAGTTCGATAAAGCTGCTGGAGATCGTCAGACCTAGGCCGGTACCGCCGTATTTACGGGTAATGGAGGTATCCGCCTGGCCGAAGGCTTCGAAGATGCGGGCTTTCTGATCCGCGGTAACGCCGATCCCGCTGTCTTTGACTTCGAAGCGGACACGGGCACGGTTTGGCGTATCGCACGCCTCGCGACGGACGTTGACGTTGATCGCCCCGCCGCTGATGGTAAACTTGACGGCGTTGGAAAGGAGGTTGATAAGAACCTCTTTGATCTTGGTCGGGTCCCCTTTGAGCGGGCGTTCCAGGCTCGGATCGATGAAACAGCCGAGGTCGATGTGTCTCTCGGAAGCGCGGACGGCATAGACTTCGACGGCACTTTCGAACTCTTCGAGCGGGTTGAAGGCGATCTCTTCGATCTCGAGCTTGTTGCTTTCGATCTTGGAGAGGTCAAGGATGTTGTTGATAATTTCCAGCAGGTTCTCGGAACTCTTCTCGATAATGTCGATGAATTCGCGCTGCTCTTCTTGGAGGTCGGTATCTTTGAGAAGTTCGGTAAAGCCGACGATCCCGTTGAGCGGCGTACGGATCTCATGCGACATGTTCGCCAGGAACATCGATTTCGCTTCACTCGCTTCCTGCGCAGAGACCTTATCCATACGGGTCTGTTCGATGACGCTTTCAAGCAGGGCGTAGGCCTGTGCCGTACCCTTCGCCGTTTCGAGGTTGATATCGGAACTCTCGGTTTCGATACCCTCTGCCGCACGTTTGAGGACCGATTCGAGCTCCTTGATGTTGCGGGCAATATCGTTAGCGAGGAAGTAGCCCAGCAGCGCGATAATGATCGCGATGGCCCAGATGACGACGGCGGCCGTGAGGATTTCGAGGGCCTGGGTCTGGACGATGGCCACCCGTTTCTCCATGGCTGCGATCAGGACATTTTCGGCTTCGGAGAGCAGGTTGGTCTTTTCCGAGAGCATCGAAAACCAGGCACCGGACTGCGCGGAGTAGAGCCCGTCGTTGATCGCCTGGATGATTTCGGCACGTTCGGAGGTAATGTCTTCGAACAGCTCGGTGTTGTTTTCGCTTTTGAAGAGGGCGTCCATAGCGGCCTTGAGATCGGCATCGAGGGCCGTATCGTAGCTGATGGCGTCAGCCCGGCCGATCAGCGAGAGCCAGCGGTTGACCTCTTCGGTCTCCAGCGCAGTGGAGCGGGCAAGAATGAAAGAGATGAAGTCGCGTTCGGAAGCAGTATAGAACTCGGCCTGGAGCAGGTTGAAGTAGGCGGAAGCACTGGAAGAGAGTGCCTTGTCATCGGAGATCTGGGTAGTGCGACCGAGGATCTCGAGGATGTTATTCAGCAGAACTCCGTACGCCTCCCAATAGACGGCTTCGAATTCCGCACTGCCGGTATCGACGGCGTTGCGGACCTCTTCGATGGTGTTGGCCGTGTTTTTGAGCGTTGCTGCGTCCTGGGCGTTCAGAGTGCTGCCAAGCTGCGCCAGCGACTGGTCGACGATGTCGCGCTGGGAGAGCAGCGACTTTTTGGTCGCTTCGGAGTGGTTACCCATGAACATAACCGTCATCCCGCGTTCGCGGGAAATGTTGGTGAACAATCCGTTAAGATATTTATTCTCGGCCAACTTCGTCTGCAGGACTTCCGCAGACTGGCAGTCCTTGAACGAGGTATAAACGTAGAAACTGGCCAGGCTCAGCAGGAGGAGGATCGGCAAAAGGCTGATCAGACGCAGCTGGCTTTTAAGTCCCAAATTCATATAGCTTCCTTTTTAGCGTTGACTCAAAAGTGAATAAAAGTGTTCCGCTTCCCGCTTCAGTGCTGGAAGCTGCTCGTGACGCAGCAGCTTAGTCGGGCTCTGGGAGACCTCTTCGATACGAAGGTTATCCGAAAGACCTTTGAATTCAAAGGCCGCGGCCCGCACTTTTTTCAGATCGCCGTCATCGATGGCCTGGAGGATCTCGCCTTTTTTCTTTTTGGCATCGTCGATCAGGTGCTGTTCCGTTTCGGGGATGACATCGAGGCTGAAGGGCTCTGCATCCTCGGCGGGTTCGCGGTGCTCCTCTTCAATCGCCGGGGCGTTTTCGTCCTTGATCGGCGGAAGTTCGCTCTCGTCGTCCATCAGGCTAGCTAGTTCCAGGGAGGCCGGTTCCCCTTCCGACGGTCGGCGCTGCAGGCTCCTTCTTCGCAGCAGGGGACTTCTCGGGTGCAGAGGTGCCCAGCAGGTCGCCGAAGTCATAGAGGTCGTCCTCCTCCTCTTCCGCCGGCAGGGAGAGCGCAGGTGCGGCGGCTTCTGGTTTGGACGTTTCGCTTTCCGGCGGGGTGGCGGCCATCATTTCCGGAAGCGGTTTGCCCTCCATCTTGGCGATGATCAGGTAGAACTGCTTCAGGTTGGCCTCGATCTCGGCCTGGTCGCGCGACGTGTTGACGATGCTCAGGACCTTGAAGGCATCTTCGATCCGGAGGTTGGCGGCGACTCCTTTGAGTTTGTGCGAGAGAAGGTGGACTTCGTCGAAATCCTCTTCATGGTTGGCATTGAAGAGGCCCGCTTTGAACTCATGCGCCTGCTGGATGAAGTCGCCGATGAACTCTTCGATCAGTTCGACGGGCAGACCGAGTTCGTCGGCCGCGACATGGGGATCGAAGAGGTAGGCGCTGTCCGTCTTAAGGTTGTCGAGGTAGGCCTGCTCTTCCTGGTTGATATAGTCGCCGAGCATCGGGCGTTCGGTTTTCGCCGGGGTGGTTTCTGGTTCAAAACTTTCTGGCAGCTCGAAATTCTCTTCGAAGGTGAACGGTTCGGGCTCAATATCTTCGAGGCCGCTCAAAGAGCCGTCAAGGTTGATGTCGGGCAGGTCGATCGCCGGCAGCTCTTTGAACGCAAACTCCTCCCTGGCGGGTGCGGCTGCTGTTTCCGGTTTCGGGGTCTCGAACGGGATGTCCGGCAACGCCGAAGGCGCGGTGCTTGCCGGACGCTCAAACGGTTCGATCGTTCCGCTGAGGGTCTTGATCCGCTTGAGCTGTACGACGTACCCCTCGTTGTCGGGGGCATCCGTCATGAAGATCGGTGAAAGACTCAGCGTACAGGAGAACTGAACCTTCTCGTTCTGGATGATGGCACGGGTATCTTCGGCATCGGCATGGAGGATGAAATCGATCCAGGAGAAGTTCTGGAAGTTGTGGATATACCCCGGTTTCTTGACGAACATTTCGGCGACGTCATTATGTTCCGCCAGGAATTCGGACAGGGTTTTGTATCCGAGATGATGCAGCGTTTCGTCGTCGATGCCCACCAGTTTTTTGTTGTGGTTGTAGATTAGCACAATGCCTTCTTCACGTTATGATTCTGCTCTTCGCTGCGCAGGTGCTCGTATAGCGCCTCGGCCTCTTCGATGGCCGTTTCGCTGGCCCCTTTGCACGCTGCGGCATATTTGGTGATCGCCCCGGTCTCGTCCTGGATCGGGGTGATGGTCGTTTCGACCCAGTAGTAGCGTCCATCTTTGCGCAGGTTTTTGACGAGACCGCTCCAAACACTCCCCTGTTTGATCGTATTCCACATGGTTTCAAACGCTTTTTTCGGCATATCCGGGTGACGGATAATATTGTGCGGCTGTCCGATCAGCTCCTCTTTGGTGTAACCGGAAATTTCACAGAATTTCCGGTTCGCAAAGGTAATAATCCCATTTAGATCCGTTTCACTGACGATCGCACGGCCTTCGAATTTAAACTCTTCATCTATCGGCTCTACTACCTGCATAGTCGGCCTTGTTTTAATTTGTGTCTGGATAAATATAGCATATTAACCGCAAAATGCAACTTATCGATAACTATTTTTGATTATTTTTGCATCGGCAATGTTGAGGAGTGCGGCGAGTTCCTCCTCTGGTGCGGCATAAACAGCTTCAAAGGTGCCGTAATGGTTGATAAGTTTTTTGATCTTGGCCTCGGAAATCCCCTTGAGCTGCAGCAGATTGGAGCTTTTTGCCTCCTTTTCGCGTTGTTTTTTGTGAAAGGTGATAGCGAAGCGGTGGGCTTCGTCCCGCAGCCGCTGCACCCAGTGCAGACGGGGGTCGGATGTCGGCAGCCGCAGCGTCTCTTCTGAGGTATGAATGAGGTCGGCGGCCATGCCTTTCGCCCGGTGCGCCTTGGCGTCGATTTTCTCTTTGCTGAGGGCGATGACGTCGAGATTGACCCCGGCCGAGGCGAGGAGATCCGTTGCCAGCAGCAGGAGGGTCCTGCCCCCGTCGATGATCCAGAGATCCGGCGGCGGGTTCGTGCCGAAGCTCTCGATGCGCCGGGCCAGCATTTCGCGCATCTGGGCGTACTCGTCCCGTGCGTCGAGGTTGTAGTGGCGGTAGGCCTTTTTCAGGAACGCTCCCTTTTCGGCCACGATCATCGCCCCGACGGGGGCGACGCCGGCGAGGTGGGAGTTGTCAAAGACCTCGATGCGCTCGGGAAAAGCGGAGAGCCCGCAGAGCGCCTGCACGGCTTCCGCCGCCGCTTCAGCGCCCGTATGCCGCTGTTTTTTCAGCAGCTCTTCGGCGTTCAGGCGTGCGGTATCGATGACCTTGCGCTTTTCGCCGCGCTGGGGGGCGTGGATCTCCACCTTGCGCCCGAGGTGTTTCGAGAGCGCTGACGCGACCCAGTCCCGGGTCTCGAAATCGTCCGCGACGAGAATCGGGGCGACGATGGGGGGTTGGTCGTGGACGTAGAACTCCAGTAGGGTACGCTCATAGAGCTCGCCAGGGTCGAAGAGGGCGCCCGTGCGGATCGTATCGAAGGCGGAGGAGACGATTTTGCCCCGGCGCATGAAGAGGCGGACGATGGCGGCGTAGCGGTCGTTGTGGGCCACCGCGAAGATGTCATAGTCCGCCGCGTTGGCCAGGTCGATCTTGGAGAGCTGTTCGCTCCGTTCGATACGGTCGATGCGATCACGCAGTTTGGCCGCCTCCTCAAAGCGGAGCGCTTCGGCGTAAAAGGCCATCCGCGCCTCGAGGCGGGCGAGCAGTTTCCGTTTCGAGTCGATAAGGCTTTTGGCTTCGTCGATGAGGGCGGCATACGCTTCGGGCGTTACCAGCCCCTCGCAGGGGCCGAGGCACTGTTTCATCTGGTAGAAGAGGCAGGTTTTTCCCCCGGCAAGGCAGCTCTGCTTCTGGACCAGCGGTACGAGGTCGTACAGGGAGTCGAGAATGTCCCGCGCCCCGACGGAGTAGGGGCCGAAATACTCGATCTGGCTGCCGGTGACGACCTTGCGCGTGATCTCGAAACGGGGGAAGGGGAGCGCACGGTTGATGTAGATATAGGGGTAGGTTTTGTCGTCGCGCAGCAGGATGTTGTATTTGGGTTTGAGCTGCTTGATCAGGGAGTTTTCCAGGATCAGCGCGTCGTGTTCGCTTTCGACGACGATATAGTTCAGCGAGACCGTTTCGCCGAGCATCTTCCGGATGCGGGGGGAGAGGGCTGGGTTGGGTGCGAGTACGGGGGTGAAGCGGAAATAGCTTTTGACCCGCTTTTTCAGGCTTTTGGCCTTGCCGACATAGAGCAGATGGCCGTCGGCGTCGAAGTAGTGGTAGACGCCGGGGCTGTCAGGCAGGTTCTGAATCTGTTCGAGCATGGACGTGTTCTCTGATCCGTTCGATAAGGCGGTGCAGTTCGGGATGGTGTGTATCGTTCGCGAATGCCCCCTCGGAGCGTTCGGTATAGTGGGTCTCGCTTTGGCGCAGCAGCCCTGCATCCCCAGCACTTGCGGGCTGGATACGGTGGGTGACGAAGGCGCGGATATCCTCAGGGAGGCACTCCCGGCACTCTGGCGGGGTGTACTGTCTTAAAGGTGCTTTAATCGGGGCAATGATATTATCGAACTCCTGTTTGGCGCCCGGATGGCTGAGCACAAAATAGAGTATATTGTTGTGAAAATAGCCGTACCGTACCAGCCGCTGCAGATGCGGGGGAAAAAGCCCCTGGATGCGGCGGATGCACTCATAGCGCGCCAATTTTGAAAACGACGGCTTTTGCCGCAGCGAAGCGAGAATATGCGAAGCATTTTTCATATGATGATTATAGCGGTTTGCCTGTTAAGCCTTACTGGATGCGGCTACAAGGGCGACCCCTACTACGACGCCCCGCAAAAGGTGCGCTGATGCAGTATGACATTCTGATCATCGGTGCCGGGGTCGCCGGACTCTACGCCGCGCTGAACATCCCCACCGATAAAAAAGTACTCCTCATCAACAAGACCCGCCCCTGGGAGTGCAATACCTATTACGCCCAGGGCGGGGTGACGACGGCACGCAACGACGCCGATATCCCGATTCACATCAACGACACCCTCGAAGCCGGGGCGGGGATGTGTAATGTTGAAGCCGTCCGCGTACTGAGCGAAACGTCGCAGGAAGTCGTCAGGGATCTGATGGCGTGCGGCTTCAAATTCGATACCGCCGAGGACGGCCGTCTGCTCTACACCAAGGAGGCTGCGCACTCCGCCGACCGCATTCTGCACGCGGGCGGTGATGCGACGGGGCGCCACCTGCACCACTTCCTGCTGATGAGCAATCCTCACCCCATGCTGGCCAACGCCACTGTCATCGATTTCCTGATCGAAGAGGGGAAGATCTGCGGGGTCGAAGTCGTCTACAAGGGCGAACGCAAGGTGATCCTCGCGCACCAGGTGATCCTCGCCAGCGGCGGGGTGGGATCGCTCTACCGTTTCCATACGAACGCCTACAGCATCAGCGGCGATATCCAGGGGATCTGCGCCGAAAAGGGGATCGCGCTCGAAAACATGGAGATGATGCAGTTCCACCCGACGGTCTACCTCGGCAACCAGTCGGTGCAGAAACAGCTGCTCAGCGAGGCCCTGCGGGGTGAAGGTGCGCAGGTCGAGGACGAAGACGGGTACCGTTTTCTCTTCGACTACGACCCTCGGGGCGAACTCGCACCACGGGACATCGTCAGCCGGGCACTGTTCGACTACCGCCGCAAAACGAAAAAGCAGATATACCTCTCCTTCCGGGAGTTCGATCCGGCCTATTTCCACAAGCGCTTCCCGAATATCAGCGCAAACCTGCGGGATATGGGTTTCGACATCCCCAAAGACCGGGTGCCGATCTCCCCGGCGTTTCACTACGCCATCGGCGGGATCAAGACGGACCTCGACGGCCATGTCGAGGGCGTCAAAGGTCTCTACGCCATCGGCGAGGCGGCATCGACGGGCGTGCACGGCGCCAACCGGCTGGCGAGCAATTCGCTGCTGGAGGGACTGGTCTTTGCCAAACGTGCGACCGCGGCGCTGCTGAATGAGCCCGGTACCCGCTGCTCAACGCACTTTGAAACGGGGGACGACCCCCTGTTCGTCGAGGGGGACAAAGAGAAAAAGGAGCAGCTGCGCCGTATAATGTGGCAACACGTTTCCATTGTCCGGACAACGGAAGGGCTTCAGGAGGCACTGGCCGAAATCGATGCCATGCTCGCTTCCACGATCGGCCGGATGCTCAGGCTGCGTCTGATGACGGCGCACGAGATCGTCCGCGCGGCACTGGCCAGGGAAGAATCGGTCGGGGTTCATTACCGCGAAAACTGAGTTTATGACACCGTCGGAGGTGTAGGATATATTTCAATTGGGAGTTTTATATGCATGATACCATGCTTGATCTGACCTCGACATGGGTCGGGATCGCCGTACTGGCCGTCTTTATTATCGGTTATTACTTTATTGCGACGGAAGAAAAATATGGGCTGAACAAGGCCAAGCCGGCGCTGTTCATCGGGACGTTCTCGTTTATGCTGATCGGGATTTACTATGCACTCAACGGCCTCTCCCCGGACCCGCTGCATGACGAGATGCGCACCCTGATCGAGGAGATCGCGGAGATCTTCTTCTTCCTATTCGTAGCGATGACCTTCATCGAGACCCTGATCGAACGCGGTGTCTTTGATGCCCTCAAATACAAGCTTGTCTCCAAGGGCTACAGTTACAAAAAACTGTTCTGGCTGACGGGCCTGCTGGCGTTCTTCATCTCCCCGGTGGCGGACAACCTCACGACGGCATTGATCCTCTCGACGGTCCTCTTTACGATCGACCGCGACAACCATAAGTTCCTGGTGCCAGGAGCGATCAATATCGTCGTGGCGGCCAATGCCGGCGGTGCATGGAGCCCCTTCGGCGACATTACGACGCTGATGGCGTGGACGGCACATAAGGGCGAGTTCATCGACTTCCTCTTCCTCTTTGTCCCTTCCATCGGCGGGTGGGTCCTGACGGCGTGGCTGTTGGCCCGTTTCGTGCCTGCGGGTGCACCGGCGTTTGATGCCAGTACGGAAGCGGCACCGCAGATGCGCGACGGCGGGATGACCGTCGTCTACCTCGGCGCTGCCACGATCGTCATCGCGGTTCTCGAGCACCAGTTTTTCCA
>JACXUG010000038.1 GCA_014764065.1 Campylobacterales bacterium
AACATCATCGTTCGCCAGCGTGGTACGAAAGTACACCCGGGTCAGAACATCGGCATGGGTAAAGACCACACGCTCTACGCGCTGGTTGACGGCATCGTTCAGTTCGAGCGTAAAGACAAGACCCGCAAGCAGGTCTCTATCGTACCGGCTTCCTAAGCTCTCTACCCCTAAATCAGGCGCTGCTTCGGCAGGGCCGCTTTCATCTATTCACCTTTATTTAACAGTATACTTCTAACGGATGTCTAAGTCTTCTGTTGAGTGAAGCCCTACAAGGATTTAATGCATGTTTGTCGATCAGATCGAATTGGAATTATCATCGGGAAAAGGCGGCGCAGGTTGTGTGGCGTTCCGCCGCGAGAAATTTGTGACCAACGGCGGTCCCAACGGCGGTGACGGCGGACGGGGCGGGGACGTCTGGTTTCGCGTCGACAACAATACCCATACCCTGGCACACTACCACGGCAAGCATAAGCTCGTGGCGGAAAACGGCCGTCCGGGTCTGGGCTCCAACATGACGGGCAAGTCGGCACCGAAACTCTTCGTCATCGTACCGCCCGGCACCCAGGTCTTCGATGTCGAGAGCGGCGAGCTACTGATGGACCTGGTCAACGAAGGTCAGGAGCAACAACTGCTGCAGGGCGGCAAGGGCGGCCTGGGTAATACCCACTTCAAATCCTCGACGAACCAGCGCCCGACCTATGCGCAGCCGGGTGAACCCGGTGAGACCCGCCGGGTCCGCCTGGAGCTGAAGCTCATCGCGGACGTCGGCCTCGTCGGCTTCCCCAACGTCGGGAAATCGACGCTCATTTCGACCGTCTCCAACGCGACGCCGGAGATCGCCAACTACGAATTTACGACCCTGACACCGAAACTGGGACAGGTCCGCGTCAGCGACTTCGAATCCTTCGTCATGGCGGATATCCCGGGGATCATCGACGGCGCCAGCGAAGGGCGCGGCCTGGGACTACAGTTCCTGCGCCACATCGAGCGGACGAAGACGCTGCTTTTCATGATCGACCTGGCGTCGTACATGACGATGACCTACCAGTACGAAACGCTGCAGCAGGAGCTGGAACGTTTCAGCGAACTGCTTGCCACGCGTGCTTTTGCGATCGCACTGACCCGCGTCGACGCCCTCTCCAAAGAGCAGGCCGAGGAGAAGATCGCGGAGATGATGAAGCTGGTGGGCGTCAAGCCGTCTCAGCACAGCCGTTTCGGATTCGATGACTCCCTGCCGTTTTACGAGCAGGAGCTCTCCGAAGAGACGCAGCAGTTTGACCGCGAGAAACCCTTCTTCATGGCAGCGATCTCCTCCGTTGCCCATGAAAATATCAAACCGCTCAATTTCGCGCTGCATACCCTGATAGGAATGGAGCAAGCTTGAAACGCATCGTCCTCAAGGTCGGCAGTGCCGTCCTGACCGAGAACAACCGCATTGCCCGCGACCGGATGCAAAACCTTGTCGACCTGATCGCCCGCCTCAAAGCGCGCTACGAAGTGATTCTCGTCTCCAGCGGCGCCGTTGCAGCGGGATATACGGAGCTCAAGCTCGATAAAAGCGTCCTGGCGAACAAGCAAGCACTCGCCTCCATCGGGCAGCCGCTGCTGATGAACCGCTACAAGAAGAAGTTTGAAAAGCACGGCATCCTGCCGGCACAGGTCCTGGTGACGGCGGCGAACTTCTGCACGGAGAGCCAGGCGGAAAAGGCCCGCAACACCATCGATACGCTGATTGAGAACGGGGTACTGCCGATCATCAACGAGAACGACGCCACCGCCGTCGAAGAGCTGGTCCTGGGCGACAATGACCAGCTCTCCGCCTATACGGCGTACCATTTCAAGGCCGACCTGCTGGTGATCCTCTCCGATATCAACGCCTATTACGACAAGGACCCGCACTGCCACGACGATGCCTGCGTCCGGCCGCTTGTACACGCTATCAAGGCCGAGGAGCTCTCCAAAGAGGTGACACCGCACAACAGCTTTGCCACGGGGGGCATCGTCACCAAGCTCAAAGCGGCGCACTTCCTCCTTGAACGCGGCCGCAGCATGTTCCTGGCCAGCGGGTTTGACCTGAAAGATATTGAAAACTTCCTCCTGAATGATACGCAGAGCGGCGGCACGCTCTTCACCCCGGAAAGTGTCGCATGAAAGTGATCTTTATGGGGACGCCGGATTACGCTTCGCAGATCCTGGAAACACTGATCGCGCAGAGTGATATCGAGGTCGTTGCGGCCTACACCCAGCCGGATAAACCCGTGGGGCGGAAAAAAGTGCTGACGCCGCCGCCGGTGAAAACCGTCGCACTGGAAGCGGGCATCCCGGTCTACCAGCCAGAGCGTCTGCGCGACGATGCGACGGTCGAGACGCTGCAAACGATCCCTTGCGACTATATCGTCGTTGCCGCCTACGGGCAGATCCTGCCCAAAGCCGTACTTGATCACGCCCCCTGTATCAACCTGCACGCCTCCATCCTGCCGCAGTACCGGGGCGCCAGCCCCATTCAGCAGAGCCTGCTGAATGGGGACAAAGAGACCGGCGTGACGGCAATGCTGATGGAGGAGGGGCTCGACACCGGGCCTATTCTCACAATCGAACGGATAACGATCGGTGATGATGAAACCGTTGGCAGCCTGTTCGACCGCTTGACCGACCTCGCGGCCAAGATGACGCCGGACGTGCTGCGGGCCTACCCGACCCTGACAGCGGTGCCGCAGAATGACGCCGAGGCAACCCTCTGCAAGAAGATCAGCAAGGCCGACGGCAAGGTCGCCTTTGATGACGCCGTGACACTCTACAACAAGTACCGTGCATTCACCCCCTGGCCTGGGGTCTACCTGGAAAGCGGCCTGAAGATGACGAAGATGACACTGGCGGCATCAACGGGGGCAAACACCCCGGGCCGTATTCTCGCTGTCGAAAAGATGCGGGTGAAAGTAGGCTGCAGCAAAGGGGCGCTCTGGGTCGAAACGCTCCAGCCGCCGTCGAAAAAAGCGATGGCGGTGAATGATTACCTCAACGGGAAACGGTTGGGCCTTGACGATACACTGGCTTGAGCGGGTCGATTCGACCCAGCGCTACCTCATCGATGCTCTGAAATCGGGAGAGACGCCCCCTTTGGCGGTGGTCGCGGATCTCCAGGAGGCCGGACGCGGGAGCCGGGGAAACAGCTGGACGGGGTTGGAAGGCAACCTCTTTTTCTCTTTTGCCGTGGCGCGCAGCGCACTGCCCCCGGACCTGCAGCTTGAATCCTCCTCCATCTATTTCGCTTTTCTGCTCAAAATGGCCCTTGAGGATGCCGGATCGGACGTCTGGCTGAAATGGCCGAACGATTTTTACATCGGCGGGCAGAAAATCGGCGGAACGATCACGACAATGCGGCAAAATACCCTGGTGTGCGGCATCGGGCTCAACCTGAAAAATGCCCCGGAGGGTTTCGGCGTTCTAGATATCGATGTTTCACGAGAAATGTTATTAAATGATTATTTTTCAAGGGTGGAAGGATTTCCGAAATGGAAGGAAATCTTCAGACTATACGCGCTAGAATTTTACAAAAGCAGACGGTTCCAAACGCATAATAATCATCATAACTTTTCCTTAGAAAACGCGGTGTTGTGTGACGATGGATCGGTTATGTGTGACGGGCAAAGGATATACAGCCAGCGATGAGTGAAGTAATTGTAATTGCCAATCAAAAAGGCGGGGTAGGTAAGACGACGACTGCGGTTAATCTCGCGGCATCCCTTGCCGTTGAAGGGAAAAAGGTTCTGCTGATCGATGCCGATCCGCAGGCCAACGCTACGACATCGCTGGGATATACCCGTAATGATTACGAGTTCAATATCTATCATGTGCTGATCGGGGCGAAAAAGCTCGGTGACATCATTCTGACGACCGAACTGCCGATGCTGGATCTTGCACCGTCGAATATCGGTCTCGTCGGGGTGGAGAAAGAGTATTATGACTCCAGCCAGAGCAAAGGGCGCGAACTGATCATGAAAAAAGCAATCGCGCAGGTCAAAGAGCATTATGACTATGTCATCATCGATTCGCCGCCGGCCCTGGGGCCGATGACGATCAATGCCCTGGGCGCATCGAATTCGGTCATCATCCCGATCCAGTGCGAATTTTTCGCCCTCGAGGGGTTGGCGCAGCTGCTCAATACCGTGCGCCTGATCCGCAAAACGATCAACCCCTCCCTGGCCATCAAAGGGTTCCTGCCGACGATGTACAGTTCGCAGAACAACCTCTCCAAACAGGTACTGGCGGATCTGCGCCAGCACTTCAAAGAGAAGCTCTTTACCGATGAGATGGATGACTGCATCGTGATCCCGCGCAACGTCAAGCTGGCGGAGAGCCCGAGTTTCGGAAAACCGGCCGTACTGTACGACGGACACTCCAGCGGTTCCATCGCGTATCAGAACCTTGCCCAGGCGATCCTGGCGTAACGGATGGGTATGGCAAAAACGAAATCCCTCGGACGCGGACTGGGTGAGCTCCTCGGCGAGATCGAAGAGGCCTACGACCATGAGATTCCGAAAAATGCCCAGGTCGTAGAGGTCCCCGTCTCACAGATCCGACCGAATCCCTTCCAGCCGCGCAAACATTTTGACGAAAAAGCCCTCGGGGAGCTGGCCGCTTCCATCAAGACCCACGGCCTGATCCAGCCCATCGTCCTTGTCGAGGACGTCGACGGCTACATCCTCGTCGCTGGCGAGCGACGCTGGCGTGCGAGTAAGCTGGCGAAGATTAAAACGATCCGTGCGGTGATCGCCTCCCTGGATGAAGCGCAGATGCGCCAGCACGCCCTCATCGAGAATATCCAGCGCGAGCAGCTCAATGTCGTCGAACTGGCCCAGGCTTACGAAGAGCTGATCAATCTGCACGGGCTCACCCAGGAGGAGCTCTCATCGGTGGTGCACAAGAGCCGCAGCCATATTACCAATACCCTCCGTCTTCTGCAGCTCTCTAAGAAAACCCTCTCCTCGTTGATCGACAGTACGATCAGTGCCGGGCATGCCAAGGTTCTGGTGGGGCTGACGGACAAAGAGCAGAAAGTGATGGTCGATTCCATTCACGGCCAGAAACTGAGCGTCCGCGAAACCGAGCAGATGGTCAAACGGATGAAAAGCCGCGAGGAAACGGAAACACAGGAGAAGCCGAAAGCCCCTAAATATGATCTCGGGGCCATACGGAGCGCACTCTCGGACGGCGGTTTTGCCGTGGCCGCCGGCACGAACAAAATCACCATCACCTTCCGCGATGAGCAGGAGGTTGCCCGTTTTCTGGACATTCTCGGCTGAGTGCTGCATTATTTTGTAACCAAAAAAATTCCCCCCTTTGTCATTTTTCTCCTTTTTCGCTTTTCCCCTTCCAACTTAACAGGGTTTTTAATTTATAAATTGTATAATCACGCAACTTTTAGGAGGTGATATGTTAGATATTAGTCCACTGCTGCTCATCAGTACAGCTGTTGTCTTCCTTATCCTTATCGCCGTTCTAAACGGTATGCTCTACAAACCTCTCTTTGCTTTCATGGAAAAACGTGACCAAGACATTCAGAATGATCTGGCAGCTATCGGCTCTAACGACGCCGAAGTCAGTGCACTGAACGAAACCGCGGACTCCATTATCAGCGAAGCACGTTTGCAAGCGGCTGAGGAACGGGAAAAAGTGATTGCGGATGCAAAAAATGCGGCGGAAGCCGCCATCGGTGCCAAGCGTGCTGAGCTGGCCAAAGCTTATGAAGCCTTTGAGGCGGAACTTGCGACAGAGCGCGAGAACCTCCGGAATGCGCTTTCTGCTGAGGTCCCGGCTTACGTCGAGGCTGTTAACGCCAAGATCAGCAAGATATAAGGAGACATGATGAAAAAACTGTTGGTTATGACCCTGTTCGTTTCAGCATCGCTCTTCGCTTCGTCCGGTGCCGAGCACGGTGCGACAGATATCCTTCCGCGTACGGTCAACTTCCTGATCTTCGCCGGGATCCTGTGGTATTTGCTGGAGAAGCCGGTCAAAGGTTTCTTTACCGGCCGTGCCGGTGAAATCGCCGACCGTCTGAACAGCATTCAGGAGAAACTGCGTGCTTCTGAAGCGGAAAAAGTCGCTGCGGAAGCGCGTGTCGAAGAGGCGAAGGCCTTTGCGAGCGAACTGGCTGCGACAACGGAAAAAGAGAAAGAGGTTCTCAAGAAACAGATTGAAGCCCAGTCTGCGAACGAGATCGCCGTTCTCGAAAAACAGATGAAAGACAAAGTGAGCCTCGCGGAGCGCCAGATGGTGCGCAGTGTCGTTGAAACTCTCCTTTCAGATGTGACAGCACAGAGCACAGCCTCCCTCGACAAAGAGAAGATGGCTGACATCATTGTGAAGAAGGTGGCGTAATGGAAGCGGTGATCGCACAACGTTATGTAAAAGCCCTGACTTCCCTGATGGATGCCGAGGCTCTGGCGAATACGAAAACACTTTTTGATGCACTCGCAAAGGCCTTCGGCGAGAAGGCCTTTGCCGATATCATCAATGACCCCAATGTCGCCGACACTGCGAAACAGAAACTCCTGCTCGCGATCGTCGCCGGCGCAAACAGTAACGCTGTCAACAACCTGGTCAAACTCCTGGTTGAGAAGAAGCGCCTGGCGATTATTCCGGCAATTGCCGAGTCACTCCGCCTGACACTGGCAGGGATGCACAGAACCTATGAAGGCAAGGTCTACAGCAATACGGCCGTCGAAGCATCGACACTCGCCGCACTGAGCAGCGACCTTGGTAAAAAGATGGATGCGATGATCACGCTCGCGTTCATCGCGTCGGATTATGACGGTATCAAAGTCGAAGTGGAGGACCTCGGTGTCGAAGTCAGCCTCTCGAAAAGCCGCATGAACGCTCAACTCGTTGAGCACATCTTAAAAGCAATTTGATCTTGGAAAGGAGATAGCATAGTGGTAGCAAAAGTACAAGCAGATGAAATCAGTTCAATCATCAAAGAACGTATTGAGAACTTTGAACTGAACGTCGAAATTAATGAAACAGGGAAGATCGTCTCTTACGGAGACGGTGTTGCTCAGGTCTATGGCCTGTCCAATGCAATGGCCGGTGAAATGGTCGAGTTCGAAGACGGGACTCAGGGTCTTGTCCTCAACCTCGAAGAGAGCAGCGTCGGTGTTGTTATCCTCGGTAAAAGCGGTGCACTGCGCGAAGGCATGAGTGTCAAGCGCCTGGGCAAACTGCTGCGCGTACCGGTCGGTGACGCACTGCTGGGTCGCGTTGTCAACGCCCTCGGTGAGCCGATCGACGGCAAAGGACCGATCGAAGCAACGGAAGAGCGTTTCGTCGAAGAGAAAGCACCGGGCATCATGGCGCGTAAATCCGTCCATGAGCCGATGGCAACAGGTATCAAAGCGATTGACGCCCTTGTGCCGATCGGCCGCGGTCAGCGTGAGCTCATCATCGGTGACCGCCAGACAGGTAAAACCACTGTTGCACTCGACACGATCATTAACCAGAAAGGCAACGGCGTTGTCTGTATCTATGTTGCTGTCGGTCAGAAAGAGTCTACGGTCGCTCAGGTTGTCCGCCGCCTCGAAGAGCACGGTGCCCTCGAGTACACTATCATCGTTTCCGCTACGGCATCCGAAGCGGCTGCACTGCAGTTCCTCGCGCCGTACACCGGTGTCACGATGGGTGAATACTTCCGTGACAACGCGCGCCACGGTCTGATCGTATACGATGACCTTTCCAAGCATGCGGTCGCTTACCGTGAAATGTCCCTGATCCTCCGCCGCCCTCCGGGCCGCGAAGCGTTCCCGGGTGACGTTTTCTACCTCCACTCCCGTCTCCTCGAGCGTGCTGCGAAGCTCAACGATGAGAAAGGTGCAGGTTCACTGACGGCTCTGCCGATCATTGAAACGCAGGCGGGTGACGTTGCGGCATATATCCCGACAAACGTCATCTCCATTACCGACGGCCAGATCTTCCTCGAGACAGACCTGTTTAACTCCGGCATCCGTCCGGCGATCAACGTCGGTCTCTCTGTATCACGTGTCGGTGGTGCAGCTCAGATTAAAGCAACCAAGCAGGTTGCAGGTACACTGCGCCTCGACCTGGCACAGTACCGTGAGCTCCAGGCGTTCGCCCAGTTCGCTTCCGACCTCGACGAAGTCAGCCGCAAGCAGCTCGAGCGCGGTCAGCGCATGGTCGAAGTTCTGAAGCAGCCGCCGTACTCTCCGCTCACTGCAGAGAAGCAGGCGCTGATCATCTTCGCGGGTAACGAAGGTTACCTCGACGACCTGCCGGTGAGCAGCGTTGTCAAGTTCGAAGCAGAACTGTATCCGTTCGTAGAGGCTTCTTATCCTCAGATTTTCGAGAACATCCGTTCTACATCCAAAATCGACGATGAGACGAGTGCCCTGATGAAAAAAGCGATCGAAGAGTTTAAAGCGTCTTTTGTCGCTGAGTAAGGACCATCATGGCCAACTTAAAAGATATTCAACGGAAGATCAAGAGTGTCTCTAGCACGCAGAAAACCACGCGTGCGATGAAGCTCGTCTCCACGGCGAAACTCCGCCGTGCGGAAGAGCTCGCGAAGCGCTCACGTCTTTTTGCCGAAAAAACGAATGCCATGATCTCTGAACTGGCCAGCCAGATCGAATGCATGAAGATCGGCGGTATTGAAAACCGTGCTTTCTCCGAGATTGAAGCGCCGAAAATGGTCGATATCATTTTCGTCACGGCCGACAAAGGCCTCTGCGGCGGTTTCAACATGCAGACGATCAAAGCGGTTCGCAAACTGATGGCCGAGTTCAAAGACGAGAAGGTGAAAGTACGCCTTCGCGGTGTCGGCAAGAAAGGGATCGAGTTCTTCAGCTACAACCAGGTGGAGATGCTCGACCAGGAGATCGGTCTGAGCTCTATGCCGGACATGGATCGTGCCGCCGAATTCATGGATGCATCCATCCAGGACTTCAAAGACGGTAAGATCGACGGTGTCTACGTCGTTTACAACGGCTACAAGAACGTCATTACGCAGGAACTCCATGTCAACCGTATCATGCCGGTCGATACCAACGAGTTTGACTGCCAGGACGTCAGCAAAAGTTCCCTGCTGGAACTGGAAGCCGAAGACAGCGAAAAGATGCTTGACGCACTCTTGACGAAATATGCACAGTACAACATGTACTACGCACTGATCGACTCTGTTGCTGCGGAACACTCCGCGCGGATGCAGGCGATGGATGCGGCAACGAACAACGCTAAAGAGATGGTGAAGAAACTGACGGTCCAATACAACAAGGCACGTCAGGAAGCAATTACGACTGAGCTGATCGAAATCATCAGCGGCGTCGAATCGATGAAATAGGAGGAATCGAATGGTTGGAAAAATTATCCAGGTCATGGGACCGGTTGTCGACGTTGAGTTCGACGGAAATCTTCCTGCGATCAATGAAGCGATCGAGGTAAAAGCAAGTGTGGAAGGCAACGAGTACCGTCTGGTCCTCGAAGTTGCTTCCCACCTCGGTGACGGTCGTGTCCGTACGATCGCCATGGACATGACGGAAGGTCTTGTCCGCGGGATGGATGCGGTTGCGACAGGTTCACCGATCAAAGTACCGGTCGGTGAAAAAGTCCTCGGACGTATCTTCAACGTTATCGGTGAAACGATCGACGACGGCGATCAGGTTACTGACGCTGAAATGTGGTCCATCCACCGCGATCCTCCGCCGCTCGTCGAGCAGAGCACGAAGACTGAGATGTTCGAAACGGGTATTAAAGTCGTCGACCTCCTCGCACCGTATGCAAAGGGTGGTAAAGTCGGTCTGTTCGGTGGTGCCGGTGTCGGTAAAACCGTCATTATCATGGAGCTGATCCACAACGTTGCACACGCACACAGCGGCTACTCCGTCTTCGCCGGTGTCGGTGAGCGTACCCGTGAAGGTAACGACCTTTACCATGAGATGAAAGACTCGAACGTTCTGGACAAAGTTGCCCTCTGCTATGGCCAGATGAGCGAGCCTCCGGGAGCACGTAACCGTATCGCGCTGACTGGTCTGACCATGGCGGAATACTTCCGTGATGAAAAAGGCCTCGACGTTCTGATGTTCATCGACAACATCTTCCGTTTCGCGCAATCCGGTTCCGAGATGTCTGCACTTCTCGGCCGTATCCCGTCTGCCGTCGGTTACCAGCCGACACTGGCACGCGAGATGGGTGCGCTGCAGGATCGTATTACGTCTACGACGAAGGGTTCAATCACTTCCGTCCAGGCGGTTTACGTCCCGGCGGACGACCTGACTGACCCGGCTCCGGCATCAGTCTTCGCCCACCTCGACGCCACGACGGTTCTGAACCGTAAGATCGCTGAAAAAGGTATCTACCCGGCTGTCGACCCGCTTGACTCTACGTCTCGCCTGCTCGACCCGCAGATCATCGGTGAAGAACACTACAACGTCGCACGCGGCGTTCAGAAAACACTTCAGAAGTACAAAGACCTGCAGGATATCATCGCGATCCTCGGTATGGACGAACTCTCTGAAGAAGACAAAGCGACAGTCGAACGTGCACGTAAGATCGAGAAGTTCCTTTCTCAGCCGTTCTTCGTTGCAGAAGTCTTTACAGGTGCACCAGGTAAATACGTTACGCTTGAAGATACTATCAAAGGCTTCAAAGGTATTCTCGAGGGTGAATACGACCATATGCCGGAAAACGCATTCTATATGGTCGGTGACATGAAAGAGGCGATCGAAAAAGCTGAAAAAGCAAAATCGTAATCTTTTTCAGTGCAAAAGGAATAAGTAATGGATACTTTTAAACTGGAAGTGATCACGCCTAACGGTCTCATTTTTGATAATGAAGCCGTTGAAGTCACGCTACCGGGTGAAGAGGGCGAGTTCGGTGTCCTGCCGCGCCACGCTTCACTGACGACGCTGCTTAAAGCCGGCGTTATCGATATCGTCACTGCAGACAAGCGCACCGAGTCCATCGTCGTTAACTGGGGCGTAGTCCAGGTGACGGAAGATAAGGTGACGGTGCTGGTTGACGGCGCCGTCGCGATCCGCGGCGAAGGCGAAAGCGAAGTCGCCAAAGTGCTCGCGGATGCGAAGAGACTGCTTGCTGCCGTTTCAGACTCCAAGATGGCACTGGCTTCGGTCTCAGCCAAGATCGAATCGGCTGCACACAAACTGCTCTAAGCGATCATCATGTTTGAATCGCTCAGCGACTACTACCTCAAAAGCAACAGTGTCACCCTCGGAGTGCTGGCACTGCTTGCGGTCTACTTTATCGTTATCAACTGGACTTTTTTCTACCGATTCCTCGCATTGAACCGCTGGGTCGACAAAGAGACGAATTCACTCGAATCGCTTTTGATGGGTGCACGGGGGATCGCTGCGAACTCCTACCTGAACCACTTTATCAAAAGCAGCAAACGCCTTTCGAACGAACTGTTTGACCTGGGGCTTTTCGCCGGGACGAAAGAAGCGACGAAGGGACTGGCTATTCTCTCCGTCGTCGCTTCGACTGCACCCTTTATCGGTCTATTCGGAACAGTTGTCTCGATTCTCGATACCTTCAACAATATCGGAAGTTCCAGCGGAACCATGGCGATCATCGCCGCCGGTGTCTCCGACGCGCTTGTCGCGACGGCAGCCGGTATCTTCGTGGCTATTTTCGCCTATACCTACCACCAGATCATCAAACGCCGGGCGTATGAACTGACCGGTCTGCTGCAGATGCAGCGTGATGCCCTGATGGCCAAAGTGACGGACGCGGCGTGAGTGTCTTCGACTGGGAAGAGCGGCCGGAGCTGAACATCACACCTCTGGTGGATGTCATGCTCGTACTGCTGGCGATCCTGATGGTGATTGCACCGAACATCGTCTACGAAGAGCTGATCAATCTCCCCCAGGGCTCTGCGCAGAAGCAGCTTGAGAAGAAGCCGCCGGTCCATATCGTCATCACGAAAGAGGGCGAGATCCTCGTCAACAAAGAGAAATTCGATCGTCTCGGCTTTATCGACAACTTCTACCGCTTTGCGCAGGAGAACCTCGATGCCAAGTCGACGGTCACGATCAGTGCCGACCGTTCCCTGGACTACGGGATGGTCATGTCGGTACTCGCAGCGGTAAAACAGGCAGGTTTTAGTGAAGTCTCTCTCGCTACCAACGGTTGACGATCCCCAGGACTTCTACCTGGGTGGTCTCTATGCCGTTGTCCTGCTTCTCCTCATTGTATTGCTTTTTTTCCAGCTCCTGCGGGGATTGGACAAAATGCATAGCTATGCGCTGACCAAATGTGCGACGCTCTCCGTTTCGCTGGTCGATGTACCGCTCACTACCTCCAAGCAGAACAATACGCCTACGCCTGTTCCCAAGCAGGAAGCGGCACCTGAGCCGACGCCCGAACCCGAAGAGTCGCCGACGCCGGTAGAGGATATCTCGTCACTCTTTTCGGATATCCAGACCCAGAAGATTGTTCATACCAAGCGGCCCGAACCGCAGCAGAAAATCGATACGAAACGGCTGGCCAACCTTCAAAAACGTATCAAGACGACGAAAAAGCGTGATGCGACGGCGACCGCGGAACAGGTGAAGAACCTGTACCTGGTGCGCCCCTCACAGGAGGCCGGCGGGCAGAGTGCTTCGGGCGGCGCGGAAGTCAATGCGTATTACGCTAAAATACAGGCCACTATCTATGAGAACTTCTTCCCGCCGGTCAATTCCGAAGGCTCCGTTTCCCTGATTCGGATCTGGATCTCAGCCGGCGGGAAGATGATACGTTTTAAAGTCCTCCGCACTTCGGGCGAATCGTTTTTCGACCAGGAGGTCGGGCAGCTTGAAAAGCGGCTGGCGCGTGTCACGTTCGAAAGAAACCCTAAAGGAAACGAGGCCGTTCTGGACGTCAGTCTGGTCTCCAAGGAGTAACGATGCGTTTTTTCATTGCGTTGATGATGAGTATGACGTTGATGTTCGCCGCCGATGCGACCATCGAAGTAGTAAAAGAGGCCGATAGCCTTCCATCCATTGCGGTGGAGGATGCCTCCGTCGATTTCACCGGTACGCCGGCCAAGCGCTTTTACAACCTGCTCTCCAGCGACCTGAACGTGCTGACGCTGTTCAATGTCGATCACCATTATGCAACGACCCATTTCGACAACGATTCCGTGCTCAACCGGGCCATGGATTACACACTGCGTTTCCGTCTGCGTGATGATGACGCCGCTTTTGTTGCGGACATCCGCCTTTTCCAGGAAGACAAGGTGGTCCTTCAGAAAAGCTACCGCGTTGCGAATACGGCTATGAGCCCGTTTGTCTCCCATGCGATCGCTTATGACATCAATGAATTTTTCGGCCAGGCACCGCTGGACTGGCTCAAACGCAAGATTATCTTTGCCCGTGTAAAAGGGCGTATGGAGAGTGAAATCGTCATCGCCGACTACACGCTCTCCTATCAGCATGTCATGATCAAAGGGGGGCTCAACGTCTTCCCGAAATGGGCCGACGAAGCGCACTCGGCTTTCTACTACACGTCGCTCAGCGGCGACAAGCCGACCCTGTTCAAAATTGATGTCCGCACCGGTGTGCGCAAGGCGGTGCTGAGTTCGGACGGCATGCTGGTCTGCTCCGACGTCAGCCGGGACGGCCGCGAGCTGCTCCTGACCATGGCGCCGAAAGGGCAGCCCGATATCTATCAGTACGATACGGTGACGAAAACCACCAAACGCGTCACGACCTACGGCGGCATCGATGTCAACGGACAGTTCATGAATGACGGCCGGATCGTTTTCATCTCCAACCGCCTTGGCTATCCGAATGTCTTCGCCAAGCGCCCGGGGGAAGCCAAAATCGAGCAGCTGGTCTTTTACGGCAAGGACAACTCCGCGTGCAGCGCCCATAACGAATACGTGGTCTACAAAGCCCGTGAAACCGATGATGTGTTCGGGATCAATACGTTCAACCTGCACCTGATCTCGATGAAGACGGACTTCATCCGCCGTCTGACGGCGACGGGTGTCAACGAATTCCCGCGTTTCTCCAATGACGGGGATGCGATCATCTACATCAAGAACTATAAGCAGCAGAGTGCCATCGGGGTGATCCGTCTGGCGCAGAACAAGAACTTCCTGTTCCCGCTGGCCAGCGGGAAAATTCAGTCTCTTGATTGGTAAATTGGTTACTTAAACCAATTTGCT
>JACXUG010000105.1 GCA_014764065.1 Campylobacterales bacterium
AAATTCACTCAACTTTCCTCGGATTTCAATCCAAGAAAAGTCGAAAAAATTCAGATGGGTAGATTTAGGTTACTGCGAAAGTGGTTTCTAGAGGTGCCCATAATTGAATCTAACAACATATGTCTACTAACGACATTTGTGATACCTATGCCGCACTTATAGACCGTCACTCTGCCGCGGCAATCAAATCCCGGATAAGGTCATCGGGGTTTTCCAGCCCGATCGATACGCGGATCAGCCCCGGTGTAATCCCGAGGAATGCCCGTTCATTGTCGCCGAAATCACTATAGATTGTCGACGCCATATGCAGCGCCAGGGTACGGCTGTCGCCGATGTTGGCCGTGATCGTCACGAGTTTCGTTTTGCGCAAAAAGGCATAGGCGGCCTCTGCGCTGCCCATATCGATCGTGAGCAGCGGCCCCGTCCCGTTCGCAAACTGTGTCGTATACCGATCATGGTGCGGATGATCCCTTAGCGTCGGGTGATTGATGTTCAAGCCGGCTTCTTTGAGGGCATGTGCCACCGTTTCGACGCTGTCGACGATCCGGTTCAGACGCAGCGGAAGCGTCTCGAGGCCCAGCAGCGTCAGGTAGCTGTTGAACGCCGACGGGCTCATGCCGAAATCGCGCATCGCCCGTTTTTTGCCGACCGCAACGAGTGCCATCGCCCCCATTTTGTCGATGAACTTGTGGATCGACGCGTAGCGCGACGTTTTGAATTTGTCTTTGCCTTCGCTGATGGCACGGAAGACGGCGGCCCCGCCGAGGGCCGAAGCGTTGCCAGCGATCAGTTTCGTCGTCGAATAGACAACGATGTCCGCACCGAGTTTGAGCGGCTGGATGCTCAGCGGCGTCACGGTGTTATCGACCATCAGGGCGATCCCGTAGGCGTCGGCGATGGCCGCAACGGCCTGCAGGTCCGGCAGCCGCATGTTCGGGTTGCCGACGCTCTCGAGGAAAATCAGCTTCGTCTTCGCATTGATGACGGACTCCACCTCTTCGAGGGCGTCAACGTCAAAGAAGGCGGTACGGATACCGAAACGCTGCAGGGTCTCCTCAAAAAAGGAGTATGTCCCCCCGAAAAGTCCGCCGATGCTGATGATCTCGTCCCCGCTCTCCAGCAGCGACATCACGGCCAGGGCCGTTGCGCCCATCCCCGAGCTCGTCGCGATGGCGCCGACACCCCCCTCCATCTGTGCCAGGAGCCCCTCAAGCTTACCAGAGGTCGGGTTACCCACCCGGGCGTACAGCGGTTTTTTGATGCTGCCGTCGAAGATCCCCTCTGCCGTCTCCGGGTCCCCGTATGCAAAGGCCGCCGAGTTGGCGATGACGGGTGATATAGCCCCCTCTTTCGCTCCCGTTCCCTGCACGAACTGTGTTGTAAACGCTTCAAAACGATTCATTGCTTTAAACCTGTTGATTGTAGAATTAGGCACATTATAGCTGAAAGAGGTTTAGGTGACGCAACACATTTTTATCACAGCGACCAATACGGAAATAGGCAAAACTTATACGACTCGGAAGCTGATGCATGCACTGAGTGCGCGGGGTCTGCGCGTCGGCGTGATCAAGCCTATTGAGACCGGTGTTCAGAACCTCCCCGAAGACGGCACGCTGCTGCTGCAGGACCTCAAACAGCTCAACCCCCAGGCGTGGGCGCTCGACATCGACGATATCGTTCCCGTACAATTTGCCCTGCCGGCCGCCCCCTATGTCGCCAAAGGGGATACACCCATCGACTGGGACGCCATCGACCGTGCCGTCGAAGCGATGGACGCGATCTGCGATGTCTGCCTGATCGAAGGGGCTGGCGGACTGCTCGTCCCCGTTGACGCCAAGACGGATATGATCGACCTGATCCCCCGCTACAGTGCCAAGGCGCTGCTCGTTGCCCACTGCCGTCTCGGCGGTATCAACGACCTGCGTCTCAGCCTTGAAGCGCTCGAACGGCGCAGGATCCCAGCCGAATGGGTGTTGAACTGCCGGGAAGGCGATGTGGGCTTTGAAGAGACCTCCCGCCCCTGGTTCGATACCGCCGTGCCCGGATGGCACACTCTCGAAGACGATATTGAGCGACTTTGCGACGCGCTTTTGCTATAATTCTCCAAAAATAAAGAGGGTCCATGCAGCATCTCATCCGTACCGACGACTTCAGCACAGAAGAGATTCTCTCCCTCTACAACGATGCGGATCTGTATGCACAGGGCGGTTTTCACCGCATTCTGCAAGACCGCATCATCATCACCCTCTTTTTTGAAAACTCGACACGGACCCGCAGCTCCTTCGAGATTGCGGCCAAGCGGCTCGGGGCCGAAGTCGTCCACCTCGATGTCGGCAAAAGCTCCACGAAAAAAGGGGAGACCCTCGTCGATACGGCCATGAACCTGGATGCGATGGGGCCGGATGCCATCATCGTCCGTCATGCCAATGCCGGGGTACCGAAGATCCTCTCCAACCATACCCGTGCCGCCATCATCAATGCCGGCGACGGGGCCCATGCGCACCCCACACAGGCCCTGCTCGACCTCTATACCCTGCGAAAGCATTTCGGGGACGTCAACGGCAAGCGTATCGCCATCGTCGGCGATATCAAGAACTCGCGGGTCGCGAACTCCAATATCGAGCTACTGCAGCGCTTCGGTATGAGAGTCACTTTAGTCAGCCCGCCGCAATTCATGCCGCAGACCGAACTGCCTTCGACCTATCACCTGCACGACGTGATGGACGATGTCGACGTCATCATGAGCCTGCGCACCCAGACGGAGCGCCACTCCCAGCCCAGCTACGCATCGTTGCAGGATTATGCAAGCGACTTCTGTATCACCAAAGAGCTTGTCGGCGACCGAGACATCATCATCCTGCATCCGGGACCGGTACACCGCAATATCGATATCGATGACGACCTCCTGGCCGATCCCCGCTGCAAAGTCCTTGAACAGGTCTCCAACGGTGTCTCCGTACGCATGGCCGTGCTCAAAAAACTGATTCTTGATGGCAACCGCTAGTTTCGACATCCTCTGCGCAGACGCAACCCCCTTCTTTTTTCTTTCCGATTTCGAAGGGAAAGATCTAAAGTGCTATCCGCTTGATACCCTGTCGGATGAAGACATTGAGTTTTCTTTTAATGCTTCAGGCGCGCCACATCGTTCTGCGCTGGATAAAAAACCCGTTGATTATGAGACCTACAAAGCAAAACTGGAGCGTGTACAGGAGTACATTCGTTGCGGAGAAACCTATCTGCTTAACCTGACCCAGCCTACACCCATAAAATGCAATGATACGCTGCAGGCGATCTACGAGAAGGCCAATGCGCCTTTCAAGCTGCGTTTTAAAGAGAAGTTCGTCTGTTTTACCCCGGAAAAATTCATTGAAATCATCGATAATAGAATCTATACCTATCCGATGAAAGGCACCATCGACGCTTCGCTTCCTGATGCCGAAAAGACGATTCTTGGCGATGAAAAAGAGATGGCGGAGCACCTGATGGTCGTCGATCTCCTGCGCAACGATCTCGGTATCGTGGCAACCAATATACGTGTCGAAAAATTCCGATACATCGATCGAATCAAAGCCGGATCCAAAGAGCTGCTTCAGGTCAGCTCGAAAATATCCGGACAGCTGGAGAGCACATGGCCATCCCGTATCGAAGCGATCCTGCGGGCTCTTCTGCCGGCGGGAAGCATCAGCGGCACACCCAAAAAACGTACAGTAGAGATCATCAAAGAAATTGAAGGGTATGAACGCGGCTATTTTACAGGGGTATTCGGCTATTTTGACGGGAAGAACCTCTACAGTGCCGTTTCGATCCGCTACATCGAACAGACACCGCATGGTCTGATCTACAAAAGCGGCGGCGGTATAACGATCGACAGTGATGCTCAAAAAGAGTATGAAGAGCTGATCGACAAGATCTATATCCCTTAAAGATTAAATAGAAACAGAGATCTGCAGAAGAGATAGTAATAAGGTAATCTGGCTTTTGTTGATGAGTATAAGAGGTTTGTGATTGATTGGTTAGTAAGAAAATCCGAGAACCAGGCGGCGACCTACGTTCCCAACCCTGCAAGGGTCAGTATTATCAGCGATGAGAGGCTTAGCTTCCGGGTTCGGAATGGGGC
>JACXUG010000039.1 GCA_014764065.1 Campylobacterales bacterium
GTTTTGACCTTTTCCAGTTCCTGTTTATAGACTTTTTCGTCTGTATTCGCTCTTAAGATCTCCAGCAGTTCCAGGATGCCCATCTCCACCAAAGCTTTCATCTGCGTCGCGTATTCGGCCATCGGCATCCCGGCGGCTTCGAACGCCTCCTTGACATGGGCGAACGTGACGTCGTAGGTGATGTCGCTCTTTTTATAGGCATCTGCACGGTCGAGGGTCTCGTCGAAGAAGGGGAATACCCCGTGCTCTTTATAAATCCGCAGCGAGACGTCAGGGCGTGCCTGCATCTCTCCGTAGTCAAAGGTAATGAATTCGCTTTGCCCTGCCGCCGCGGCCATCTCCTTTGCGAACGCCTCGTACCCGACGGCAATCTCGCCCCGGTCCTTGTGGAACTGCTCCGCCTTCGCTTTTACCCAGGCGTCGTCGACGTCGAAGATGACCTCGTGATTCTCGACCCTACCGGTCTTGCCTTTGTAATAGAGCTCGCAGGGAAAAGCGTCGAAGATCTCGTTGGCGACGAAGAATACCTCCGGCTCGTGCATCTGCGAAAGCGCGTTGTAGTGGCGCAGCGTGACGGCCTCCCCGAAGGAATCTGCGAAGTAGCGCCGCTGCTGTTCCTGCAGGTGTTCAAAGCGCTCAACGATGGCAAAAGAGAGTGTCTTAAGCAGTTCCGGGCGCAAGGTATAGATGAACTCCACGATGTCGGCCAGCAGGTAGCCGTGGTGTGCGCCGATCTCGCAGACGGTCGCGTTCGGGCTTAAAAACCCCTCGTCGATCACGTCGATCAGGTGTTTGGCGATAGTACCGCCGAAGAATTTCGACGTGCTGACCGCCGTATAGAAGTCCCCGCCTTTGCCGATGGGACGGTAGGTCGCATAGTATCCGTCGTCGGCATAGAGCCATTGGGTCATGTAATCGCTGAATCTCATTGTTCGGGGTCACTCAGTTTTTCATAGAGGTTCAACAGTTCGCGCTGGCGGTCGATCTCGTAGCTGCGCTGGCTGAGCTGCTCGATCCGGCGCGAATTGGCCAGCAGCTCGACGTCGTACTGCGTTTTCAACCCCGCCCCGTACTGCGCTTCGGTGTCATGCAGTAAGGTGGCGTAAAGGGCCTCGTTCTCTTTGGCCAGGGCGATCTTCGCGTCGATGTTCCGGAGATTGTCAACGACCTGCTCGTACAATGCCCGCAGCGCACGCTTTGTATCGTCGATGGTCACTTTTGCCTTGAGGTAGGCCAGCCGTGACGCTTCGTAGTCGTTGACGCTATTGATGTCGATGGGCATCGAGGCCTTCACGCCGTAGCGGTAGTAGGCCGTCTCCGGCGGCTGGGATTTGATGGCGGTCGAACCAGTGAAAAAGAAGGACTCCTGTTTCTGCCAGTTGTAACTCCCCTGCACGCTGATGCTCGGCAGGTACGATGCGAGAGTGACCTCTTTGTTGTAGCGCTCCTGCGCGCGCTGACGCTTTGCGAGGGCCAGGTCGATCGTGCCGTCCATAAAGCGCGCTTCATCCACCATCGCGAGGAATGGGATCGTTGCCGTACGGTAATCGAGGTCGCTAATACTCTCAAAAGCGCTTACGAGCCGTTCCTGCGCCGTCTGCAGGTCCAGCAGCGCCTGTTTGGCGACGTTGCGTTCGATGATGGCGTTGTTCAGGAAACCCGAGTCGAGCTGTCCGCTCATATACTGTTCGCGCTTCTGCAGCAGGTTGATCTCGGTGTTGTCCACCTGCAGCTTCTGTTTGGCGATGCCGAGTTCGGACTGTTTGATCTGCATCAGCAGGTCGACCGCCTGCTTGATCAGTGTGCGCTCCTGCTTGGCGATGGTGAGCATGCCGACGTCGCGCGATGCCTCGGCATATTTGATGCCGTAGTAGATCCCGCCGCTGCGGAAGATGGGCTGGTCAATGGCGATCGAGGCGCTCTCCTGCTGGGTCTCCGGGGCGTCCTGCCCGTTGTAGGGGTTCTGGCGGTTGAGCGTATAGCTGATCAGCGCCGGCTGGATCCAGCTGTCGCGCAGCTTCGCGCTCTTCTCTTCGGTCTTCGCATAATCGTACCCGAATGCTTTGCGCTTGAGGTCGGAGAGGTAGGCTTCAAGGCAGACGCCCTGCCGTTCGGATGCGGAGGGCTGCTGCTCGCCAAACAGGACTGTCGCGTTCTGCTCGGCGGCAGAGAGGCCGCTACAGAGCAGCCAGAGCGCGGCGAAGGCGTGCAAACCCTTCATCCATCTCCTCCCGGGTGATGGTGAGCGGCGGCAGGAACCGCAGCGTATTCCGTCCGGCTTTGAGGACGAGGACCCCCTCTTCGCGGGCATTGGCAATGACGCGGGCGAGGGTCTCGGCGTCTTTGGCGCGCAGACCGCGCATCATGCCGAAACCGACCGCATCGGTGAAGAGGCCGCGGTGCTCCTCGAACAGCTTCTTGAGCTCTGTCTCGAAGTAAAGGAAAGCTTCGTCAAGCTCGCCGCTCTCTTTATACGCTTCGAGGAGATCCAAGACGGCATTCGCCGCTGCCGTGGAGAGGTAGCTCCCCCCGAACGTCGAACCGTGGTCGCCCGGGGCGAAGATATCCTTCTTCGCCGTCATGACGACCCCGATCGGGACGCCGCCGCCGAGCCCCTTGGCCAGGGTGATGACATCCGGTTCGATGCCGTAGAGGTTCGAGGCAAGGAACTCGCCGGTGCGGTAGATACCCGTCTGGACCTCATCGACCATCAGCAGCACGTCGCGCTTTTTGAGCATGGCGGCCAGGGCCTGCACCTTGGCGCGGTCGAGCGGCTGGACGCCGCCCTCGCCCTGCACCAGTTCGATCATGACCGCAACGGTATGGCCGTCAATGAGCCCCTCGATCTCGTCGATGGACTTGGCGTAGACGAAACCGTCGGGGAAGGGACCGAAGTAGTTGTGCATCGCCTCCTGTCCCGTCGCCTTGAGCGCGGTGATGGTCCGGCCATGGAAGGAGTGCTCGAGGGTGATGATCTTGTAGCGTTTGACCTGACCGTCCACCTCGCCGTACTTGCGTGCGATCTTGATGGCCCCCTCGTTCGCCTCGGCCCCGCTGTTGCCGAAGAAGCATTTCATGTCGTAGCCGCTGCGCTCGACGATGCGGCGGGCACAGTCGGCCTGCGGTGCGATGCGGTAGAGGTTCGAGATGTGGGTAATGCGCCCCACCTGCTCGCAGATCGCCTTACTCACGACCGGGTTGCCGTGCCCGACGCTGACGACACCGATGCCGGAGGTAAAGTCGATGTACTCTTTACCCTCCGTATCTTTGAGCCGCGCATTTTCGCCGCTCTCGAACGCGAGGTCCTGACGCGCATAGGTCGGCAGAACGAACTGTTCGTCCATGGATTTGATCGTATCTAACATGCTTCCACCTTGATTTTGTTTGCCTGGTAACAGGCGTTCCCCCCCGCATAACTGAGTGCAGAAGAGGTCAGATTGTTGACGCCCGGCGTCCCGGCGTAGACCAGAACGCAGTCGGCGAGTAGCCGTTCGTCGTGGGCCAGCGGCAGCACGACGCTTCCCTGCGCGGAGACGAGCCGTACCGGCGTCCCCTCCTTAATGCCGCAGCCCGGGTGCATAAAGGCCTGCGATTCGCGCTCGAACTGTGAGTTGAGGCTCCGCGGGCTCTTCGGGGAGATGAGGAAATAATCCTCCTGCATATCGAAGTCGAAATTATACTCCTCGAGGAATAAAAACTGCCCGTCATCCGTGTCGAATCCTGCAGCATACGGCACGGCATCGCGTCCCCGCACCAGGGTCTTCTCACCGGCTTCCTCCCCGCAGGAGCGGAAATGCTCCAGGTAGGCCGCTTCGGACGCTATGGCCACGTCGAAGGCGGCGCACAGCGCCGCACTCAGTGCATATTCGCTGATGCCCGTCGCACCGGATTCGCATACGGGCATCTCCAGCAGCGCATTGTGGCCGTAGGCGGTGCGCACGTCCGCTTTCTCCAGGAAGCTCTTCGCCGGAATGACCAGTTCGGCCATCGCCGACGTCTCGTTCTCGTAGAGGCCGAAATAGACGACGTGCCCCGCTTTAGAGAGGCTGTCCGTCACCCGCTGCGTATCCGGCATCTGTGCCACCGGGTTCGCCCCCTGGATGAAGACGAGGTCATAATCGGAAAAAGCGGCGGCCGCCTTAGGCTCGAACCGGCGGGCTGCCGCAAAAGGCGATGCGATCCCCGCGGAGGAGCTTCCCAGGAAACTGACGCCGCAGCCCGGTTTCCCGAACAGCCCCAACAGCACGCCGATGGCGTCAATGGCGCGCAGCACCTCGTCGCCGTGACGGTATTTCTGGACGCCGGTGCCCACGAGGATAGCCACTTTTTTGCCCCGCAGCCGCTCCAGCACCCGGCCGATATCGCCGAGCCCCAGCCCAATGCCATCAAGGGCGGCTTTGATCCGCACTGTCTGGGTCAGCTCGTAGTACTCTTCGAACTCGGCGCCGTATTCGGACAGGTACTCGGTGTCATGCATCCCCTCGATGATGATAAAGCGGGCCAGCAGCATCGCGAAATAGAGGTCCCCGCCGGGTTTGAGCTGGATATGGATATCCGCGCTGTCGGCGAAGGCGGTCCGCACGGGGTCGACGACGATCAGCTCCTTGCCTTTGAGGAAAGGGAGCAGATGGGAGTTGGTCACGGGGACGTTGCGCCCCCAGACCATGACGACGTCGGCTCCGGCGATCTGTTCGGGCGGCAGTACACGGTTCGCGCCGCGCCCCTCGACCACGCCCGCCTCCCCGGCACCGTCGCAGAGCGAGCCCTTTGTCAGCGCCGCGCCGACGGAAGCGAAAAAGTGGTCCGTCACCCCCTGCATCAGGCCGAAGTTGCCCGAACTGCGGTAGTGCAGGATCCCGTTGCCCTCGCGGCCCTGGCGCACCAGTTTCTCCAGGTGCGCCAGGGCCGTCTCCATCGACACGATTTCGCCCTTCAGCCTCGGCTGGGTGATGCGCTCCTGTTTCCAGAAATGGTTGAGGTGGGGACAGAGGTAACCGTTGGTGTAGGAATGTGCTTTATCCCCTTTGAGTTTGCCCGCGTCGACAATGACGCTGCAGGCATCGTAACAGTCCAGGGGACAGGCGGTTTTATTCTGCATGGGGCTCCCGTTTTTTGGGACAATTCTACCCCGTTTTGGCTTATGCGTAGCATTATATTTCATGCCGTCTTCCCCTCCCTGCGGGGAATTTCAAACTCCCGCCTGTGCTCAAAAAAACGTCAGCCCTTCTCCATCCACACCGGGGTGTTTATGCTATGATTAGCCCAACAACTTTGCATTGCGGGACGACAGGAATGATGACATTCGAAGCACGACTTTCCGAGCGTTTTGACGCCGTCTCGAAGATCATCCTCGAGCGTCAGGATGCCGTGACGGGGCTCCTTCCCGCCAGTACGGCGGTCAACGCGCACGGCGACTATACCGATGCCTGGGTACGCGACAACGTCTACAGCATCCTCTGCGTCTGGGGCCTCTCCCTGGCCTACAAACGCCACGACCCCACCAATGCCCGTTCCCTTTCGCTTTCGCTCAGCGTCGTCAAACTGATGCGCGGCCTGCTCACGGCGATGATGCGCCAGTCCGACCGTGTCGAGCGTTTCAAACACACCCAGAACCCCCTCGATGCCCTGCACGCCAAGTACGGCACCCAGAGCGGGCTCGCGGTCGTCGGCGACAACGAGTGGGGACACCTGCAGCTCGACGCCACCTCGCTGTTTCTGCTGATGCTGGCCCAGATGACGGCCTCGGGGCTGCAGATCGTCTACACCGACGACGAAGTCGACTTCGTCCAGAACCTCGTGCACTACATCAGCCGCACCTATGCCACCCCCGATTACGGGATCTGGGAACGGGGGAACAAGATCAACCACGGCGACCCCGAGATCAACTGCAGTTCCGTCGGCATGGCCAAGGCCGCCCTGGAAGCCCTCGACGGCTTCAACCTCTACGGCACCTCCCGCGGGCACGAGGGGGTGATCCACGTCGTCGCCAGCGACATCGCGCGCTCCCGCTTCACCCTTCACAGCCTGTTGCCGCGCGAATCGACCTCCAAAGAGACCGATGCCGCGCTGCTGAGCATCATCGGCTATCCCGCCTATGCCGTCGAAGATGCCGAACTGACCCGCAAAACGGCGCAGAAGATCCGTAAAAAACTTGCCGGCCGCTACGGGTGTAAACGCTTCCTGCTCGACGGGCACCAGAGCGTGCTCGAGGACACCTCCCGCCTCCACTATGAAGCCGAAGAGCTGCGCCGGTTCGAACATATCGAGTCGGAGTGGCCGCTCTTTTTCACCTACCTGATGCTCGATGCACTGCTGCTCGGCGATACGGCGGCGGCACAGGAGTGGAAAGCGAAACTGGAACCGCTCTTTGTCGAGGTGGACGGCGTGAGACTCCTACCCGAGCTCTACATCGTCCCCGAAGCGCTCATCGAAGCGGAAAAAGCCGCCCCAGGTTCCCAGGAGCGCCGTCCCAATGAGAACATCCCGCTCGTCTGGGCCCAGAGCCTCTACCTGCTGGCCTCCCTGCTCGACGACGGGCTGCTCATCCCCGACGACATCGACCCGCTGCGCCGGCGCGAACGCGTCGGGGCGACCCGGACGACCACACCGCTCGTCGCCGTCGTCGCCGAAAGCCGTGACGTCAAAGCACGGCTTCATGCCCTCGGTATCCGCGCGGAAACGCTCGAAGAAGCCACCCCGGCAAAGGTCCTGCACGCTTCGGAGCTCACCCGTCTTTTCAGCAGCGTCGGCGCCAACCGCAAGCTCCACCTCTCCGGCCGTCCCCAGCAGGTCTCGCGCACCATCGCCACCTCCCGTCTCTACCAGATCGGCGACGAAACCTATGTCTTCCTCCCCTACCACTTCGACCCCCGGGCCTTCTATCTGCATTACGACAACCGCCTGCTCGTCGAGCATGTCCGCTCATCGCTGAAGTTCCTGGCCGAAAACTGGGACCAGCCCGGACGGCCTCTGATGCTGCTGCTCGTGTGCGACGATATGCTCGAAAGTACGACGCAGGAGAGCGTGCTTGAGCTGCTCCGCGCCGTCGAATCCGGCAGCTGCTGCGGGACGGCGGTCCAATCGGGTCCGCTTCACACCCTGCTCGGCACCGCCTCCCGCGAAGAGATGGGCGCACGCAAAGATTTTCTGCCCGAGGCTCCGTCATTCCGCCCCCTGCGCGCCCCCTCCGTGAGCGAGACGGGGACCTTTGTGCCCTACCAGCTGGGATTTGCCGAGCGGCAGCAGATCGAGCAACACGATGATGAGACCCTAGCAGAGCTGCTCTATGCGCTCACGCCGGATCCGCGCGCCGTCGAAGCGCTGCAGCAGCTGTGGCGCCGCCACGGCGAGGCGTTTGCCGTGCAGACCGCCGAAGGGGAGCTGCCCCTCAAGGAGATCGCGCAGCAGCAGTACGAAGCCGCCTCCGCCCGCCACGACTGGGCCGCTGTCCGCCGCCTGGCGGATCTGCTCTGCCGCTACGACGAACGCCTCGAAGACGTCCTGCTCGATATCATCATCCGCCAGAAACGCCTTGCCGTCGGACGCGCCTACTTCGAAAAAGCGACCTTCTGCCATCCGGTGGAGAGCACGGGCATCGTCGAGACCATCTACGCCTATTGCGGCAACAGCGCCGCCGAAACGGTCCTGACCCAGGAGATCATCCTGCACCTGGGCCACCTCATCCGCATCGAACCGGAACTTTTCGAACAGCTCATCACCGTGCGGACCTGGTACTTCGTCCAGCTGCTTGTTAGCCGCATCAGCCGCGAGACTTCCCAGGCGGTGGGCGACGCCTACGAAACCCTGCTCACCCTGGCCCCTCACGAGATCCTGCACCGCCTGCGGGAGGTCCTGCAGACCTTTGCCACCGAGCGGCGGCGCATGAACGAGATGGAAAACCTCCGCGCTTCGGGTTTTTCGCACATCAAGTCCGTCGCGAGGATCACCGAACTGTCGCAGGTGGAGAACTGGATGCAGTGGCGCCACGATGCCGGGCTGATCGGGCATCACGCCGAACGCTTCTACAAGGATGTCTGGTACCTGCTGCAGCAGTGTGACGGCATCGTCATCGGGGACAAATACGACAGCGCCAACCGTGTCGGGAGCGAGCAGACCCTCGATACCACCGCCGGAGAGCGCAGCTTCGAACTGCGCATCGACGCCCTGCTGCAGGGTATCCAGGCCCCGGAGTACCGCCAGCTCAACCTCGAGGCGATCGAGAGCCTCACCTGGCTCTTCCGCCAAAATCCCGAACTAAAGGTCGAAAACGATATCGTTCTGGATGTGCTTATCGGCCACGCGGTGCGCCTCGCCTGGACCGCGGAACACGGGGATGCCCATTACAACGAACAGCGCGGACAGGCCTGGGAAGCTTTCTACCACCGCTCTCCCCGCGACACCGAGGCCGCGTTCGTTGACGCATTCCGTCATCTCCTGCAAGAAGGTTTCGAATGACACGCTCGCCGCTAATCCTCGCCGGTGACATCGGGGGGACCAAAACGAACCTCGCCCTCTACCGCTTCTGCGAAGGGGGCTTTGAACTTGAAACGAAACGGCAGTACGCCAGCCGCGAACATGCAGATTTCACATCGATCGTCGACCACTTCCTCGACGCCTCGGCCATCGCAAAGATCGATGCCGCCTGTTTCGGCATTGCCGGTCCCGTCATCGGCGGCATCTGCAAAACGACGAACCTCCCCTGGCAGATCGACACGCGGCAGCTTCAGGCACGCCTGGAGACGCCGAAGGTCCGGCTGCTCAATGACCTGGAAGCGACCGCCTACGGCATGCTATATCTTGACGACATCGATTTTGTGGACCTCAACCCCGCCGCCGAACCCGGGACGGGGAACCGTGCCGTCATCGCCGCGGGGACCGGGCTGGGCGAGGCGATGCTCTTTTTCGACGGACAGGGCTACCAGCCGGTCGGTTCCGAAGGGGGCCACTGCGATTTCGCCCCCGCCACGCCGCTGCAGCAGGAGCTGCTCTCCTGGCTGTGGGAACGCCATCCCGAACATACCAGCACCGAACGCGTCCTCTCCGGTCCCGGCGTCCACACCCTCTACCAGTTTCTGAAAACGAAACTGATCGCGCCGGAACCGGAGTTCATGCGCCGCCTCGGGCCGGACGAAGACCCCAGCGCCAAAATCAGCGAAGGGGCGCTGCTGCACAACGACCCCCTCTGCCGGGAGACCCTTGCGCTCTTTGCCGCGATCTACGGCGCCGAGGCGGGGAACCTTGCGCTCAAAACGATGGCAACGGGGGGGGTCTATATCGGCGGGGGCATCGCACCGAAAATCCTCCCCTTTCTGCAGCAGTATTTCATGGAGAGTTTCCGGGCCAAGGGGCGTTTCGCCCCACTGCTCGCGGCAATGCCCGTCCGCGTTTCGCTCAATCCCGAAACCGCCCTCGACGGCGCGGCGCACTTTGCCGCGGACAACCTTTTGGGCCTTGCGGAATAAAAAATTTTGTCGTATAATTCCGACCCCCTGAATGCTGATGTAGCTCAGTCGGCTAGAGCACTTGATTCGTAATCAAGAGGCCGGGAGTTCGAGTCTCCCCATCAGCACCACTATCAATTTCTCCCAAACTTGGAACATAAAGCACGAACCTAGTTGAAACTCTATCTGACTATTTTACTTGCATGCTACACCCTCACCGCCGCTTCTATCAACACAAAAAACTTTGGCTCCATGACAGTCGACGAGGTGACAAGCGTTTATGACGGCGACACTTTCCGTGCCACGATCAAGGCGTGGCCGCAGCTCATCGGCGAACGTATCGGCATCCGGATCAACAGCATCGACACCCCCGAAATGAAAGGGAAGTACCAGGCCGAGAAACTGCTGGCCCGCGAAGCGAAGCAACATACCATTGCCCTGCTCCGCGACGCCAAAACGGTTGAACTCCGTAATATGAAACGGGGCAAATACTTCCGGGTCGTGGCAGATGTTTATGCAGATGGAAAGAGTGCCGGGCATCTTCGTCGCCGGGGACATTACCCAGGAGCGCGGCGGTTCCATCGCCCTCGGGCTTAACCACAGATATGTGTAGTCCCCTCAACTTCCGGTACGGGTCTTCTTTAAAAAGTTCAGGGTTTGAATCAAACCTCTCAAGCAGCGTAGCATAGGGAGTTTTAAACTTCAACGCTTTGAGCTTTTTTTGGTGGTTATAGTAAAGCAAAATCCATAAAGTGTTATTAGAGGTGCCGTAAAGCTATTTTTACCCTTTTTTCTTATTTGGTCGATTCCAAATTTACAAAAATTATTCTATATTGTCATATATTTTTTTTGTTTGTTCAACAGACAAAACAATATCTTTTATAACCAACTTTTGAAGAGCAGATATTAAAGTTTCCATCGTTTTATAGTCTGGCTGTCCGTTTTGCGATGGAAGTAAAATATTTAACTCATCAGCATCTTTTGCATAAAAATTTCTTCCATAATTAAATTTACCAGTATAAGATGATTTATGAATGGCAGTTGTTGCAAAAATTGCTGCAAATTTTGGTAGGTTTTCTGTATGGACAACCGCAATATGATCATCTGCTCCATATCTGTAATTTCGATATTTTGCCGAGCCAAACATATCTATCGTTGTTGTATTTTCAGAAAAAACGGTTACATCGTTTCCAATGAAAGCAGAAATCCCCTCATCAGTTTCACCTGCCGTTACAAATGGCAAAGTTCCCGAAATTCTATCTGCACTTTTTAAGCGTTTTCCGCGAGTCGATTTTCCAAATAAACTTTCAAGGTTGAATGTTTGCCAATTGACATGCTCAAAATTCTCTAATGCTTGTTGTTCTTCAATAGTCAAAGTATAATCTTTTAGCCCAGTCGCCGTCAAATATGCCTCCAGCTCTGCTATACACTCTGCCTCCAGCTCTGCTATACACTCTGCCTTCAATTCAGTAATAAAATTTTCCATAAAATCAAAATCTATTTCGCCGTTTTTAACTGGTAGTTGGATTTTTTCTTCTTTAATTTTTAGCCATGAACACATATTTTCATAACTAAATTTTTTGTTGATAAAATGAAATGCATTTGATAAAAATAAACCTTGATTTTCTGTAATTTCAAATTTTGGTTTTATCGAAAAAACTCTTGCATGAGTAACCATTTTGTATTTGAATTGACGGTAAAAAACTGAGCCAAACATATCAATTGTTATTGTTTTTTCATCAAATATTCTTGCATTAATATCCGTTTTCCCCAAAATTCCATAATTAGTTAGTCCAGAAGTTATTACATATTCACCTTTTCCATTCATATGTTTTTTTTGTAAATCAAAATCTCCGTTTGAGCTTTCAAATAAATCCTCAATCTTATACTCTCCCCACTCAACTTTTTGTAATTTCTCGTTGAGTGGGCTATCTACTTTCCCTTATCACCTCTTTGTTCGAGGATATTTGAAACTTCCCATGCCAAGTAATCGCTTATTGTTTTTTTAAAATCTTGCAAAGTCGGTTTAGTGTCTATTGTGGCTATTTGATTCCAATCGGCTCCATTTTTTGGGTCGATAGTGCCTTCATGATACTCTTTTTTGGTAAATATATTTAACTCGCTTTCACCAAAATGGACTAAATTTACAAGCTCTTCATATCGCCCTTTTGCATTGTCTGTATCTTTTAAATTGTTGCTTGCTTTTTTACGATTTGTTCTTGTATAACCATCATTTGAAAAATCTATAAATTTTACTCTTCTCTTTTCGTCGTGTTTTTCACCAACTCTAAAAACATAAATATAAGTTTGTACACTTGATTTACCAACAAATATATCTATTGGCATTTTAATACTAGCTATAAGTGTGTGCTTTTCTAAAATGCGTTTGTTGTACTCTTTGGCTTTTCCAGAACCAGCAGAGCCTTGTATGATGATAGCCGCATACCCTTTGTTCATCATATTCAATGCTTTTTCCACAAAAATCATCCCATTCCCTTTAGCGGAATATGGAGGATTGAGCACAAAAGCATCTGCAGGGAATTTTTTCTCAGTTTCACCAAAACCGTACTCTCCATTAAAATCACTTAATGAATCTTTATTGAGGATATTTGAGCTTCCATCACCCATGATAATCATATTGAGAATTGCTAACATATAGACACTTGAAAGTACTTCTAAACCTAGCAACTGTTTGGCTTTGATATCAATCTCTTTTTGAATAAGCTCTTTTGGAGATTTAATTGTCTTTTTGGCATCATTGATCATCTCATTCATGGCAGCTACAAGAAGTCCTGCTGAACCTGTGGCAAAGTCCCATACATAAGAGTCTTTATTAACACGAGCGAGTTTGACCAGAAGCGAAGCAACATACGAAGGGGTGAGTACAACATCGTTTAGTTTGTCTTGTGAGAAGCCAAGCCAACTGTACATTTCATTAAAGAGTTTACCTGTAAAATCGGTCGTTAAGCCGATTTTGTAGTAAATTCCTAAATCATCTACTATTTTTGTAAAAACTCTTTTAAGTTGGCTTTCTCCATTAATGACCTTGTTAATATTATCTGTCAAAAGGGTGTTTGATAGTGTTCTAACAATTAAGTCTTTTTTATCTTGTGGTAGATTTTTTTCGTTTAAAAAAGCTTTTATTCGACTAAGAATAATATCGCCATCTCGTCCACCTTCAAAATTTTGCGATTTTAATTCACTCTTATCTAATGCAGGTACTTTATTTGGAACACCAATAGTTGCTATTATAGAAGCGGCGACAAGATAAACACGGTCGCTCTCAGCAAGTCCATTTTTGTTTTGATAAATATCATTATTTAGTCTTACTAGGCTAGTGACTATCTCTCTTTCTCTCTGTTCTTTAATTTTGTCAATCTCTTTTTGCGAGAGGTTCAAAATTTTTACTTTCTCTATAAAAGTATCAAAATTATTGGGTTCTAAAAAGGATAAGTCAGAATAGTCATCGACTTTTTGCCCTATGCCAAAGTTGGATTTTGAGACATAATAGACACCGATTTCATGCCGAATATTGCCACTTTCGTCTTTGTATCCAGTCATACCAATAGCGATAATACGGTGTAGCTGGTATGATGGAGTAGGGCATTTGCATAATGCACTGCACCATTGACAGCAAAAGAGTTGATATTTTTAAAATTAGGTTCATTTTTAGCGGTTTTGATTTCAACTTGTCCATAAGTATCGAGTTTTACAAGTTTCCCTTTGTAGCCTTTGTACTCAATAAGAATAGGGTAATAGTTAAGATTTTTATCTTGCAATAGTATTTTTACATCAGGACGATTTCCGCCTGTACCTCCATTTTTGGAGAAATAATCATCAAGGGCTTTATCGATTTCATGATTTAAAGACTCTTGTTCTAATTTGTAGTGTAATTTATAAGATTTGAGCCAACCATTCGCTAAATCTGCAATATTTGGTTCGATTGATTGTGCCATTTGTTTTTCCTTTTTTATTTCGGTGTAGCTTTATTTGCCTCTTTTTGCACTATTTTACATAATTTTACTTCATGAAGCTTTAACTAGTTGTTCGTATCGAAAGAGGCTATAGACAAGAGTGAGTAAAATTTGGAATCTATTTTGGAGCTAGTCGAGTACGAGGCAAAACCATCATATTTAAGTTACTAAAACAGAAGGTAAAGTTCTACACAAAAGATAGTACAAACACTTTAGAGTTTATCATGATAAACATAAGTTCACAAGAGGAAATTCTCACATAAACAGTGTTAAATCTTTTTTTGGAATTATGGGCTGCCTCCACTGCTATTAAGTTAAGGGCACCTCTAATAACCCTTTATGGATTTTGCTTTACTATAACCACCAAAAAAGCTCAAAGCGTTGAAGTTTAAAACTCCTTATGCTACGCTGCTTGAAAAGTTTGATTCAAACCCTGAACTTTTTAAAGAAGACCCGTACCGTAAGTTGAGGGGACTAAACATCGCTATGATCCTTTCTTCTTATCATAGTCGATTCCGAATTTACAGAAATTATTTTACGTTATCCAATATCTACAAGTATAGGGAAAATCACTTTAGATTTTAAAAACCCCTCCGCACCGGGGCGAGGAGAGGTCTACTGTCCGCAGCTGCCCGAAGTACCCTGCGCGTTTCTGCCTTCAAGGTCCAGGGTCACGGTGATACCGTTACCCGTCTCCGCTTTGGAGAAGCCGTAGCCCCTGAACGCGGCGATGGCCTCCAGGTTCTTCGCCTC
>JACXUG010000040.1 GCA_014764065.1 Campylobacterales bacterium
GTTATACGTATTGGTGTCGATGACAAAACCGAGCGCATCCGCGATCGTCGCCGTCGTGGACGGCATGAAAGGGTGCAGCAGCACGGAAGCTTTGGCAAGGATATTGGCAACAAGGGCCACCAGGGCCATCGCTTCCTCTTTTTTGCCCTCTTTCATCTTGACCCACGGTGCATGCGCCTCGATCGCCTTGTTTCCGATGGCAAAGAGTTTCCAGAGCTCTTCGAGGAAGCGGTGCGTCTGAACCTCGTCCAGGAACCGTTCGACGCTGCCGAGCACGGCGTCGACTTCCTCCATCTCCGCTTTGTGGTAGGTCATGACGTCTGCACTGTCGATGACGAAATCGGAGTATTTGCCGCTCATCCCGATGATACGGTTGAGCAGGTTTCCCAGGTCATTGCTGAGATCGGAGTTGATCCGGTCGATCAGAGCGCGCTGGGAGAAGTCGCCGTCCTGACCGAAGGGGACTTCACGCATCATGAAGTAGCGCAGGTTCTCCAGGCCGTAGACGTCGGCGACCTCTTTGGGGCTTACGACGTTGCCTTTGGACTTGCTCATCTTCTCGCCGTCGCGTGTCCACCAGCCGTGGGCGCCGATGTGCTTGGGCAGCGGCAGGTCAAGGCTCATCAGGAACGCCGGCCAGTAGATGGCGTGGAAACGGAGGATGTCCTTGCCCACGAGCTGCATCTGTGCCGGCCAGAAGTCCATTTTTGCTTCGTCGCGGCCGTAGCCGAGTGCCGTGATATAGTTAAGCAGGGCGTCGAGCCAGACGTACATGACGTGTTTGCTGTCGTTGGCGGATTCGGGCAGCGGCACGCCCCAGGTAAAGCTCGTACGGGTCACGGAGAGGTCGTTCAGACCGCCCTTGACGAAGTTGATCACCTCGTTGCGGCGGGATTTCGGAAGGATAAAGTCCTGGTGCGCTTCGTAATAATCAAGCAGCTTCTGCTCATACGCCGAGAGTTTGAAGAAGTAGCTCTCCTCCTTGACGATGCTGGTTGAGCGGCCGCAGTCCGGGCAGAATTCCCCGTCGATGAGCTGGGTTTCGGGGAAGAAGGTCTCGCAGCTGACACAGTAGTGCCCCTCGTAGTTCCCCTTGTAGATGTCCCCCTTGGCGTACATCTTCTCGAACGCTTTCTGGACACCGGTCATGTGGTCCTTGTCCGTCGTCCGGATAAACTGGTCGAAACTGATGTTGAATTCATCCCAGAGGTTGCGGAAGCTGGCGCTGATCTCGTCGGCAAACTGCTGGGTCGGTTTTTCGAACTTCTTCGCCGACTCCTCGATCTTCTGGCCGTGTTCATCCGTCCCCGTCAGGAAATAGACGTCTTCGCCGATCAGACGGTGGTAGCGGGCCAGCGCATCCGCGATGAAGGTCGTATAGGCGTGGCCGATGTGCGCCTCGCCGTTGACGTAGTAGATGGGGGTGGTGACGTAATAGCTCATACTCTTTAATATCCTTGTTAAAATTCAAATCCGCCGGTCTCGCCCTTGGACATGCTGTCGTAGACGGCGGCGACGTAGCTCTTGCGCACGTCGCATCCCAGGTAGTGCTCGCAGGCGCTGCAGCTCTTGACGCCATGTTCGGCCTGGCACGCCTGCAGTTTCTCGATCATCGCATCGAGCTGCAGTTCGAAACGGTCTTTTTCCGCGTCACTCTGCGCCATAGGCCGCTTTTACCTTGCCAATTTCATATTTGGAGCCGAAGAAGCAGGGGGTCGTTTCATGCGGATCGCTGCAGGGCAGGTCCATCAGGCGGTTCCCTTTCTCGTCGACCGCCTCGCCGCCGGCCATCTCATAGACGAATGCAAACGGGAAGACTTCAAAAAGCTTGCGCAGTTTGCCGTCGGGTTTGTCCGTCGTGCCCGGGTAGCTGAAGAGTCCGCCCCCTTTGAGCAGGATCTGGTGCAGGTCCGGGACCATACCGCCGGAGTAGCGCAGGCGGTACCCCTCGGCAAAGAGGTCGTCGATGAGCTGTTTGTGGTGCATGGGCCAGTGCTGCTGGGTGCCGCCCGGCGCGTTGAGCTTGCCCTTTTCGCCGATTGTGATCTGCTCCAGCTCTTTGAAGCGGCCGTGGCGCCAGGTGTAGTGGCGGACATTGTTCTTGTAGGCCGTCACCATTTCGGTGCGCGGTCCATAGACGATATAGACGGAAGCGATCATTTTCTGCGCGCTCCATTCGCCGTCATAGATACCGAAAATGGAGCCGACGCTCAGGTCGACGTCGATCAGGCTGGAGCCGTCGAGGGGGTCGTAGGCGATGCAGAGCTGCCCGCCTTCGTGCAGGATCTCCTCCTCCTCTTTCTCCTCGCTGGCGATCGCCTTGACGAGCGGAATCCGGGAGAACTCCTCGGCGATGATCAGGTCGCTCTGGATGTCGAGCTTGAGCTGAACGTCTCCAGACTGGTTGGAGTGGGCCGAGTAATCGGTATCTTCGTTGGTGATCGCTTCGTGAATACGGTGCGCGGCACGTTCGATGGCTTCAAAGACGGGGGCGAGGGTCTGCATTATATCTCCTTGGCATGGTTGAGGATCCACCCGATGACGGCGTCGGGGTCGTTAAGATTGAGGACGGCGACCTTGTCGGGAAGGTCATAGTCGTCCAGTGTGACACTGTCGTCGACGGCGAGGGCATTCATATAGGGGAAATAGGCCTCGTCGATCCGGTCCCGGAAGATGCTGATCCGCGGCAGCGGCAGGGTTTTAAGCCCTTCGACGAGCAGGATGTCAAAGTGGCCGAAGAGCTTGATCAGTTCGTCAAGCTCATGGTGGCGGTGGGAGAAGAGGGTGGTGCGGCTGGGCGACGTCACGATCACCTCGGCGCCGGTATCGGTGAACTTGTAGCTGTCCTTGCCGGGGATGTCAAAGCGCGCTTTATCCTTCGGGTCGTTCTTGATGATGGCGACCTCTTTGCCGTGCTCATGCATCAGCTTGGCGGCCACTTTGACGATCAGTGTCGTTTTTCCGCTGTTCGAAGGGCCGGTAAAGGCAACAGCAAGACGTTTTTTCATGGTAACTGCATCCCCGGAGGCTCTCCCTTTAAATATGGGGGATTATAGTCCACAATGGTTGAAAAACTCTTAAGATAGGCGCAAATGGGCAGCGGGACGACATTCCGCTATAATGCTGCAAACCAAGTACTCCGGAGTCTTATGCGCTATTGGCCCACCCTCTTGATCACCGCGGTGCTCTTTTCCGCCTGCAGCAAAGAGAGCGCCTTTACCTACTTCACCAAGCTCGACAGCCGGCATGAGAGGGCGGTCTCGAACCTCAAACGCGCAACGCTGACCGACGAGGCCAACCGTACCGCCGCCCTGATCAGCATCCTGCACCTCAACCCCGTCGATCCGCAGCTCTACGGCAAACGGCCGTCATTTCTCGTCGCCCTTTTCGACCGCGGAGGACGCACGTTGGAGGAGTATAACATCACCCTCAACGGCAAAACGCCCGTCGGCCTGGCCCAGCTGGACGAGAACTGTTCGCTGCGGGAGCTGATGCCGCAGAATAACCCGTGGAACCGCTACTACCAGCTGCTTTTCCGCCCGACGAAGGAGGCGAATCTTACTTTGTTTTTCGGAACCGGTCCGTTTTTGAAGGGTGAAGTAACGTTTCACACAGATCAATAAGCGAGACCGGCTCGCCCAGGATCTTCTTGTAGACCACGTAGCTGGTCAGCACTTTCTTCCCGTACTCCCGCGTCTCCGTCGTCCGCATCAGCTCCATGCTCAAAAAAGGCTCGTAGGGGCCGGGGTTGAACTTGTCGTCGAGCAGATAGCGTTTGGTAAAGCCGATCCCCCCGTTGTAGGCGTAAGCGATGAAAAGGGGGTGGTAGACGCGGTACTGCAGCCACGCGATATGGGGCTTGGCATAGAGCAGGTTGATGTGCGGGTCGAACATCTCAAACAGCGTCTCGCGCCCGCAATCGACCTGGCCGTCCATCGCGCGGCACAGAAACGGCATCATCTGCATCAGCCCCAGGGCGTAAGAGTATGACAGGGCCGCCGGGATAAAGCGGCTCTCCTGGCGCATCAACGCATAGATGATCGCCTTCGTATCCGTATCGACGTCTTTCAACTCCTCGTCATAAGGCATGACATAGCCCTGCAACCTGTAACGCGACGCTTTTTCGATGATAAACGACTGCAGCGGCACGAGGTTTTTCGCATCATACCGTTTGGCCAGCGCATAGAGCTCGTTTTTCGGCGTACGGTCGATGGTGTCGAGCAGGTCGTTCCAGACAAAGGGGTTGGAGAGGTTCAGGTCTGACACGGCATCGGAAGTCTGCAGCTGTGAATAGTAGTTTTCCGGGAACGTGCCCATTTTCTCCATCGCGAAAAGGGTGTAAAAGTTGATGTCCCAGCTCTGCGCCAGCAGTTTCCACATCAGGTCGTTCTTCTCGGAAGCCAGCGCCTGCCAGAAGAGCGCCTTGTCCTTGTCGCTTTGGTAGTAGGCCTTGTCGCCTGAGAGCTCAAAGAGTTCGATCGCCCGCGACTTTGTCCCGCGCAGCAGCTGGTTGAGCCCCAGGTAAAAGAGCCCCCGCGGATCAAGCCCCTCAACAGCATCGACCTTCGTAAGGGCCCAGCCGAATTTCGAGAGCTTCTCATCATTGATCGTGCTCATCACCGCCGTCGTAAAGCCCGGTGCCTTCGCCAGCGCCTGCATATAGTCGTAATCGGGGATGAAGTTGAACTGCCTGCGTTTGGAGGCGCCGTAACTGCCGTTATAGACCCGCAGAAAGAGGGCGGGACTGTATTGCCTGTAGTGCGCAGAGAGGTTGGTGTCGTCAAGGACCTCGGCCGCAGCCTTGAGGTCGGGGTCGCCTACTAGGTCGACAACCCGCGCGCGGGCGTCTTTGTGCATCGCGGAGAGTTTGCCGACAGAAACCGCGAGCTTGGCGCATCCGGCATCGTCGGTGCGGATCAGCGCCTTGACGTCCATTTTCATGCACTGCACGGTATAGGCGACTTCGGGCCGGTCACTCTTTTGCGCGTACGCAAAGAGCATCCGCTGGTCGGCATTGCGGACCAGGTAGAACGCCTCGTCGGCCTGTTCGGAGGTGATGTTCTGGTCGAAATACTGCCAGATCATGAAATTGCGGGCATTTGAAGGGGGCTTGGAACGGATTTCGTCCAGGGTGATGTCGGCATGCAGCGGAAGCACGCCGAGCAGCAGTGTTGCGAGGGCGGCCCGCAAAAACATTTTTAGAGCGCACCTGCCAACGCGTAGACCAGGCGGACGAAGATCACGTCGATCACCTGCAGGCCGATAATGATGATGAGCGGCGCAAGGTCGATGCCGTTGAAAACGGTCGGGACGTAGCGGCGCAGCAGGGTGTAAGCCGGTTCGGTCAGGCGGTAAAGCACCTGCACGATAGGGTTGGTCGGATCGGGGCGCACCCAGGTGAGCAGGGCGGCAATGATGACGACCCAGATGTAGACGTTGAGGAGCGTATGGACGATCCCGCCGAGGCCTGCGATGATACTGCCGAGCGTACTCATTTCACGATCTCCCCGAGGTAGGATTTGATCTCCGTATAGACGTCGGCCAGCTCCGGACCGTGTTCGGCGCCGGTGAGCAGCAGGCGCAGGGATTTGAAGAGCTGTTTGCCCTTGATGCCCGTCGTATCGACGACATGTTGCTTGAGATCGTCAAAGGCTTCGAAGTAGGGCGCCGCTTTGATGGCGTCACGGATCACCTCGGCACTCTCGGCGAATTCATCCGGGATCGCCTTCGGCGCGAACACGGCTGCCACCTTCGCCTTCAGCTCCTTGGTCGTGCTGGCCTCTTCCAGGTAGAGTTTGGCCAGTCTGCCGATGGCATCGTCGGCGAACCCGACGTAGCGCGAGAGCTCTTTGTCGTCCATGCGGCGGAGATGCTCGCGGTTGATATGGCGCAGCTTGTCGATGCTGAAACGCGCCGGAGCACGGGAGATGTTTTTAAGGTCGAACCAGGCGACAGCCTCGGCCATCGTAAAGACCTCTTCAGGCGTCTTGTTGCCGATGAGAATGAGGTAGTTGGCGATCGCTTCGGGCAGGAACCCCTCTTCAAGCATCCACTTGACGCTCGACGCGTTGTCGCGCTTGCTCATCTTTTTGCCCTCGTCGTTGAGGATGATCGGCAGGTGGGCGTATTCAACCTTCTTGTTATAGCCCAGCGCATCGCGGATCGCGATCTGCTTGGAGGTATTGGAGAAGTGATCTTCGCCGCGGATGACCAGGGAGATGTCGCCGAGCATATCGTCGATGGCGCAGGCAAAGTTGTAGGTCGGGAACTTTTCTGCGCGCAGGATGATGAAACTGTCGATATCCGCCGGGTCGAACGTCGCCGACCCCTTGATGATATCCTCGACCGTGATCGGCGCATCGGGGCGCTTCAGGCGGACCGTAAACGGGTTCTCGTTGTCGATCGTCGCTTCGGGCGGAAGGTGTGTACAGGCGTCGTCATAGCGGAAGGGCTTTTTCTGCTCCTTGGCCAGTTCGCGTTTGCGGTCGAGCTCCTCGGGGGTACAGAAACAGTTGAACGCTTTCTTCTTCTGCAGCAGCTGGATCGCCATGGCGCGGTGAAAGCGCAGGTTGTTGCTCTGGTAGATAACGTCGATATACTCAATCCCGAAAAGCGCCAGGATCTGCAGGATCTCTTTGTCCTTGCCTTCGATGTTACGCTCTTTATCCGTATCTTCGATCCGGATCAGCAGCGGCTCATTGCGCTGGCGGGAGAGGAGGGCGTTGAAAATGGCAACGCGGAGGTTTCCGATGTGCATATCTCCGGTCGGGCTTGGGGCAAAACGCAGCATAGAAAGGTTCCTGATTTTTTGTGAAATATTAACGAAACAAGCTTAATGGCGGAGCCGCCTATCACATTTAATCTGACGGTACCGCTGCGCCCATCCGGCGGATTAGGCGGCCGCTATGTAAAACGGCAAAAAGCGCGATAGTGCCTAGAATAATCTCTCCCGGTTAAGTGAAAGTGTTCATTAAAGATGAAAAAAACTTGGAAATGATGAAAAAGGAAGCTTGGAAGTGGTGACCCCACGGAGACTCGAACTCCGGTAACCAGAATGAAAATCTGGGATCCTAACCGCTAGACGATGGGGCCACTTGGCAACAACAAATTTGTTGAGCCGAAATTATATTTCCGGGACGCTTAACAATCTCTTAAATGCCGCGATGTTGCGGCATTTAAATGAAATTACATATAGAATTCGCGGAGGGCGCGGATAATGACCGCATTTTTGGAGATGCTTTCCGCCTTGGCGTTGTCGTTGACGAGGTCATACAGATCAAGGGGCAGGGAGATAGAGAAAGTCTTCGTTTCAACTTTTTTCTTGCGCTTGACCATATTGGTAACGTTCTGAAGGAGCTCGATGATCTTTTTCGTATCAATAGGCTTCTGGATGAAGCTGTTGACGCCGATTTCAATCGTCTCTGAGATTTTCTGGATATCGTTGCTTGCAGAGATGACAACGACCATCTGCTGCGGGTTCATCTCACGGATCTTGCGTGCAAGTTCGATACCGTCCATTTCCGGCATGATAATGTCAACAAAGACGATATCCGGTTTTTTCTCTTTAAAAAGCTCCAGGGCTTCTTTGCCATTAAAAGCGGATGTAACATCCTTAAAGAAGTTCTTGAACGTTGAGCTGAGCAGTTCGTTTGCAACTGCTTCGTCTTCAACGACCATCGCACTCATCTTTTTCGTCTCATCGGTCAGCTGAACCAGGTCAACATTTTTCATTTCTGTTTCCTCGTGATGATTTCTGTCTGCATTTTATGCTGTTATTCCGCAAACAACGTTAATGAAATTAAAATTGTTTACTCGTGATATTACGTTGCAAAATTATAGTAACAATTAAATTACACAAACTTAAATTTATGGGAAAAATCAATATTTTTTAAATTGCTCGAGCCATTCGAGGTTGGATTCGACCGTTTTTTCCTTCTGTTCCAGGAGAGAAACGATGATCGATTTGAGGGTCTGCTCGTCCATGAATGTGAGCATATCGGGGTTGATGTGGGTATCGCCGCCGTAGCCGTTCAACAGTTTTTCAATGTCGTGGATCAATTCCTCTTTTTTACTCACTCAGGTACACTCCTTGTTTCAGGCCCGATATAGCGTTGACGCGGACGGGTAATCTTTTTCTCCGCGTCGGCATGAAATTCCAACCACTGTGCAAGCCAACCGACGGTACGGCCTATCACAAAGATGATGGTAAACATCTCCTTGGGGATTTTGAGCGCCGTCAGGATCAACCCCGAATAAAAATCGATGTTAGGGTAGAGCTTGCGTGAAATAAAATAGTCGTCGCTGAGGGCGACCGCTTCGATCTTCTCGGCGATCTGCAGCAGTTCGCTGTCAACATCGAGCTCGTCTTTTATCTCGTCAAGCAGTTTTTTCAGGATTTTAGCACGCGGATCGAAATTTTTGTAAACACGGTGGCCAAATCCCATCAGCCTGAAATCGTCATTGGGGTCCTTGGTACGGGCGATAAACTCATCGACGCGCTCCACCGAACCGATGTATTCGAGCTGTGCGATGACCGACTCGTTCGCCCCGCCGTGAGCCCGTCCCCACAGGGCATTGATACCCGCCGTAATCGCCGCATAGGGGTGCGCCCCCGTCGAAGCAACGGAACGGACCACCGTCGTCGAGGCATTCTGCTCGTGGTCGGCATGGAGGGTAAAGATCGTATCGAGTGCACGAACCTGCACCTCGGGGATCTTCAGGTTCTGACCGGGGTAGGCGTGGATCATATAGAGAAAGTTTTCGGTAAAGGAGCGCTCAAGGTCGGGATAGATGAAAGGAATACCCAGGGAGCGGCGGTAGGCGAACGCCGCCAGGGTAGGGACCTTGGCCAGCAGCCGGCGGCGCATCACCTGCAGGTCCTCGTCGTTGCGCATCATGATATGTTCCGGATAAAATGTCGAGAGCGCAGAGACGGCGGATGAGAGCATCGCCATGGGGTGGGCGTTGTCCGGAAAAGAGTAGAAGAGGTTCTTCAACCCTTCGTGGACATACGCCCTTTTGCGAAGTTCATAATCGTACGCTGCCAGCTCCTCCGCAGAGGGGAGCTCGCCGTTGAGCAGCAGGTAGCAGACCTCAAGGTAGCTCTTTTTCATCGCCAGCTCTTCGATAGGGTAGCCGCGGTAGCGCAATTCACCCTTCGCTCCGTCTATATAGGTAATCGTTGAGCTGCAGCTGGCCGTTGAAGTAAATCCCGGATCGTAGGTAAACATCCCCGTCTGTTTGAAAAGATCCCGAATATCGATCACATCCTGACCTGCGGTCGGATGCAAAATAGTGAATTCATAGCTGTTTCCAGTGCGATTATCTGTCAAGGTCACGGTTGCCACGGCGAACTCCTTTCCGATGTATTCTTCCAAAGGATACCTAAAAACAAATGCAAAGTGCCATAGGTCCGCTTATCATTAACCGTAGTTTCAAAAGATATTTATTTAATTAACATAATGTATATTCTCTTGAAACAAGTTTTCCGTACCCGTTCCCCCATTCTGCAATAAGGCTGCAGTCAGTATAGAAATTATTTAATATGAGTTGTTACATTAAATAATATGGGTAACAAAGAGCAAGCAAAACGCTATTTCGGCACAAGCGGTCTCGGTGCCGGATGGATAGCCGGACGCGTAATCAACGTGTCCAGGATCAGCAGTTTCGGTACCCAGCGGCTTTTAAACGCAGATTTGTCACCGTCTAGCACCGTAAGGTTCTTGAAGGCATCCTGGTTGACACTATGCACGCTGCCGGCTCTCTCAACTGCTTTTTCCATCTGAGCTACACTGAGACCGTAGATCATCTTTTTAATAATAGAGGGTGAACTGCAGCCGATAAAAAGCACGCTGCTAATACTGATAAATAGCGGTTTCTATCTAACTCCATATAAAAAAATATCAACAGCTGACAAATGCGATTTTAAGACCTGATGATTATAGCGGACCGGACGTGACTGTTTAGAGACAAAATGAACATACGTTAATTTATTGTGTGAACAAAAAGAACAATTGTTCACTTTTGATTAAGGATAAATTAACGGACGTTCATATACACTTTCCAAAACATGAACATTTGTTAATAAGGAGTCTGAAATGCCCGAAAACAGGGAGTTTAAGAAAGGTGGCGATACAAAGAAGCTGATCGAGGAGGCTGCCATGGATCTCTTCGCGGAACATGGCTACAAAGGTGCTTCCGTACGCAAAATCGCTGCAAAAATCGGGATCAGGGAGAGTGCGCTTTACAACCATTTTGAAAACAAAGAAGCCATTTTCCTGGCCGTCGCCGGGAGGGTTTTCGCCTCGCCTTTTGCCCACCAGAAGACCGATGATTTTGTGCAGGAAAATGCGAAAAAAGGAAGGTCTTTCCTACATAAGTTCATGACCGAATTCAAGCTGATGACGTTTGATAAAAAGTACGAAAAACTCTTCCGTTTCATGCTGATCGAACTGATGCAGAATGACGTGTTGCGCAGCGGCTTCCGGCGGGAGTTTCATGAGGCGAATATCAAGGTGCTCTCTTCGGGTTTTTTCATCATGATGCAGGAGGGCCTTATCCGCTCGAATGACCCTATGACGCTTGCCAACGCCTTCCTGGGACAGCTTTTCTATCTGCGGCTACAGGTCAGTCTTCTGAAGGCTGACGGCATGCCTACGACGGCACTGTCGACGGCATTTGAAAAACAGCTCGACCTCTTCTGGTCATCGATCAGTGAATAAGCGTACGGTAAAAAAAAAGGAATAAGGAAGAAAGGTACAACGGTAAGCCGGGTTCTGTTAATGCGATAATTTATCTACTGCATCCGTTACCGGATGCCTCCAGCGAAACAAAAGCATTGTAAGACGCTTACCATCTGTTTCTTGCTGCCAGGCTGGGTTTACATAGCTTCCGCCATTGCTGGCGGAACTGGTAGGCTCTTACCCCACCATTTCACCCTTACCGCTTGCGCGGCGGTCTGCTCTCTGTTGCACTGTCCCTCGGCTTGCGCCGGCCATCCGTTAGATGGAGCCCTGTCTTACGGCAGCCCGGACTTTCCTCTTGAAAATCAAGCTATCGCTCGTTGTACCGGTGATATTATAGCATATGAGCGGTGATCTGAATAGGTAATATATTATATAATATAACAGTGTTCTTCAAAATAGCAGACATCCGCGCTACTCTTTATAAACCAGCAAGTCCATATGAACAATTTGTATATTTACGGGAATATTTTTTGCGACATTGCATCCGGACAAAATAGTGACAATAGATCGCGTTCCTATGAACGGCGCCCTCTTCTACTGTTTTCTTGGGTTAAGTGGCTATTAAGATATTATATAATATTAGTTATTGGCTCAAAAAAAGCGGCGCCATGCCGCCTTTTCCTTACGCTGCGAGCGTAATGCCGGACTCGATAGCGTACTTGACGCCGAGCTCCCACGCTTTGAGGTTCGCTTCGTGTACTTTTTTCGGTACTTTGGAGAGCATGACCTCTTTGAGGGATTCCGGGTTCAGAACGCTTGTGATCTGGTTGGCAATCGCCATCGCAACAACAGACTGCGTGATCACGTTGCCGACCTCTTCTTTTGCGATCGTAATAATGGGGATCTCAACGATACTCCATGTCTGACGGTCTTCGTCTGTCGGGTGAACGAGGTTCGGGTCGACAACGATAACGCCGCCCGGCTTGACACCCTTCTTGAAAGACTGGTAGCTGACGTCCGCAACGGAAAGCATGAAATCGATCTCGCCTTCGTTCGCATACGGGTAGCGGATCTCTTCATCGTCAAGCGTAATGTCAACAACGGTCGGGCCGCCACGGACCTGGGAAGTATAGGTCGCAGTCTTCAGACCGAAACCACCCTCCTTGATCTTACAGGCCGCCATGATTTCGCCGGCGAGGAGAACCCCCTGCCCGCCTACACCGGTAAAGCGCAATGTATGTCTCATTTCATCTCTCCTTAGATCTTTTTCTCGAAGTCGTCTTGCGTCAGTTTCGCACGCTTGCCTTGTGCAGCCGCTTTGATCTGATCGTAAGATTCACAGTACTCAGGCTCCTGAACTTCTTTAAGGACACCTGTCGGGAATACATTCTTCTTCTCTTCGTCAGAGAGGGCTTCCCACTTGCGCAGCGGCATTGTGATGCTGTCGATCCACTCGAGGTTCTGCATCGCGCTCGCCATTTTGTTTTTACGACCAAGGTTGATGTGACAGTTGGACATGATGTCGAAGAAAGAGAAACCTTTGTGGCTGAAGCCTTTGACCAGGATCTTCTCGAGTTTCTTCGGATCGAGCATCGTTTCGCGTGCGACAAAAGAGGCACCCGCACCGATCGCCAGCGCACATGCGTCGAACGTCGGGTCGATGTTACCGTTCTTCTGGCTGACGGTCCACATACCCCGCGGCGTCGTCGGGGACGTCTGGGAGTTTGTCAGACCGTAGATGAAGTTGTTGATCAGGATGAAGTTCAGGTCGATGTTACGGCGGCAACCGTGGATGGTATGGTTACCACCGATCGCCAGGCCGTCGCCGTCACCCGCAACAATGATAACGTGCGCCTGCGGTTTTGCAAGCTTGACACCGGTGGCGTACGCAACAGTACGACCGTGTGTCGTGTGAATCGTATTACAGTTGATGTAAGAGCTGAAACGTCCTGAACAGCCGATACCGGAAACGACACAGACTTTATCCATGTCCCATCCCATTTTCTCGATCGCGCGGATCGTCGCTTTGAGGATGACACCGTCACCACAGCCCCAACACCAGAGTGTCGGCATCTTGTCTACACGAAGGTATTTGTCGTAGTTAAAAGCCATTACATCATCTCCTTAACTTTTGCTACCATCTCTGCTGGCGCGATAGGGCGGCCGTTTGCTTTGAGCAGGCGCGTGAAATCGTTACGGCGAACGATACGTTCGATTTCCGTAGAGTACTGACCCATGTTCAGCTCGGTAACCATAATCTTGTCACCGAAGCGTTCACCGATCTTGCGGATCGCGGCTTCCGGGCTCGGCCACATCATGATCGGGCGGAAAAGACCAGCTTTGATCCCTTCTGCACGCAGTTTCTGAACCGCTTCAAAGGCACCCAGCGCGATGGAACCGTATGCGATGATACAGACTTCCGCGTCGTCCATCAGGACCTCTTCGTAATCCGGGAGATCGTCAAGGCCGTCGTTTTGCGCAGCGACCGTGTTGATCTTGCCGGTGAGGCGTTCGATGTTGAATTCGCACTGTTCCGCATCTTCCGTCGGGAAGCCTGTCGGTCCGTGGTGCAGACCCGTAATGTGGTAGCGGTACCCTTCGAACATCGGGTTCAGGACCGCCGGCTGATTCATCGGCACGTCGTACGGGCGGTAGTCTTCCGGCGCACCGTCGAATGTCGCGCGGTTGACGATGCTTGCTTCGACCTCTTCGAGGTCCGGGAGCTCCGCTTTACCGTGCATGTGACCGATCGTCTCATCCAGAAGCATGAAGACCGGTGTCATGTACTTTTCCGCGAGGTTGAAAGCGCGAACCGTCTGCGTATAACACTCTGTCAGGGAACCTGCACAGAGGGTAATAGAGGCGTAGTCGCCGTGTGACGGGTATTTCGCCTGGCCGATATCCGCCTGGGAAACACGTGTCGGCAGACCCGTTGACGGGCCGCCGCGCATGACGTTGATGATAACGAGCGGGATCTCGGCGATAAAGCCCAGACCGATCTGCTCCGCTTTGAGGGAGATACCCGGGCCTGATGTCGCCGTGAACGACTTCGTACCGGTCATGGAAGCACCGAGGGCCGCGGAAATACCGCCGATCTCATCTTCCATCTGGATCGCGACGCCGCCGACTGCCGGCAGCAGATCGGATGCTTCGTGCATAACTTCGGAAGACGGTGTAATCGGATAACCGCCGAAGAAACGTGCGCCGGCATCAACGGCCGCTTTCGCCGCCAGTTCGTTACCTGTTGAAATTACAATTCTTGACATTCCTGCTCCTTACTGCTCAAGTGACATATAGTTGTTAGCAACGATCGCCGCCTGGCGCTCTTTCGCCTCGTCGGTCAGTTTCGCAAATTTGTATTGTGATTTATCCGCGACGTAGATAGCGAAATCCGGACACGTCAACTCGCACTC
>JACXUG010000003.1 GCA_014764065.1 Campylobacterales bacterium
CTATTTATGTATTTTATATACGGTTTTTTGCTTTATTTAAGAATCCTTCTTCTAAAATGGAGCAATGGAACTCTCCGATCTTTTCAATATTCTGCACAACGCGGTGGAAGCCCAGGGCAACGGCAAGAAGATCACCCAGAAAGAGATGGCGTCGCTGCTCGGGGTTTCCATGCGAACCTATCAGGACTGGCGGCTTGGAAACGCGAAGCCGCAGGCGGCCAAAGCGGTCATGCAGATGCTGGGGAGGCTCGAAGACGACGACATCATCAGGGTCGTCCGGAAAATCAACCGAATGGAGGAAGCGTCATGACGACATTGACACAAAAAGAACGCGAAGATCTGCAGTCCGTTTTCAATTTGATCTGCGAGCAGGAACCGTCCCGGACCGCCAAAGTACTCCACATAAAGAATATTATTTTTCTTTATATACAATCCCGCCTCCATCATCTGCTAAAAAACGGGTTTCCTACCAGAAATAGGCACTTTCGGGGGACAAATCCCCCCAATTTCTCCCAAAATCAATCACTTGAAGATAAATTTAAGCAAACAGACTATAAAGTAACCGTCAGAACAGCTTTGAGAGCGCCAATCCCCTAAATTGCGTGCTCCAAGAGGTGTTATATTTCAATGACTTGGAGCGTTTTATGAACAAAGCACAGTTTGTCGAACTGGTTCAGAAGCACGGTGACTACAAAACAAAAGCGGAAGCAGAAGCTGCAATCAAAGCATTTACAGATGCGGTAACAGATGCACTCGTAGCGAAAGAAGATGTCACACTTGTTGGCTTCGGTAGCTTTACATCTGCCCTGCAAAAAGGCAAAAGCGGTACAGTGCCGGGTACAGACAAGAGCTATACTACAGCGGACAAAATGGTTCCGAAGTTCAAAGCAGGAAAAGGTCTCAAAGACCGCGTTGCCGAAGGCAAGTAACTCCTCGCCCTGGCCGCCGTCCGCGGCCGCTTTTCCCCGCACAACCATTAACTTCTACGTCTAATCCTTCCATGCCTGATTTCAGACAGGATTCTTCTGGCACACTCATGCCTATAAACGTTTATGCAAAGGCATCGTATGGAAAAAGTGACCAAAACCGAACAGGAGTGGCGTGCGCAGCTCTCGCCCGAAGCCTACCACGTCTGCCGCGAGCACGGCACGGAAGCCCCTTTCAGCGGGAAGTTTTATCAGCATAAAGGCGACGGGGTCTACCGCTGCGTCTGCTGTGATGCGCCGCTGTTTACGTCGGACACGAAGTTCGATTCGGGGACAGGATGGCCGAGCTTTTTCGAGCCCTACAGCGATGAGGCACTTGTGGAGATCAAAGACACGAGTTTCGGGATGGTCAGGGTGGAAGTACGGTGTGCGCGCTGCGACGCCCACCTGGGGCATGTCTTTCCCGACGGTCCGGAACCGACGGGGCTGCGCTACTGCATCAACTCCGTCTGCCTGACCTTCGACGAAGAATAAATTTAGAAGTTGACCGCCAGGCCGATCATGTAGTTGTTCATGGCTTCGGAGGTGTTAACGTATTCGACATAGAGGTCCAGCTGGTTGTTCAGCTCGTACATTCCGGCAATACCGCCCGAGATCGTCACATCACCGCGTGAGTGGAGCTCGTCCGCCAGGTTCGGAAGAATGAGACCGAATTTCGGACGGACTTTGAACGCAGAGCCCGGGATATCGATCATGTAGGTCGCGTAGACGCCAAAGGTCGTGACGTCGATCTTGTTGTTGTTGCTAATCTCCGGTGAGATCAGAGACGTACTCAGTTCCGCTTCAACGCCGAGATTGTTCAGAACGTTGTCAAGTTCAAGCCCGCCTTTGATCGCCAGGCCGACGCCGTCGTCCACATGTTTCGGCATCGCTTCGAGACCGATACCCGCGCCTACGTAAAAGCCGTTGCTTCCATGCTGCTGGGCATATACCGAAGATGTAAGCAGCACTGCCGCCGCAATTGATACAATTTTTTTCATCAATTTTTCCTTTACGGAGTGATGGGTGGCATTATAGCACCATGAGATATAATGGCGAAAAAAAAGGAGAGCCCATGCGTCAATTCTTCGGCTTTTTCATCCTCTTTGTTGCGGCGGCCGCCCTCTTCGGTGCGGCGGTCAAACACCCTCATGTCCTTCTGAAAACCACCCAGGGGACGATCGAACTCGAGATCCGCGAAGACCTTGCCCCCCTGGCGGCGGAGAACTTCCTGACCCACGTCAAGAACGGCTACTACGACGGGATCATCTTTCACCGTATCATCAAAGGGTTTATGATCCAGGGCGGCGATCCGACCGGTACCGGCCGCGGCGGCGAATCCATCTGGCACAGACCGTTCAAAAACGAGTACGCCCCCAATGTCGTCTTCGACAAACCGGGGATCCTCGCCATGGCCAATGCCGGGCGCAATACCAACGGCAGCCAATTCTTCATCACAACGGCGGCGGCCCCCTGGCTCAACGGCGGCTATACAATCTTCGGTTTTGTTGTCAAAGGGATGGATGTCGTTTATAAACTCGAAGGGGTTCGAACAGGCAGACAGGACCGTCCGCTGGAGTCGCAGACGATCCTTAAGGCAAGTGTCGCCGAGTAGCGGCGCTTAGAGCATCATGCCGCGGATCGTGTAGAAGATCGCGGCGGACAGTACGGCGGCGGCGGGAACCGTGATCACCCACGCCGCGATAATCTTCTTGATCGCATCGCGCTTGACGTACTTGATCTTCTGGGCACGCTTAAGCTGTTTTTTGTCGAGACAGATCTTCTCCTCTTCATCCTCGATCATCCGGTAAAGCTGAACAATACGTTCGTAATCCTCCTGGCTTTTGCCCTGTTTTGCTTCAAGGGTCTCTTTTTCGGCATTGAGCGCGTGCAGCAGTTTCTCATCCTCGGCAAGCTGGCGGCGTTCGACGCGGATCAGCTCCTCCTCCTTCGTATGGTAGAGGAACTCGCGCAGGAAACCAACGCCGAAGACCCCGCCGATGGCGATGTGCGTCGAGCTGACCGGCAGGCCGAGCTGCGAGGCGACGATAACGGTAATGGCCGCCGCCATTGCGATGCTGTAGGCGCGCACCTGGTCAAGCTCGGTGATCTCGCTGCCGACGGTACGGATCAGTTTCGGTCCGTAGAGCGCCAGCCCCAGGGCGATGCCGACGGCACCGACGAGCATGACCCACATTGGGATGCTCGCCTTGGTGCTGATGACGCTGTTCTGAACTGCATCGGCGATCCCCGCCAGCGGACCGACGGCGTTCGCAACGTCGTTGGCCCCGTGGGCGAAACTGAGCAGCGCCGCGGCAAAGATCAGGGGGATGGTAAAGAGTTTGTTGACGTCATCACGGTGGTTGCGCAGGGAAACGGCCGCCTTGGCGACCATCGGCTTGACCGCGAGGTAGATGACAACAGCGGCGGCAAAGCCGATCCCGAGTGCCGTCGGGAAATCGACTTTGACGATGTGCTTGACCCCTTTGAGCATCAGGTAGGTGACAAAGGCCCACCCCATCGCGGAGACATAGAGCGGGACCATCTTTTTCATGGCACTGAGCTTATCCTCTTTGTAGATCATCGTCTTCTTGATCGTAAAGAGGAAGAGCGCGGCGATCACCCCGCCGAGCAGCGGGGAGATGACCCAGCTTGCGGCGATGGCACCCATCGTCCCCCACGCCACAGCACCGAAACCGGACGCGGCGATCCCCGCACCCATAACGCCCCCGACAACGGAGTGCGTCGTTGAGACCGGTGCGCCCATCGACGTCGCCAGGTTCAGCCAGAGCCCGCCCGCCAGCAGCGCCGCGGTCATCGCCCAGATGAACTGGGAAGCATCCACGAAGGCCGAAGGGTCGATGATCCCCTTCTTGATAGTGCCCACGACATCGCCGCCGGCGATGAGCGCGCCGCTCGCTTCAAAGATGGCCGCGACGATGATCGCGCCGCTCATCGTCAGCGCCCGCGAGCCTACCGCGGGACCGACATTGTTAGCAACGTCGTTCGCACCGATGTTGAGCGCCATATAGGCCCCGAACAGTGCGGCGATCACCAGGAAAAGGCTGTTGGTGACGCCCGAGTGCGTCACGGAACTGTAAAAGAGTACGCCGACCATGAAAAAGAGGGCCAGCCCCAGTTTCGTGAAGTCGTTTTTCGAGCTTTTGGCAGCCTTCTTCTCCATTTTTTTGACGGTTCCAATATCCATCGTTTCTCTCCAATTGATATTTATGCATGGTAAAGTGCCTCGTAAACCTTCAGCGCCTGTGTATGCGCCTTGACGTCGTGCGCCCGGATGATCTCCGCACCGTTGCGCACGGCTTCGAGATGCAGGGCCAGCGTTCCCGGTAACCGTTCAGACGGTTCGGAGGGAATAATTTTAGCAATCATCGACTTACGGCTGGCCCCGACGAGCAGCGGGTAGCCGAAGCGTCTGAAATGTGCCAGGTCGCGGATGAGTTTGAGATTGTGTTCAAGGCTCTTCCCGAAGCCGATGCCGACGTCGAGGACGATCTGCTCGACACCGAACGCCTTCGCTTTGGCGATCCGCCCTTCGAAAAAGTCGGTCAGCTCCCCGAAAAGGTCGCTGTACTCGGGCTGCGCCTGCATGGTCTGCGGGGTTCCCTGCATGTGCATGATGACGGCCGTGGCCCCGTATTCGCCGCAGAGCTTTGCCACGGCGTCGTCGGCCAGTCCCGTGATGTCGTTGACGATACTGAAACCGCGTTCGAGCGCATAGGAGATGACCCTCGGGGCATAGCTGTCGAGGCTGAACGCCGCGCGCTCGTAGAGGCGGTGGGCATAGGCCGCGTCAATGACGGGTTGCACCCGTTCAAACTCTTCGTGCTCGGACACCGGCGCCGATCCCGGCCGGGAAGAGACCCCGCCGAGATCGATGATCTCCGCCCCCTCTTCGATCATCGTTTCGATGTGCGTCACCGCGGCGCTGTCTTTAAAACGGCTCCCCGCGAAAAAGCTGTCATCGTTGGTATTGACGACCCCCATGATCTTTGCCGGTCCGGGCTTTTGCATGAGGGCGAAACGCTTGAGCTCCGCGGCCACCTCTTTGAGGCCGAAGGGCTGTGCCAGCTCCTTGCGGGAGAGCTCCTGCAGCTGCCGTGTCGTTGCCAGCAGCAGGGCGTCGACCCGCAGGGTCTTTGCGACGATGGTGCCTTTGGGCACCGCCAGGTCCGCGCCGACGGAGAGGGCATCCTGCTTGAGAATATTCGCCGCACCGACATGAAGGTCATGGATGTAGAGAAAGTGCAGTGCCGCCTTGGCAGCGAGGATCTTCCGCCCGCCGGCATCGACGTCGAGGTGCTCCAGAAGCGCCGCGATGTCGCTCCGGGGTGAAAGCAGCTCAACCCGCACGCCGCTGCTCCGGTAAAAAGGGCATCAATACGCTCAAAAGGACGTTCTGCAGCCGTGCATTGACTTCAAGCAGCCGGAACGCCCGGTCAAAGGCATCGAGCTGCTCTTCGCTGAGTGGCAGCTTCTCGACGACGCTCGCCTGGTAGAAGATCCGCTCGATCAGCGCCTTGGACTCGTGACGGTCCAGCCTTCCCACCGAGGTGACGAAACCGTACAGCGCTCCCAGGTCAAACGCACCGAGGGTCAGTTCCACCCCCTGCGGCGCTTCGCCGGAGAGCTCATTGAGGATCGGTAACCGTGAACGGACCGTCGGCAGCAGGACCGACTTGCTCGAGGCGATGATGACGAGGGCGATATTGGCGGGGGGTTCTTCGAGCAGTTTGAGCAGGGCGTTCTGGGAGTAGATATTGAACTGTTTCGCCGCGAGCACGACGTATTTCAGCGACGCCTCGCTGATGTAGGCTTCGGCGATGACCGCCTTGGCGTCTTCGATGAGGAAGTCGTCGCGGACAAACCCGACGACGCGGCTGGGATGGACCGCCTGCTTGAAGGCCTCGAAACGCTCCTCGATCTCTTCGGCGAGAATGATGTGGCTGCGTTCGAAACTACGCATCCGTGTCGATTTCCCCGAAAAGCATGGCATTAAGCGAAAGATCGAACAGCCGGTAGAGCTGGATCAGTTTGACGTCCAGGTAGGGGTCGAAGGAGCGCAGTTTCATCGCATGCCCGAACTCTTCATCGAGCAGCCAGAGGCAGCTGTTGTCCGCCCGCTTGGCGATCTCGGAGCGCGGGTCGCTCCCCTTGCCAACGTACCAGAAGAAGTAGTTGCTGTCGAAGGAGAGGTCGAGCATATCGGTGAGCATGCCCATCGCGTCCCCGCTCGTCATCTCGTCGAACTCCGGGTAAATCCGGTCCAGGCTGATCAGCGGGACCATCGGCCGGTCGTTGGAGAGCTGGTTGATCGTCGTCGAGATGTAGTGCTGGAACCATTTGCGTTTGCGGTCGGTCACGAGGACGATCGTCTTACCAGAGACGATCTGCGACACGGCCAGCATCGTGGATGCCGTCCATTCGAAACGGTTCTCTTCGACCCAGTTGAACGACGCCCCCTCGGCGCGTATGGTCTCGAGCATCCATTTCATGAACGACTGCATGGGGGGGTTACTTCTCCAGTTCGTAAACGCTGTGAAGCGCGCGTACCGCCAGTTCGGCGTATTTTTCGTCGATGACCATCGAGACCTTGATCTCGGAGGTGGAGATCATCATGATGTTGATGTTCTCCTGCGCCATCGACTTGAACGCCTTCGCGGCAACACCCGTGTGCGATTTCATGCCGACGCCGACGATGGAGACTTTGCATATCTTCTCGTCGTAGCTCGCCTCTTTGATCTCACCCTTTTCAATGAAGGTCTCGACGACCGCTTTGGCATCGCCCAGTTCGTTCATCGGGACGGTGAAGTCCATGTTGGTCGAATCGTCATGCCCCAGGGTCTGGATGATCATGTCGATGTTGACGTTGCTGGCTGCCAGCTTGCCGAAAATATCGGAAGCGATGCCCGGACGGTCGACAACGCCTCCCAGTGAGATACGCGCCTGATTACGATCGAGCGCCACACCGCTAACCAATGGTTTTTCCATAATGTTCTCTTCCTTTGTGATCAATGTCCCTTCGGCATCCGAAAAGCTCGAACGGGTAACGAGGTTGACGTTAAGTTTTTTGGCCAGTTCGACCGAACGGTTCTGCAGGACTTTCGCCCCGAGCGAGGCTAGCTCGAGCATCTCGTCGTAGGAGATCCGCTCCAGCTTCTTCGCTTTGGGTTCGATACGGGGGTCCGTCGTGTAGATCCCGTCGACGTCGGTATAGATCTCGCAGAGATCCGCTTCAAGCGCCCCGGCGATCGCCACGGCGGAGAGGTCGCTGCCCCCGCGCCCGAGGGTCGTGACACGGCCCTCTTCGTTGACGCCCTGGAATCCGGCGACGACCACCACTTTGCCCTCAGCGAGCGCACGGCGCATCGGTGTCGGGTCGATATACTCGATCCGCGCTTTCATATGGACCGTATCGGTCACGATCCCCGCGCGGCGGCCGCTCATGGACTCTGCAGGGAGGCCCATTTCATTGAGCGCGATGGAGAGCAGCGCCGCCGTCACCCGTTCGCCGGAGCTCAGCAGCATATCCACCTCTTCGCGCTTGGGGTTGTCGCTGTAGTGTTCGGCGTAGGCGACCAGCTTGTTGGTCTCGCCGCTCATCGCCGAAACAACGACCACGACGTCGTTCCCCTCTTTGACCGTTTTGGCCACGCGGTCGGCAACATTCTGGATACGCTCCAGGTCGCCGACGCTCGTACCGCCGTATTTTTGAACAATCAGCATCTTACAGATACCCCTTTGCTTGAAAATAGCCGATCACCTTCTCATAGATCGGTTTTTTGAAGTGTGCAACGTAGTCGTACAGTGCATCGATCTCGATGAACTTGTAATCGATAAACTCCGGATGTTTCGTCTCCAGGTTGATCTTCGCCTTGTGTTTGAGACGGACCAGGAAATAGCGCTGCGTCTGCCCGTAGTAGGGGCGCATGCGCTCCGCAACGTGCGCCGGAAAATCGTAGGCCAGCCACTCGGGGTATTCGGCGACGACTTCCACCTTTTTCGTTCCGATCTCCTCTTCGATCTCACGCAAAAGCGCCTCTTCGGGAGACTCCCCCTTGTCGATCCCTCCCTGCGGGAATTGCCAGATGCCGCTGATATCACTGCGCTCGGCAATGAAGATCTGTTTGACATCGGGATATTCCGGCGGCACGATGATAGCCGCGACGTTCGGACGATAGGGTTTGACGGATTCCATGGGCCTCTTTACTCGTTTTGGAGCACCTCTAATAACCCCAGCACAATTCGGGTAGGGTTATGAGAAGTGCCCGCTGTTTTCAGTGCGCGTATTATAGGGCAAGCGCGGTTAAATCGTGCTTGTTTTTCGCACATCTCAACGGCGCCTAACGTCCGAATGATTACAATGCCGTATGCTTTTATATGTCCATATCCCGTTTTGCGACAGCAAGTGCCACTACTGCAGCTTCAACTCCTACGTCGACAAGTTCGGACTGCGCCGCGATTACATGGCGGCGCTCCTCCGACAGCTGGAGGGCGAGCTTGCACGCCTGGACCCGGCGCCGCAGAGCATCGAGACCTTTTTTATCGGCGGCGGGACCCCTTCGACGGTCGCGCCGGAACTGTACACCCCGCTTTTTGAACGCCTGCGCCCCTATCTGAAACCCGGCGCGGAGATCACCAGCGAGGCGAACCCCAACAGCGCTACGCCCGAGTGGCTCGCGGGCATGAAGGCGCTGGGAGTGAACCGCATCAGCTTCGGCGTGCAGAGTTTCGATCCCGACAAACTAAAACGCCTGGGGCGCGCCCATACCCCGGAGCAGGCGGTCAACGCCGTCACCGCGGCGTGTGGGGCCGGGTACGAGCACCTCTCCATCGACCTCATTTACGGCGTCGCCGGAGACACGAAAGCACTGCTGGAGCACGACCTCGAACAGGCGTTCACTCTCCCCATCGACCATCTGAGTGCCTACACTCTTACCATCGAAGAGGGCACCCCCTTTTCCGCCACACCGGAGGTCGCCGACGAAAAACTGCCGCTGACCTCCTGGCTCTTCGAACGCATCAGGGCCCATGACTTTACCCAATACGAGATCTCCAATTTCGGCCGCTACCGCTCCCGCCACAACCTCGGCTACTGGGAGTACAAGCCCTACATCGGGCTGGGTGCCGGCGCCGTGGGCTGCATCGAAAATGTCCGCTACTACCCCCACCGCGACGTTGAAGCCTACATTACCGATCCCCTTTTTCGCACGACGGAACCCCTCGATGCGGACGCGGTCAAAACCGAACGCCTCTTTCTCGGCCTGCGCTCCGTCGTGGGCGTCCCCAAAACGCTTCTGGAGCCGGAAGAGCTGCAGCGCGCCCAATGGCTTGAAGAGGGGGGGAAACTTCGCTGTGAAGAGGGCCGCTTTTACAATACGGACTACCTGCTCAGCGACGAGATCGTTCTCTATCTTCAGGGCTGAACTCTCCATTCGCCTCCCCTTAAACCTCCTATGCTATAATCCCGGATCATAAATTTAACTAAGGGGAGAGCCGCCGCGTAACCGCGGCGGCGCCCTGACGAGAAACGCCATGTTCGGAATGGGATTTTCGGAGATCCTTATCATCGCTATTATCGCCATCTTATTCCTGGGACCGGACAAACTGCCCCAGACCATGGTCGATATCGCCCGTTTCTTCCGCAGTGCCAAGCGGACACTGGCTTCGGCCAAAGCTTCCATCGAGGAGGAGCTTCACGTTGATGACATCAAACGCGAAGTCAAGAGCTACAAGGACAACCTACTCGAAGAGAAAGAGAAGCTGAGCAAGGCCAGCGCCTTCACCGAACTCACCGACGAATTCGACGCCGTCATCGACATGGCGGGCGAAACGACGATCGTGAAGGCCCCCGCCCCCCAGCAGCCGAAAGCCGAAGCCGCACCGAATGCCAAGAAGCCAGAAGTCGTCACCTTCAGCAAAAAGAAAAAAAGTTCAGAGACTTCCGATGTGGGCAATGAGAATGCGTAACCTTTCTGCCCTGAACGGGGCAAGCCGTTTTACTTGTTCTGTCCTCGCAACGCTGCGGGATTCCGCTGACGCTGCATGTGCGACAGCGGCTAATGGAGAAGAGAATGTTTGACGAACTGCGTCCCCACCTTGTAGAGTTGCGTAAACGCCTGGGTATCTCTGTCCTGACACTGATCGGCATGTTCTTCGTCATGTTCTATTTCCACGAGCCGCTGCTCGAATGGATGATCCACCCCCTCAACGACGCCCTGATCGAAGTCGGCAAAAAGTCCGTCAACGCCGCCAACGGCATGGTGACGACCAACCAGGTCGGCGGGGTCTTCTTCGTCGCCCTGAAAGTCGCCTTCTTCGCGGCACTCCTCGGCGCGCTGCCGGTCATCCTGTGGCAGATCTGGCGCTTTATAGCGCCGGGGCTGTACGAGAACGAAAAGAAGATGATCCTCCCCTTCGTCTTCGGGGGGACGACGATGTTCGTCGTCGGCGTCGCCTTCGCCTACTACGTCGTCACCCCCTTCGGGTTCGACTTCCTTATCACCTTCGGTAGCTTTAAGTTCACCCCGCTGATCAACATCGAGGATTACGTCGGCTTCTTTACGAAGATCATGTTTGGATTCGGCCTGGCGTTCGAACTCCCCATATTCGCCTACTTCCTGGCACTGCTCGGCCTCGTCGACGACCGGCAGATGACAGCGTTCTTTAAATACGCCATCGTCATCATCTTTATCGTCGCCGCCCTGCTCACCCCGCCGGACGTCCTGACGCAGCTGCTGATGGCCGGTCCGCTCATCATCCTCTACGGCTTCTCCATCCTCATCGTCAAAATGGTCAACCCGGCACCGAAAGAGGATGATGAAGATGAAGATGACGAGGAAGAGGCCGTTGCCCCTCAGAACGTCTAGTTACGACTTCACCCTCCCCGAAGCGCTGATCGCCGTTCACCCGGCGCAGCCCCGTGACCACGCCCGGCTGCTCGTCTACGACCGCACCACCGACACCATTACCCACAGCCGCTTTGATAAGATCGAAAGCTTCCTGCCCGAGGGGTGCGGCATCATCTTCAACGACACCAAGGTCATCAAGGCGCGGCTCTTCGGCAAAAAAGCGAGCGGCGGGAGAGTCGAACTCCTGATCAACCGCCCCCTCGACGCCTACCGCGTTAACGTCTATATCCGCGGGAAGATGAAAGCGGGCACGCGCCTCTTTTTCGGTCAGGAGCTCGAAGCCGTCGTCGAGGCGCTGCACGACGACGGCAGCCGCACGGTCACCTTTGAGCGCACCGGGGAGAAGCTGCGTTTCGAGGGCCTGCTGCCGATCATCGATATCATCGGGCATATACCCCTGCCCCCCTACATCCAGCGCGAGGACAACGACGAGGACGCCGTGGAGTACCAGACGGTCTTCGCGAAAAACGAAGGGGCCGTTGCCGCGCCGACGGCCTCGCTGCACTTTAGCGACGCGCTCTTCGCCTCGGTCTGCGCGCATCACCCCCACGCCTACGTCACTCTGCACGTCGGTGCCGGCACCTTCAAACCCGTCGAGGCGGAGATCATCACCGATCACCCGATGCATTCCGAGTACTACGAGATCCCGGCCGGTGCCAAGGCCCTCATCGACGGCGATCTTCCCCTGCTCTGCATCGGTACGACGTCGACCCGAACCGTCGAGCACTATGTCCGTACCCGTGAAACCGGGGGTGAAGCGAACCTCTTCCTGCACCCCGGTAACCCGCCGCAACGCGCCAACCACCTGCTGACGAATTTCCACCTGCCCAAATCTACCCTGCTGATGCTCGTCGCCTCCTTCGTTGGACTGGAAAAGACCCATGAACTCTACGCCGAGGCGATCCGGGAGCAGTACCGCTTCTACAGCTACGGCGACGCGATGCTGATCCTCTAAGCCCCGTCCTACTCCTCCTCGTCATCCTCCATTAGGGCGAAGGCCAGCCGCTCTTTGAGCGATGCGAGCGCCTTCGCCGCGCAGGCGGCATCCACTCTACCCCCGGGAGCACCGCTGACGCCGACGGCCCCGACAGCGCGTTTGGCAATTTCGGAGGCGAGCCCGAGATCCATACGCTCGATCCTGACCACATCGGCGGCGTTCAGCAGAAGCGGCATCAGTGCCAATACACCCAATAGCGTTGTGAATTTCATAGAGGCTCCTTTGCGGAGTCTGCCATCGATTATAGCAGACTCCGCCGGGTCATACTGGGTTTGCAAAAATGGTAAAATAGTGCAAACTCCACGATTGAAACGGCGATATCATAACGAAACCCCCTCCTACCACTCTTATTCGTACTGCTGCTCACCCTTCTGGACGGCTGCCAGCAAAAAGCCCAGGTGCCCCTCCCTACCGTCGGGGATGTTGACCTAGAACGTTACGGTGGGGGCTTTGGCATGAGATCGCCCGCTATGAAAACCGTTTTGAGGAGGGGTGCGTGGGGGCGACGGCACGCTATAGCCTTCAAGACGGCGACGTCCGTATGCTCGCCGGCGACTACCGCTACGCGGTCATCGGCGATCTGGAAAGAAAGTACCTCTGGATCCTGGCACGCGGCACGGTGCTCAGTGACGAAGACCGCGGCATTATCCTCTCAAAACTTCCCGCGCTGAGATACGACCCCTTCAAGCTCTACTGGATGGGGTTCAAGGCGATGTGCAACCACTAAACTCAGGCATCACGCCGGTCGATGACGATCTTGTCAAGCCCGAGACGCGTCGTCATCGTGTGGGATTCTTCCGTATAGCCCAGGGCGAGGACGGCGTGCGGTTCAAGCCCCATCAGCCCGAAAAGCTCTTTGGCCCGCTCCGTACTGAACCCTCCCATCGGGTGCACTGCGATGCCGCGTTTGAACGCTTCAAAGATCAGAAACGCCATGGCCGTGCCGCTGTCGAAAGCATGCCAGCGGTTCGGTTTCCGGTTGTACGCAAAAGTCTGGGTCGAACAGAGCAGCATCAGCATCGAGGCGGATTTGGCCACTGCGCGTACTTTGTCGAAAGAATCTCCTGGAAATCATCTTTTTCCCCAGCACGAAACGCCACGGCTGCTCGTTGAAACAAAAGGCGCCGTCATCGCTGCTTCCAGTACGGCACAGAGCTCCTTCTCTCCCAGAGGTTTTTTTACAAACTGTTTGGGGGAGAACCGTTTCAAAAAGAGGTCGTCGATACCGTATCCCGTGCTGCGCATCTGCCATCCTTTGGAGAGAAACATCTACAAATCATACGCTTATCGCGGTTAAATTTTTCCTTAATCGATCAAAAAACGAGATCCGGCTCACCGGCCGGAAACTTAGACAAGGACGCTGATTTTTCCCGCGACCACCGCGATCTTTCCCTCGAGTTCGTAACGGAAAACCTCCTGCGGATAATCCCGGACGGCATCTTCGTAACTTGGGGCGGTGCGGCAGTAATCCAGGAATGCATCCCCGACGCAGCGGGCGGCTTCACCGTAACCGCTGACAAAGGCGTCGATATCGTAAATCGCTTCGGCTTTCCCCTCTTTGAGGAGCCAGTTCGTTCCCTCGCTTTCACCGATGCGGTGCGGCAGAACGTAGATCTTTTTTCCCATACGCAAGGCATGTTCCACGCTACGCATACTGCCGCTGTTTTCATCGGCCTGGGTGACGATCAGGGCATCGCCGAGTGCTGCAACGATCTCGTTGCGGACGACAAAACTCCACGGTGTCGCCTTAAAACCGTCTGCAAAGGGGCTTAACAGCAGACCGTCATGGCCGATCGCATCAAGCAGCGCCCGGTTGGTCGCCGGGTAGCGGATGTCGATTCCGCTTCCGAGCACGGCGATCGTATTGGAGGCACCTGCGGCCGCATGGGCGGTCGCATCGATGCCCATGGCACCGCCGCTGACGATACAGACGCCCGCTCTAGAGAGTTTGGCCGACAGTTCTGAGGTCATAAAGCGGGAGTAGCCGTCGGCACGGCGGGAACCCACGATGGAGAGCTTGACGCGCGACAGCAATGCAGTGTTGCCGCTATAGTAGAGCTCGTCGGGATACTTGCGCATCGCCTCGAGGGCGGGGACTTTCTCTAGGAGGAACTCACTCATGGTTTTTATACGCTGCGAGCGTGTCGATACGCACCAGTTTGACCGACTCCAGCACATCCTTCGATTCGGCAAGGCCCTGGAGCGTCTGCTTGTGCGGGTGGCCGATGACCACGACCGATCCATACTTCTTGGCGATCTTCACCGCACGGCGCACCTGTTTTTTCACCGACTCGACATCGGGATCGTGATCCAGAAAAACATCGCGGCTTATGTAGGGACGGTGCAGTGTTTTCATCAGGGCCGGTACCGCCGTCTTGTCGGTGGTACGGCTGTCGACAAAGGTGATCCCCTCACGGTCGAGTGCGTAGAGCAGCTTCTCCATCGCATCACGGTCCGCGGTGAATTTACTGCCCGTGTGGTTATTGACAAAAGCGACTTTCGGGAAAAGGTTCTTGATCTGGCGGATGCGCTCCTCGATCACCGCCTCGTCATCCCCGACATGCAGTGTCAAAGGCTCTTCGTCCGCAAAAGAGACCGCTTCCATGGGAAGATGGACCATGTAGTAGGATTGCTTTGCCGCCAGCGCAGCCGAATCGGGGTGGCGCTTTGACGGGGGGAGAAAAGACATCGTCACCGGCAGGTTCAATGCTTTGATATTGCGAACGTCATGGGCAAAGGAGACGTCATCGAAAATAATGGCCATCATCGGTTTCACCCCCGTATCCGGCTCGACTTTTTCGGCCCGTACCACCGGTTTCGGCGGTGCTTTTTCATACTCATGGCTGGCCGTTCTCGCTTTCGCCTTTTTAAGCGCCTTTTGCAGTTCGGCACTATGCTGGCGCTCTGTCAAGAGCGCACCGCGATGCTCCTGCACCCCTTCCTGGTAACCGAAAAAAAAGCCCCCTGCCGCTAGGATAAATGCGATAAGCAGGAAAATGAGCCCCTTGAGCACCGCATAGAGAAAAGCACTTTTCTTCCGCCCCGTCTTTGCCCTGCCCACTGTGCCTTTCCTAGGTGCACTTTTCTTCCACTGCTGCGCCATTCCGATCCCTCATGATTCTAATCGGCACATTGTAATAAGAATCGGATAACAGGGGGGTTAACAGGGCATCATGCCACCCGTTCGTGCTTTGTTCGCTCCTCTTTGCGGCCGATCTGGATACCCTGACCGTCCCATTTCGTGTGCCGCCGAAATTCGTCAGCCAGCTCCCTGATGCGCATCACCTCCAGTACCCCCTGCGGGTCCATGGAGATCGCTTTAAGCACAATCGTCCCCGAGGTCGGTTCCTAAAGCGCATGATAATGCCAGTTGATCGTCGACAGCTCTGCATACAATTCTTGTATCATCTGCACCCCTTTCTCATTTCATATCTATTTTACGCATCGGTACCGAAAATTTAAAACAAATCCGGCCTATACTTTCAGTATGGATCAATTACTTTTGGCTATTTTTCTTACCCTCGCCATCGCCGCGGTGCTGAGTATCCTCCTCAAACGGCTCGGTATCTCGCACCTCATCGGCTATATCCTCACGGGGACGATCATCAGCTACCTTTTCGGTTTCAACGGCCTAAGTATTCTCACCCTCGACGTCATCGGCGAATTCGGGATCGTCTTTTTGATGTTCACCATCGGTCTGGAGCTGAACCTGGGGCGGATCAGGAGCATGAAAGAGATTCTGCTGACCAACGGCCTGCTGCAGGTGGGCCTCAGCGTCGTCGTCATTTTTGCCCTCGCCTACTTTATCTTCGCGCTTGACTATATAACGGCGCTCATCGTCGCCCTGGCCTTTTCACTCTCGTCGACGGCCATCGTGCTGACCTATCTGAAACACTCCAAGGACATCCTGACCCCTTACGGACAGATCTCGATGGGAATCCTCATCTTCCAGGATCTCGCCGTGATCCCGATCCTGCTGCTGATCAGTTTTCTTTCCAACCATGACCTCTCCATCGGCGAAGTGCTTCTCAAAACCGCCTTTTCGGCGGCCGTCGTCATCGCCATTATGTTTACGGTCGGCGCAAAAAGCGTCAATGCCCTCCTGAAGTTTTCGGCGCGGACGGAGCTGGACGAACTCTTTCTCGGTGCCGTTTTCGCCATTGTCATCGGGACTTCACTGCTCGCCCACGGTATGGGGTTCACCTACTCGCTGGGGGCTTTCATCGCCGGAATGATCATCGCCGACACCGACTACAGCGTCAAAGTCGAATCGGACATCGCCAGTTACCGCGACCTGCTGCTGGGGATCTTTTTCTTCGGGGTCGGGACGAAAATCGACCTGCTCTATTTCCTGCAGCATATCCACCTCATCCTCTTCGTCTTTGTCCTAACGATGCTTTTCAAAGCCGTCGTCATCTACGCCATCATTCGGCGCAACAACGACAAAAACACCTCCGCAAAAAGTGCCCTGGCACTGGCCCAGATCGGTGAGTTTTCCTTCGCCGTCTTCGCCCTGGCCGGCACCGAAGGGCTCATCAGCAGCGAAGCCGCAAGCTTCCTTATCCTCGTGAGCGTCATCTCCATGATCCTCACCCCCCTCGTCGTCAACAACATCTACAAACTCTCCTCCTACTTTGAAAAAGAGTTTTACGAATCCGACGTCATCACCCCCATTGGGCGTAGCGGACACATCGTCGTCGCCGGCTTTTCGACCCTGGGCAAGATCGTCTGCGCGGACCTCCATGCCAAAGGCGTTTCTTTCATCGTCATCACCGACAACCTCAAACAGGTCCTGCACGCGCGCAAACTCGGCTACATGGCCTACTTCGGTCACCTCAACAAACGCCCCGTCCTCGAATCGCTGAATGTGGACAGTGCCAAAGCCGTCATCCTGACGGTCAACAGCGAACACAACAAACGCCTGATCGGCGAAGCCGTCCGCGCCTTCACCAAGCACCCTGACATCATTATGAAAATCGACACCCCGCTCGAACGGCGCCAACTCCGCAGCATCGAAGGCGCCCGTTTCATCGATGCCAGTTTTGAGGTCTCGAGCCTCCTCGTCAAACAGGCGACCGCTGCCAAAACGTGACGGAATATTCCGTGCAGACATCCCCCGCCCCCCTCGCCGCAACGTGGGCGAACGCGGCAGCGTCACGCGGGAGATCACCATTCCCGATTCGGCAACAACTTTTTTAACAACGGTACCCGTTCGTCTTATAATCGCGCAGACCACAAGCCAAAAGGACCAAGATCGTGACCATCCCCCTGTACCAGATTGATGCTTTTTCCGCCCATTGCCGCTGCACGCGTCCTTTTCGAACACCTCGGATACAAAGGGGAGAAGCTCACCTTCGATTCACGCAGCGGCCCGCTGCATGTCACCCGGTCGATAACGATGCTCTCCCTCGATTTCCCCGCCGAACCGCCCCTCGCCGCACTCCGCGATGATCGGCCATTTCCCGGATATTCGGCAGAGAGGCAACGCAGGGGGGCTAAACGGCGCCTAGACGAAGAATGTCCGCTTGACGATTTCAATGTTGTGCAGGTGCACATGCAGGGCAACGGCCTTGGCGTCAGGCGTTTGAGGCTGGGCCTCGATCCATGCTCCAAGTCAGGGAGCGCTGCCAGCGTCAGTCTGCTACCGTCGTCTCTTACAAAAAAGCATGAGCATCGTCCGCCTGCTTCAGATCGGCAAAATCTTCCGGTACATACCCTACGGCGACATACTCTTTTTCCCGTGACCGCCCTGCCCATGAGCGCGTCTCTGACCGCAGTGCCGACAAGGTATATCTTCTTTTCGTGCACCCTTTTCTCCTTCATTGACGGATCGTCGCCCGATGCAAAATGCCTCTATCCGCCAACAACACTGTATCGATCGAACGGACAGTCACTGTAACCCGATGTGCGGCAGTGAATATTGATGCCATTGTATTGGAAAGAGAGGTAAAAATTGAAAGTGATGGTGTAATTTCAAGGCAGTTGCCCTGAATGCGTACCGGCGTACGCGGAGGGGGACGCGACGCAGGAGATGCGCGGCTGTTTTAGTTTTTGTCCTGGTCGACGATTTTGTTCGCTTTGATCCAAGGCATCATTTCGCGCAGGCGTGCACCGGTCTGCTCGATCGGGTGCGCTTTGAGTTTGTTGCGCTCTGCGTTCATGCGCGGGTAGCCTGCCTGGCCTTCGAGGATGAACTCTTTGGCGAACTGGCCGTTCTGGATCTCTTTGAGCACCTGTTTCATCGCCGCTTTGGACTCGGCGTTGATGACGCGCGGACCAGAGACCATGTCACCGTACTCCGCCGTGTTGGAGATGGAGTAACGCATATCTGCGATACCGCCTTCGAAGATCAGGTCAACAATCAGTTTCATCTCGTGCAGACACTCGAAGTATGCCATCTCTTCCGGATAACCCGCTTCTGTCAGTGTTTCGAAACCGGCCTGGATCAGTGCGGAAACACCGCCGCAGAGAACTGCCTGCTCGCCGAAGAGGTCCGTTTCCGTCTCATCTTTGAACGTTGTTTCGATGATACCCGTACGGCCGCCGCCGATCGCGGAAGCGTAAGAGAGTGCAAGCTCCTTGGTCATGTTGGACGGGTTCTGACCGATCGCGATCAGGTCAGGGATACCGCCGCCTTTAACGAACTCGCTGCGGACCGTGTGGCCCGGTGCTTTCGGTGCAACCATCATGACGTTGATGTCGGCTGCAGGCTTAATGCGTCCGTAGTGGATGGAGAAACCGTGGCCGAATGCGATCGTCGCGCCCGGCTTGAGGTTCGGTGCGATCTCGTTGGCGTAGATCTCAGCCTGCTTTTCGTCCGGCAGGAGGATCATGATGACATCAGCCGCTGCGGATGCGTCGGCAACCGTCATGACTTCGAAACCTTTCGCTTCCGCTTTCGCCCAGCTGGAGCCGCCTTTGCGAAGACCAACAATTACTTCTACACCGCTGTCGCGGAGGTTTTCCGCGTGTGCGTGGCCCTGGGAGCCGAAACCGATCATCGCGACTTTCTTGCCCTTGATGATGCTGATATCGCAGTCTTTGTCATAGTACACATTCAATGCCATCAGTTAATCCCTTGGATTGTGGACGATCGCGCCCTCTTTCAGACGCTCCCCGCACCACAAAAAAATTTTGCGCATTGTACCAAAAAGTCATGAAAGAGTAGTTTAGGCTCCGCTTAGACCTTTGAAAACGGTGATTTCTTAATCGCCCCTCGCCAGCGGCATGCTAAAATTGCCGAAAAATTGCGGAAGAGAACGTATGAAAAAATTCAACCTTGTCAAAGAGATCATCTCCATCGACAAACCGGCCATGATGGCCGCGATCAACAGCGGGAAGCCCTTCGGCATCACCATCAGGGGAGAGATCCACTGGCCGCCCTATGATGTGCGCAGCTGCTACATTTTCCAGGGCAGCATCGAACGCCCGGCACCCTCGGCCCTTGTGCCGACAAAACCGAAAAGCCTTGCCGAACTGCTCGGCGGCAATATGCAGGTCGTCGAAGTCGAAGAGCGCATCCTCATCAAAGCCGCGCGCAACTGGCAGGAGATCATCGGGTACAACGTGCGCCACGCGGACTATGACGATACGACCGGTGACGGCATCGCCGAATTCACCGACAGCGAACTCGAGGAGATCGGATGGCAGGCCACCGAGTTCGGCATCAACTACCGCGAGCTCGTCGAATGCATCGAGGCGCAGTGCGACGGTACCCTCCTCTGTATCGAAAACGAGGGGGAGAACTACCACTTCAGCGGCATGGGCTTTATCGACGATCTGCCATGTGCACGGAAGCAGTGTTTCGATCTCAGTGTCAAACGGATCACGAAAATACTCAACGAGGATGAAAGTTACCGCGGCGCCACGCTCACGGACGATGAAGAGGAGGCACTCGCCTTCTTCGGGATCACTGTCCCAGATAGCGTTGTAGAATAACCATCGCCGAGAGCGAATCGACGCGGCCGTCGCGCTTGTAGCGGATCTCGCCCTTCATCAGCGCTTCGGCTTCGAGGGAGCTGTCGCTTTCATCCTGGTAGGCGACGGGGCCGTCGAAATCGACGAGGTTCATGAAATGCGCGATACGGCGGCGCATCTCCTCCTCGCTCGAACCGCCCATCGGGGTGCCGACGACGACCTGTTTTATCCCCCACTCCGCAATGACATCTTTGACCGCCTGCGACGCCTGGTTGCGGTTTTTGCGCTCAACGGCCGTCAGCGGGGTGACAATGGTGCCGTCCGCGCTGTAGGCCAGCCCGATCCGTTTGAGGCCGAGGTCGATCGCCAGTATCGGAAAGATTCTACTCACGTTTCACGTACCCCTGAATGGCTATTTGCCGAGGCAGAAGCTGCCGAACATCTTGTCGAGCATCTCTTCGTTGTCAAAGGGACGGGTAATAGAGGCCAGCGCCTGGATCGCCTCGCCGACATGGAAAGAGAAGAGCTCCAGCTCCTGCTCCTCCAGCGGCATAAAGGCATTGTCGATCGCACTCAGCGCCCCCCTGACGGCATCGGTCTGGCGCTGGGAGATGAGCATCATCTCTTCCGAGACGTTCTGGTGGTCCATCCGCGACTGCAGTGCCACTATCAGCGCCGACGTATCCTGCCTGCAGCTCATGTGGATCGGGACATAGTCACGCAGCGGTGTCTCGTCGAAACGCTGCGGCAGATCCGTTTTATTGAGGACGGCGATGAACTCCCGTTCCGCTTTATGGGCTTCCATCAGGGAGAGGATTGCTTTGTCCTCCTCATCAAGCGGACGGCTGGCGTCAAAGAGCGCAATGACGATATCGCTTTCGCCGACCGCTTCGATGGAGCGCTCGATTCCGATCCGTTCGATCTCGTCCCCGGCTTCGCGGATCCCCGCCGTATCGACCATCCGGATGAGATGTGTGCCGATACGCAACTGCTCCTCGATGGTGTCGCGGGTCGTCCCAGCGATGTCACTGACGATGGCGCGGTTATAGTCGAGCAGGCTGTTGAGCAGCGAGCTCTTGCCGACATTGGGTTTGCCGATGATGGCGACCTTGAAGCCCTGCATCAGCCCCCGACGCCGTTCGCTGGACGCCAGGGTACGGCGCAGCGCCACGGCGATCGCTTCGAGCTTTCTGATAATCTGGTCGACGAGGTCCTGCGGCAGGTCCTCCTCGGCGTAGTCGATGGAGACCTCCGAATAGGCCAGGATCTCCAGTAGGGCGTCGCGGTTGCCCTCGACGAAGGTCCGTAAGGAGCCCTTCATCTGCTTGGCCAGGATCTTCGCCGCGTCTTCGCTCCGGGCCTCGATGAGCCGGGCGATCGCCTCCGCTTCGGTGAGGTCGATACGGCCGTTGTGGAAGGCGCGTCTGCTGAACTCGCCCGGGGTCGCCAGGCGCGCACCGCAGGCCAAAACGGCCTTCAACACCTCTTCGGCGACGATCTGTCCGCCGTGGCACTGCAGTTCGACGACGTCTTCGCCGGTGAAACTGCGCGGGCCGCGGAAAAAGAGGACGATCGCTTCGTCGATGAGCTCGTTTCGGGGGTTATAGAGGGGGTAGAGGTGGGCACGCCGGTCTTCGAGCGGGCGCTGCCCCGTCAGTTTCGAGGCGACCGCCGTCGCCTGTTCGCCGCTGATGCGGATGATGGCGATAGAGCCGATGCCGTGGGCGGTCGCAATGGCGGCAATCGTATCGTGCATAATCAGTAGTTGTGGTAATCGTTGATGATGATGTATTTGCCGCCGTCACGGGTGGTGCGTATGGCAACGTACTTGTCATGGTAACGGTCGCGCAGCTGCTTCAGTGCGATCTGCACCAGGACCCCGTCGAGGACGCGCGTCTGAGCATGTCCGTCACGGTCGATGCTCTCAAAAACGCCGGTCAGGTAGCGGGCGACGGACTCCTCCTGGTTCTGGAGGAACTCGGCGATTTCGAGGCGCAGCTGCAGCTGGTACTCGGCATTGATCCAGTTGAAGAGCATGTAGGAGAGCGCCTTGTAGCGGTACCCCTCCTTGCCGATCAGCAGCGCCGCGTCTTCGCCGTTGAACTCCACCAGGAGCGTATCGTCGTCGTAGACGGAAACGCGGATCGGTTCGAGCTTGAAGCAGATCGTCTCAAAAAGGGTGTTGAGTTTCATCTCCACCTCTTCGGCGATCGCTTCGAGATCGCCGTTCTCCTCGGTGTAGTGCTCCTCGTCCGCGTAGACCTCGGCGCATTCGCTGTCGTCGTCTTCGGGGTATACGATCGGTTCTGGCGACACCGGGGCTGCTTCAGTCACGGTGAGCGCTGCAGCTTCCTCCGTCTGCTCTGCCGCCGCTTTCGGGCGGGCGACAATGACGGCCTGCTTGCGCAGCAGGCCGAGGAAGCCTTTGCTCGGGTGCTGGACGACGACGATGTCGAGCTCCATCACCGAACAGCTGAACTGCCTGGAAGCCTCGCTGTACGCCGCTTCAAGCGACGGCGCTTCGATCTTCTTCATGTTCAGGCCTCGTCCCCGCTATGCTCTTTTTGCGCCTGGTGTGCCGCTTTGATCTGCGCATACTTCTTGTTCACCATATACTGCTGCGCAATGGAGAGCAGGTTGTTCGTCAACCAGTAAAGCACCAGGCCTGACGGGAAGGTGACGAAGAAGAAGGTAAAGACGACCGGCAGGTATTTGAAGATCTTCTCCTGCATCGGGTCGGTAAAGTTGTTCGGCGTCATCTTCTGCTGGAAGTACATGGATGCCCCCATCAGGATCGGCAGGATGTAGGTCGGGTCCATGCGGGAGAGGTCGCTGATCCAGAACATCCACGGCGCCCCCTGCAGCTCGACAGCGTTGAGCAGAACACGGTAGATCGCGAAGAAGACCGGGATCTGCAGCAGCAACGGCAGACAGCCGCCCATCGGGTTGACGCCGTTTTTCTTATAGAGCTCCATCACCGCCGCGTTCATGCGCTGCGGATCACCCTTGTACTTTTCACGCAGCTCTTTCATCTTCGGGGCGAGGTCCTTCATCTTCTGCATGGAGACCATCCCCTTGTAGGTCAGCGGGTAGAGTACGAGACGGATCGTGATCACCAGAACGACGATCGCCCAGCCCCAGTTGCCGAAGATACCGTGCAAGAAGAGCAGGAAGCCGAACAGCGGTTTCGCCGCCCAGGTAAACCAGCCATATTCGATGACGTTGACGAGGAGCGGGTCGACCGATTCGAGCAGGCGGTAATCCTTCGGTCCGATAAAGCCTTTGAAGCTCAGGGAGTCGGAGGCTTCGAGGTAGGCGACCGGGTTGTCGCTGCGGTCGCGGTCGACGCTGACGAGCAGCTCTGCATCAAAACCGTAGAAGATGGACGCGAAATACTGGTCGAACGCCGACAGCAGTTTCACGTCGCGAAGGGAGGTGCGCCCCTCGACATCGCCATCTTCAAAGATATTGGAAACACCGTCGGCGGTGTAGGCCATAACGCCGTGTACAGCCATCATCATCTGCCCTTTGTGCTCCGCATGCTGTCCGACGTAGAGGAAGTAGCGCATCGGTTTGGAGAGGGAAACCTCGATGTCATAGTGACCGTCCGGGTAGAAGGTCAGCGTTTTCGTCACCGTGACCTGCGGCAGGGTCTGCGTCAGCGTCACGCGTTTCGCATCCGCACCCTCCAGTGAGACCGTATTCGCATCGGCACGGTACGGGACCTTGAGCGCCTCGGCATTGACCGCTTCGTCGGCAAAACGGATAAAGAGCGGCTGCGCGCCCTCCTGTGCAACCAGTTCGGTCGGTTTGTCATCAACATAATATTTTTTGTCTTTGAGCACTTTGGAGGCGATACGGCCGAGGGTATCGATCTTGAGTGTAAATGCGGAGGATTCCACCGTTACCAGCTTCGTGGCGTCAGGGTTAGCCACTTTTTCGCTGGCCGCCACCGTATGGCCGACGGCTCCGTCCGCGACGGCAGGAGTCGTTGCCGCTGCAGCTGTCTGCTCGTTAACAGTGACCTTCTGTTCTGCACTCTCCTGCATCTCAGGCGGGAAGATCGCTGTATAGACAATAAAGAAGACAAATGAAAGGACCACGGCCAGGATCAGCCGCTGGTTGGGACTCATTTTTTCAAACACACATTAGCCTTTAAATGAAAAATTTCTGATGAGATAAAAGCGGTTCCCCGCTTTCGGGACAAGCCAGTACTTTATCCTATTAATGGTTAAATTTTGCGGATTCGGCTGTAATTTCGCCACCTCGACATAGTCAATGCCTCCCGGGAACAACTGGTTGCAGGTCAGGATCCGTTTCGTTGAATAATAGAAGGCGTGCAGAAGGGGGTTTTGTTCAAACTGCTGGCGCGTATATTCCGAACAAGTGGGGTAGTAGCGGCAGCTTCCCCGGCCGATCAGCGTAAAGCTGCGCTGATAGATCCAGATGAGCCCGAGTACAAGACGGCGGATCATGCCTGCAGCGCCCCGACCCGCTCCGCCATCTTGCGGAGGCCTTTTTCCATGACAGCGTAGGGGGTGTCCACCGTCGTCGCCTTGGCGACAAGAATATAGCTGCCGGCGGCGAGCTGCGGTTCGAGGCTGTGAAAGAGCGAACGCATACGGCGTTTTGCACGGTTGCGTTTGACGGCATTTCCGACTTTTTTACTGGCAGTGAAACCGACGGTTACAAAAGGGGTGTTTGGGAGGTAGAAGAGGACAAGCGCAGGCGAATGCGCGCTTTTTCCCTTACGGTAGACCAGCTGAAACTCGCGGTTGTGTTTCAGCACTGCGGACGAACTCAGGCAGCCAGTTTCTTACGGCCCTTGGCACGACGTGCGTTGATGATCTTGCGGCCGTTTTTTGTCGCCATACGTGCACGGAAACCGTGGGTACGTTTACGAGGCGTGTTATGGGGTTGGTATGTTCTTTTCATGACCATTCCTCTCAGAAAATTTAGTGCGCAATTATGCCCTATACATACTTAATGCTCATTTAATGATGAGGGAAACTCTCCTTTTTCCCGCATCTGGGCTCAAAAATTGCTGTTGTTATCCAGAGGCGGTACCAGCAGATCTTTGAGCGGCGGCATGACCGACTGATCCCGCGGCGTCGCGATATCGCTGAGCGCCTCCTTGATCTGCACATGGCAGTCGCGGCAGCCGCGGATCACCTCGTGCTCTTTCACCCCTATATTCTCGACCTTTTCGACGGGATGGCAGGTGAAGCACTCGCTGCCGCATTCGGCCATGGCGTTGGGGTCCGCACTGTGGCACTCGATGCAGCCGAGCATCGGCTTGTGGCGCGGGTCTTTCTGGATCGTCGGCAGCAGCTTCGGATGGCAGGTGAGGCAATCCCCGGTACAGGCGTAGAGCGTCGCAAATAGCCCCGGCAGGAGGACCGGGATGAAAAGAAGACGTTTAAGCATATTCATACCGGGATTGTAGCGCGTCCGGATTAATCGACGGCCACCGTGATCTCGTCGCCCTCGGCATCGAAGACGACCCGGTTCCCCTCCTCGACCTCGCCGCCGAGGATCAGATCCGCGAGGCGATCCTCGACGATCTCGTAGAGCGCGCGCTTCAGCGGACGCGCCCCGTAGACCGGGTCGAAGCCGGCCCGGGCGATCAGGCGTTTGGCCTCGTCGCTCAGTTCCAGCGTAATGCTGCGCTCGGCTACCTTCTTCGCAATGGCGGCAAAGAAAAGGTTGACGATCGCGACGATCTGATCCTCGCCCAGCGGGTTGAAGATGACCACGTCATCGAGGCGGTTGAGGAACTCCGGCTTGAACTTGCTGCGCAGTTCGCCCAGCACCACCTCTTCAAGGTTCGGGTCTCCCTGCATCGTCATGATCTTGTCGCTGGCGATGTTCGAGGTGAGGATGATGATCGTATTGCTAAAGTCGACCGTCACCCCCTTGTTGTCCGTGAGACGCCCGTCGTCAAGCACCTGCAGCAGCATGTTGAAGACATCCGGGTGCGCCTTCTCCACCTCGTCGAACAGCACAACGCTGTAGGGTTTGCGGCGGACCGCTTCGGTCAGCTGGCCGCCCTCTTCGTAACCGACGTATCCCGGAGGCGCCCCGACTAGGCGGGAGACCGCGTGTTTCTCCATGTATTCGCTCATGTCGAGACGGATCAGCGCCTCTTCGCTGTCGAAGAGGAACTTCGCCAGGGTCTTCGCCGTCTGGGTTTTCCCGACCCCGGTGGGCCCCAGGAACATGAACGACCCGATGGGGCGGTCGGCGTCGGAAAGACCCGCTTTGTTGCGTTTGATGGCGCGGGCGACGGCATGGGTCGCCTTCTCCTGCCCGACGACGTCGCGGTTGAGTTCATCCTCGATATGGAGGATCTTTTCGCGTTCGCTCTGGAGCATCTTCGTCACCGGGATGCCGGTCCACCGGCTGACAATCCCGGCGATGGAGGCTTCGTCGACGCTGTTTTTAAGCAGCGTCCCCTCGCCCTGCATCGTTTTCCACTGCTCCTGAAGTTTTTCCACTTCGTCGTTGAGCTGCGGGATCTTGCCGTACTCGATCTCGGCGGCCTTGTTGAACTCACCCTGCTGCTTGGCCTGCTCCGCTTCGCGGCGTTTGGCCTCGATCTCACCCTTGATGGCGGCGATGCGTTCGAAGACCTCTTTTTCCCCCTGGTACTGTGCCTCGAGCGTGCGCTTCTCCTCGTTTGCATCCGCCAGCTCTTTTTCGATCTCCCCCAGACGCTTGTCGTTGGCGGGGTTTTCGTCCATCTTAAGCGCCTCTTTCTCGACCTGCAGCTCCTGGATCTTGCGTTTTGCAGCGGAGAGCGCATGCGGCTCGGACTCGATCTGCATCTTCAGCTCCGCCGCTGCCTCGTCGATCAGGTCGATCGCCTTGTCCGGCAGGAAACGGTCACAGATATAGCGGTCGGAGAGCTTCGCCGCCGCTACCAGTGCCGCGTCGGTGATCGTGACGTTGTGGTGTGCTTCCAGGCGTTCCTTGATCCCGCGCAGGATCTGCAGCGCCTGGTTGATGGAGGGCTCATCCACCGTCACCGGCTGGAAACGGCGCTGCAGGGCCGCGTCTTTTTCAAAGTACTTGCGGTACTCCTTGAGCGTCGTCGCCCCGATGGTGTGCAGTTCGCCCCGGGCCAGCGCCGGCTTGAGGATGTTCGCCGCGTCCATGCTCCCCTCGGAAGCCCCCGCACCGACAATGGTATGGATCTCGTCGATAAAGAGGATGACGTTGCCGCTCTTCTTGACTTCGTCGATGACCGCCTTGAGACGGTCCTCGAACTCGCCGCGATACTTCGCCCCGGCGATAAGCGCGCTCATATCCAGCGCCACGACCCTCTTGTTCTGCAGGGAGAGCGGGACCTCCTTATTATAGATGCGCTGCGCCAGCCCTTCGACCAGGGCCGTTTTACCGACCCCCGGCTCGCCGAGCAGGATGGGATTGTTCTTCGTTTTGCGGATGAGGATCTGCATCATGCGCTGCACCTCCTCGTCGCGGCCGATGACTGGGGGCAGTTCGCCCGCAGCCGCCTGTGCCGTCAGGTCGATACCGTACTTGGAGAGGCTCTCGAGGTTCTCATCCGCCGTCTGGCTCTCGATCTTCTGTCCTCCGCGCATCGCCTCGAACGTCTTGCGCAGTTCCATCTTGTTGACGTATTTGGCCAGGATCGTTCCGAACGGTTCGCTCTCGAGGTTGCCGAGAATGAAACTGTCGACGGCCATATAGCTGTCGCCGCCCCTCGTCATCTCCCCGACACCGCGTTCCAGCGCCTGCACGAGGTTGCGCGAGATGCGCATGTTCTCCTTGCTCACACCGCTGCTTTTGGGAAGCTTGTCCGCGGCGCTTTTGACATCGAGCTCGATCGCGCTTTTATCGATGTTCATCTTCCGCAGGGCCTGGTTCAGTACGGTGTCGCTGTTGGTGAGCAGCGCCCAGAGCACATGCACCGGCTCCACTTCGTTGTTCTGGTTGTGCAGTCCCAGCGAAAGGGCCGATTCGATGGTCTGCGTCATCTGATGGGTCAGTTTTTCAAAAATCGTATTCATATCATTCTTCCTTTGGTAGGATTGGGCTACTTGACTGGAATGATTATAGCATCTTTAGTCTAGTAGTGTCAACTATAGTTGATATAAACTGACTAAGGTTTTATAAATCCCGCCGGTCACCTTCTGCACATTTTCTCCAAACGCAACGGCCTGCATGCTTTTATTTTACTATTGTTTGACTATAATAGACGCTCAAAAATCGCAAGACTGAAAAGCAATAGAAAATGAAAAAGAAAAAGATGATGGCGATGGGCTTTCTCACGGCAACGGCGGCCGTAGCCCTGACCTATTCCACCGCCCTCCTCGCCGACGCACCCAAAGAGGGTGCACCGACGGTCGAAGCTTCCCGCCTCCAGGCCCTGGCGAAGTTCACGAAGGTGCTGAGTATCGTCGAAAAATACTATGTCGACGAAGAGAGCATCGATACCCTCATGAACAAATCCATCGAGGGGATGATGGGCAAGCTCGACGCCCACTCCTCCTACCTGAACCAGAAGGACTTCAAAGACCTCCAGGTCCAGACCAAAGGGGAGTTCGGCGGCCTCGGCATCACCGTCGGTATCAAAGATGGCGCCCTCACCGTCATCGCGCCGATCGAAGGCACGCCGGCGGACAAAGCCGGTCTGCAGGCTGGGGACATCATTCTCAAGATCGACGATACGCCGACGCTCGACATGGACATCGACGAAGCGGTCAACCTGATGCGCGGCAAGCCGAAAACGCCGATCGACATCACCATCGTCCGCAAGGGCGAAACGAAACCCTTCGTCGTCAACATCATCCGCGACATCATCAAGATCCAGTCCGTCTACGCCAAAACGATCGGCGACGACATCGTCTATCTGCGCGTCACCAGTTTCGACCAGAAGGTCGTCGACGGCATCTCCAAGGCGATCCGCCAGCATAACGGTGAGGCCAAGGGCTTCATCCTCGACCTCCGCAACAATCCCGGCGGCCTGCTCGACCAGGCCGTCGGCCTCGTCGACCTCTTTGTCGACAAAGGGGTCATCGTCTCCCAGAAAGGTCGTGACGAACGCGAAAACAGCGAGTACAGCGCCCACCATTCGGCAACCCTGACGGAGAAGCCTCTTGTGGTTCTCGTCAACGAGGGGAGCGCCTCCGCCTCCGAGATCGTCAGCGGTGCGCTGCAGGACCACAAGCGTGCCGTGCTGGTCGGGAAGAAGACCTTCGGAAAAGGCTCCGTCCAGGTGATCCTGCCCATCAGCGACACCGAAGCCATCAAGCTGACGGTCGCGCGCTACTACCTGCCGAGTGGTCGTACGATCCAGGCGATCGGCGTCACCCCGGACATCATCGTTGACCGTGGGCTCGTCCCGAAAACCGACGACGACGAATTCGCCATCAAAGAGGCCGACCTGAAGATGCACCTTAAAAGCGAACTGAAGAAGATCGACGGCAATACCACCGATCCCGAAGCGGACGACAAAACGGACACCAACATCATTACGGAAAAACAGGTCAACAACGACATCCAACTCAAAGAGGCGATTGACATCCTCAAAGCACTGATCATCGTGAAAGGAACACATTGATGGAAAAACGCGAATTGCTGTATGAAGGCAAGGCAAAAAAACTCTTTACAACGGACGATGCAAATCTGATCATCTCCGAATTCAAAGACGACCTGACCGCTTTCAATGGCGCCAAAAAATCGAGTGAGGCGGGCAAAGGTGCCATCAACAACAAAATCTCGACGGAACTCTTCAAACTGATCGAGTCCAAAGGCGTCCCAACACACTTCGTAGATATGCTCGACGACAACCATATGCTGCACAAGCGTGTCGACATTATTCTCATCGAAGTCATCGTCCGCAACATCGCCACCGGGAGCCTGAGCAAGAACCTCGGTATCGAGGAGGGCAAAGTGCTGCCGTTCACCCTCGTCGAATTCGACTATAAAAACGATGCGCTCGGCGATCCGAAGCTCAACGACCAGCACGCTCTGATCCTCGGCCTCGTTGACTACCAGGACGAGCTCGACAAGATCCGCCGTATGGCCCGCCAAGTCAACGACATCCTCAAGCCCTACTTCGCGGAGAAAGGCCTCAACCTTGTCGACTTCAAACTCGAGTTCGGCAAGGACAAAGAGGGCAATATCATTCTCGCGGACGAGATCAGCCCGGACAACTGCCGTTTCTGGGATATGGAAACGGGCGAAAAAATGGACAAAGACCGTTTCCGCCAGGGCCTCGGCGGGCTCAAAGTGGCCTATGAAGAAGTTCTGAACCGCATTTTGGGAGTAAAGTAATGAAAGCGATCGTCAACGTATTTTTGAAGCAGGGTGTCCTGGATTCCCAGGGCAAAGCCGTCCACCACGCACTGAACTCACTCAAATTCGACGGTGTCAACGATGTCCGCGTCGGCAAGCAGATCGTCCTTGACCTCACGGCTGCCGATGAAGCGAGCGCCAAAGCGGAGGTGACTGAAATGTGCGAATCCCTGCTGGCCAACACCGTCATCGAAGATTACGTTATCGAGATCGTCTCATGAAAGTCTCCATCATTCAGTTTCCCGGAACGAACTGCGAGTACGATACGCAGTACGCTTTCGAAAAGCTGGGAGCGACGACGGAGATCGTCTGGCACAAAGAGACCAGCATTGCCGGCGGCACCGACCTTGTCGTTGTTGCAGGCGGTTTCAGCTACGGCGACTACCTGCGCAGCGGAGCCATCGCCCGTTTCAGTCCCGTCATGCAGGCCGTCGAGGCCCATGCCGCACGCGGCGGAAAAGTGCTCGGCATCTGCAACGGTTTCCAGGTCCTGACCGAATCGCGTCTGCTGCCGGGTGCGCTTAAACGCAACGAACACCTCCATTTCATCTCACGCCACCACCACCTCAAAGTCGTCGGAAATGAGAATACCTTTCTGCAGAAGCTGAACAAGGGCGACGTCGTGAACATCCCCATCGCCCATCACGACGGGAACTACTACATCGATCCGGACGGCCTCAAGGCCCTCTACGATAACGACCAGGTCCTGCTGCACTACTGTGACAGCAAAGGCAACGTAAGCAACCCCAACGGTTCCGTCGATGCCATCGCCGGTGTCTGTAATGCAGCCAAGAACGTTTTCGGCCTGATGCCACATCCCGAGCGCGCCATGGAAGCAATCCTCGGATCCGCAGACGGCAAAGCGATGCTTGAAGGGTTCTTCGCTTCGTAATGCGTTCGTTCCTACTGCTCCTCTGGCTCGGTACCTTCGGCCTCCTGCAGGCCGCCACATTCGTGAACGACATTCCCGAGACCGTCATGCCCTTCGGCATGCAGGCCCAAGAGGCGGACCAATCGACAGAAGCCAAGAGCGATGCGATTTCCGTAGAGGAGGAGGCGTCTGGCACACGGCATCTTTACGCCACGCTGGTCGAAAAACCCGAGCGCCTCTTCAAGGGTGAAATCGTCTCCATCCTCATCCGTTCCGTTATCACGACCGACCTCTTCGACGGCCTCGCCTACCGCTTCAGCGGCGGCAGCGGCCTCGAACTCCTCAGTGATACCCCCGAACGCGAAACGCACGATCACACTTACTTCGACCGCTTCTATTTCAAGGTCACGGGAAAACGCGCCCTGCTGCCCGACATTACGCCGGTGCTCACCCTGGGCTACGGTGAAGAGGAGAGCTCCGAACCGTTGCAGGGCGGTGCCGTCGAGACGACGGTCCTCAACCCTCCGCAAAACTTCTGCGGGATTCTCGCCGACCGTTTCACCGTGACACATGTCAAGACCACCGTCTACGACAAAGCCAACAACATCATCGTAATCTCCGCCGATGCGAATCGCAGCGACCTTGGGGCGTTCCACCTGCCCCAGGCCGGGAAGCAGGATTTCGAATCGTTGCAGCAAGATCCGCATTTCGCGTCGATGAGCTACTATGCCGTCCTGCCCAAGACGATGGAAGTGCTGCGTTTCCAGTATTTCAACCTGCAGAGCAAACAGTATGAACGGATGAGTATCCCGATCGAGGTGGATGACGATCTCGTCTCGACAACGAGTGACATCAACCCGGTCGAGCACGGGCACGTCACCCAGAAAACCGTTGTTTTCCTCGTCGTGTTCGGGCTATTCTTCCTACTCGCGCTCTGGAAACGCTCCTGGACGCTGCTCGCCGTCGCCGTCGCCGCGGGAGCCTATGCCGCTTGGCTCAACGTTCCGCTGCAGCAGGTCTGCATCAAAGAGGGGTCGCCGATCTACCTTCTGCCGATGCGCAACGCCACGGTCTTCGAGATCGCCCCGTCGCGCTACCAGTTAAACGCCGAAGGGCATATCAAAGGCTATACGAAAGTTCGCCTCCAAAACGAACAGATCGGTTGGGTCAAGAATGAAGATACTTGCGCGGATTAACTGGGTTTACAGCACCCTCGTCATTTTTACGGGGCTGCTGCTCAAAATCCTGCTCTACCCTTTCGTCCCCCGCCCTTATGCATCGAAAATATCCGCCTGGTTCATCCGGATACTGATCTTCGTCCATGTCCGTAAAATCGGCACCCCGGACCCCGAAGCGCAGATGTATATCATCAACCACCAGAGCGAACTCGACATCGGTGTTATCGAGAGCTCGACAAAGCGCGAGCTCGCCTGGGTCGCCAAAAAAGAGCTCTTCGAAATCCCTTTTTTCTCGCTGGCTGTCCGCCTCTCCCGGGAGATCCCCCTGGAACGCGAAAGCAAAAGCGCGCTCGTCGGCCTGCTCAAAGCGGCCAAAGAGCGGATCGACGACGGGCGGATCGTCTGCATCTTTCCCGAAGGCACCCGTTCGGAAAGCGGCCGGATGCGCCGCTTCAAACCCGGGGCGAAACTGATCGCCGACAAGCTCGGCCTGACGGTACAGCCCGTCGTGCTGATCCATACCGCCCGATTTTTCAGTACCAAGCGCATGACCGCCGCCCCGGGCGTCATCACCGCGGTCTACCTGGAGAGCGTCCAGGCAGACAAAAACGACAAAAAATGGCTGGAACAGCTGCAGCTTCGGATGCAGGAAACCTATGACCGTTACGAAGAAAGGAAAGAATCATGAGCCTTGCCACCCTGCTCGCCATCGGAAGCGGCGGTTTTATCGGCGCCGTTCTGCGAGCCTACCTCAACGGTCTCATCTCCCACCGTGTTCCCCATGACCTCCCCTTCGGCACCCTCGGCGTCAACCTGATCGGCAGTTTCATCATGGGGATCCTAGTCGCCTATTTCATGTACACGACCTACTTCTCGCTGCATGTCAAATCCTTCCTCTCGACGGGGATCCTTGGGGCTTTGACGACCTATTCGACCTTCGCGATCGAAAGTGTCATGCTGCTGGGCGGCGGTCACCTCGCCCTGGCGGCCGCCAATATCGGGCTGAATGCACTTGGAACCGTATTCATGGCCGGAGCTGGATTCAAACTGGCGTCAACCTTCGTGCGCTGAGCGCGGGGTATATTGATTGAAAGGAAGAGTATGCACACTAACACCGTACGCTATATCCGGAACCTTTTCAGAAGCAGCGGGGCAGTCCCCCTGCATGCACCGCGTTTCGTGGGGAACGAAAAGAACTACCTCTGCAGCTGTATCGAAAGTACAGAAGTCTCTTCCGAAGGCGAATACGTCGAACGCTTCGAGGGAATGGTCAGCGAATACTGCGGGACCCGCCATGCCGTTGCCTTCAACGCTTCCGAATCGGCGATGCGCGTCGCCCTCGTCCTGGCGGGTACAGGTCCTGGCTGCGAAGTACTGACCCAGCCGCTCGCGCACGCCATGACGGCCAACACCGTCGACAGCCTGGGTGCAGAGCCCATCTTCATCGACGTCGAACGTAAAACGATGGGCATGGACCCGGACCGGCTGCGGGAGTTCCTCGCCTACAACGCCGAAATCCGCGAAGAGGGGTGTTTCAACCGTCACACGGGACGCCGCATCACCGCCTGTGTACCGGTCCATATTCTGGGGTTTCCCTGCCGCATCGATGAGATCCGGACCGTCTGCGACGAGTATGCCATCATGCTCATCGAAGATGCGACAGAGGCTTTCGGATCGTCGTACAAGGGAACCATGGCGGGGCGTTTCGGCCACTGCGGCATCTACGGTTTCGAAGGCCACAAGATCGCCACATGCGGGGGCGGCGGCGTGCTCGTCTGTGACGACGACTCCATGGCGGAGCAGGCGAGAAGCGTCGGAAGCATTCCCTATCTTTCCGATGCGAAGGAAGCAGCCCAGGGACGTTTTAGCTGCCGTATGTCCAACCTGAACGCAGCGGTCGGCTGCGCCCAGATGGAGCATATAAGAACGATCGTCACCAAACAGCGCGACCTTGCCCGCCGCTACCGGGAGTTCTTTGCCGACTACGAAGAGGAGGAGGAAGTTAAGCTCTTCCGGGTGAAAAAACAGAGTGAACCCAACTACTGGCTCAATGCCCTGCTCTTCGAAGCACCCGAGAAGCGCGACGCCTTTTTGGAAGCGACCAATGCCGAAGGGGTCGCCACGAGCGCGCTCTGGCCGCTGATCTGCGACCTGCCGCGTTTTTGCGAATGCGCCGGCACGGATGCGGACAATGCGCGCTGGCTGCAGGCACGCATCGCCACCCTGCCCAGCGGCGTCCGTTAGGCATCGCGGTAAAACGCTTCGATCCGCTCCAAGTATCCCCCAGGTTTTCAAAACGGTGATTGCCGCCCGCTTCCACGACGACCGCATACCCCTCGTAGACGGCCTCGGCTATCTTGTAATCAAGCAGCTCGTCCACCTGCTCAGCGTCCAGACCGAATGCAGTGAAATGCTTCCGTGCTGACGCCAGTGTGTCGATGATCAATTGCTCCATTTTTCCGTTCCTTCCGATCTGTTGGGGAGAGGCTACCACATGATGAATTAATTCGCGTTAAAGTATGTGCAACAGCTGCTTCCCATCCTCTTTTTATAATAACGCTCAAAAGTGTCCGGGAAGACCCTGCGAAAGAGAGTTGCCCGCTTTATCAACGAGCTGACCACCTCCATCCTCGACCGCGTTTCGACGCAGCGCGAACGCACGCTCCCCGGACCCGTGCAAATCACCCCGGCGAAGTTCTTCGCCGATATCGCCGATATCTTTTTCGGCGAACATGTCGGACAAGGCGCTCTGCTACCTCATCTACATCGACCCCACACTCCCCAAGGAGATCACCGTCGATGCCGCCAAGCTCAAACGGGTCATCATGAACCTCATCGCGAACGCCTACAAGTTCACCCCGACCGGGAAATCCGTCGAGCTGGCCGTTGGTTACGACCAAAGCGCCGGTACGATAAGTGTAGCGGTAACCGATACGGGAATCGGGATCGCCGAAGAGCACCAGCAGGCGATCTTCGAAGCTTTCAAGCAGGCAACGGAGGAGACGGCCTCCACCTTCGGCGGCACCGGTCTCGGCCTCGCCATCAGCGCCCAGTACGTTTATGATCTCGGCGGGGAGCTGGCACTTGAGAGCGAAGTAGGCAAAGGGAGCCGCTTCTTCTTCACGCTGCCGCTGCAGGCCGTCAATACGCTCCCGAGCTTCGCCCCCGTCCCGAACCCGCAGAGCAAGATCGCCATCCTCATGGACGAGCCCAACCTGCCGACCAGCAGGAACATCATGCGCTACCTGCTGCGCATGGGGCTCCCGAAATCCAATATTGTCGCGATCCGTTCCGTCATTCAGGCCCCTTCCGACACTACGCACCTCATCGCATTCCAACGTAAATTCGATGCACAGGTAGAGGCGTATGTCGCAACGAACAACCTGCCTCTCACGGTGGTGGAAGAGCACTTCCTCTCCATGACCAAAATGCAAAAAACGGCCGAGGTCGATGTCATCTCGCAATACGGCTACTACGCCAGTACACTTCATGCCATGCTCACCAGCCGCACCGTGCCCAAAGTGCTTGTCGCCGACGACGACCGCATCAATATCGAACTGATCAAGGCCATTCTCGAAGAGGAGTTCTGCGTGATCGAAACGGCCCAGGAGGGTCAGACTGCCATCGACCTGCTTGCAAAAGGGATATTGGTAAACCACCCTTTTACCCTCCTCCTTCTCGACAACCATATGCCGAAGATTTCGGGCTACGACGTCATTCGGGAGTTGCGGGCCATTGAAAAACAGCACGACCTCCTCCCGGCCTATGCCGTCTCCATTTCGGGGGACCCGAAAGCCAGTGCTTCGGACAACCCCCACTTTGACGCCTATGTCGGGAAGCCCTTCAACAAAAAAAAGAGATAAAAAAAGTGCTCAAAGCGGCCCTGGCCGCACGGGATTAGGATCGGTCGGGGAGAGGATACGTCTGAGGGAATGTCTTTCGCCCCATGAAAGATAACAGCTGCGTCTAAAGCTGGAGCAGGCGGCGGGTATTCTCTTTATAGACGGTCGGCAGGATCGGTTTTTTGAAATATGCGTCGAAATAGGTATGGTCCTGCTCGAACTTCTGGGGATAGATCGTCAGGGCGGCAATGCGTGTCTGCGCGTTTTTTGGCCTGCGCCACCTTTGCAATATCGATGCCCGTACCGTCAGGCAGGTTCACATCCACCACCATGGCATCGTAATCATTCTGCGCGATCTTCGCGAGCGCTTCGCGGACGGAGTTCGCCGAATCGATCAGGATCTTCTGCTTGATCTCTTTGGAGAGGGCATCAATGACTTTCGATTTGAATTCGACAATAAAACCGATATCATCCACGATCAGAATACGTTTGCTCATTGGGTATGCCTTGTAATTTTTTAGGCATTGTAGCGGAGCGGGCCGCTCCTTTTCTGTAGGTATTTTCGTACAAAACGGATGGAAGCCGTTTGGGACGCGATTTCAGCCTATTTGGACGATCTCGTCGGCGCACCAGTTGGCCAGGTCGATCTCGTGGGTGATCAGGAGCATGCCGACCTCGTCCAGGTGGCGCAGCAGCAGCTGCATCACGTCGAGCTGGATCACGTTGTCCAGCGCGGAGGTCGGCTCGTCCAGCAGGAGCAACTTCGGTTTCATCAGCAGTGCCCGCAGAATGGAAGCGCGCTGCAGCTGCCCTCCGGAGAGCTCGTGGGGGAGTTTGTGCAGGAGCGCCTCGTCCAGCCCCATATCGTCCAGGTAGCGTTCTATCCCGGACGTATCTGCCACGTCTTTGATCTGGTTGAGAACGCTGTAGGTGGGATGAAAGGAGCTGTAGGGGTCCTGAAAGACCATGGAGGCCGGCAGGGCTTCGATCCTGCCGGTGCGGGGACGGAGGTTGCCGAGAATGAGTTCGAAAAGGGTGCTCTTGCCCGCCCCGCTGGGACCGACGATCGCTTTGATCTCTCCCGTATTAAGCGAGAGGGAGAAGTCATGATAGAGAAGCCTCTCCTGCGTGTAGCCGAAGGAGAGCCCCTCAACCCGTAAAACCTGCATCAGCGGATCTGGCCGTTGCCGTAAATCTTGAACTTGTAGGTCGTCAGCCCCTCGATGCCCATCGGGCCGCGTGCATGCAGCTTGTTCGTGGAGATGCCGACCTCGGCCCCGAAGCCGAAGGCGCCGCCGTCGGTGAAACGGGTCGAGGCGTTGACGTAGACCGCCGCGGCATCGACGGCGTTGAGGAACCGCTCCGCCGTCGTGTAGTTCTCCGTCACGATCGCCTCGGAGTGTCCCGAACCGTGGCGGACGATATGGTCCACGGCGCCGTCGACGCCGTCAACGGTCCGGATATTGAGAATGTTCGCCAGGTACTCCGTGTCGAAATCCGCCTCCGTCGCTTCGGCAACGTCGATGATCGCGCGGGTGTCGCTGCATCCCTTGAGCTCGGTATGCGCCGCGTCAAAGGCTTCTTTGAGCTTTGGCAGGGCAACGGCAGCAACGGCTTTGTCGACAAGCAGTGTCTCCATCGCGTTGCAGACGCCGGGACGGTCCACCTTCGCATTGACGGCAATCTTCACCGCCTTCTCCAGGTCCGCGTCCTTGTCGATGTAGGTGTGGCACTGCCCCTTGTCATGCTTAACGACCGGCAC
>JACXUG010000106.1 GCA_014764065.1 Campylobacterales bacterium
ATGTCTCCAGGCGAGTATGACGGTGCCGTCAAGAACTTCTTCAACCTCGCAGGCTTCCCGGCCGTTGTCGAATCGCATGTTACTGCCGGTGGTACGTACAGCTTCAGCAAGATGCTCTCTGTTGACGCAGCCTTCGTTTATGCGCCTGAAGTCAGCTTCTCCTACGACACAAGTGCAATGGGTCAAGGTCTGGCATACAATATGGTACTCCAGAACGGCGGTACGCCGACAGATGCGGCTAACGCAGCCGGTGCAACGCAGAACTCTTCAGCAGACGTCAAACACTCCCAGAGAGGTGTGACGGTTCAGCTGAACTATGCGTTCTAAGCGCATCGTGCACCAACAACTTCATTCTTCCGCCTCCGGGCGGACTCCTCCCGTTTTACGCATCCCAAACGCATTCTTTTGTATACTACGTTGACTCTATACACGGACGGTGCTATGCAGATTGACCCCAAGATCAACCCCTCCTGGAAGCGTGTGCTTGCCTCGGAATTCGAGCAGCCCTATTTCGAGGAGCTGAAGGCGTTTCTTCTCGCTGAGAAAGCTACCTTCCCCATCTACCCGAAGGGCGCTGATATCTTTGCTGCATACAACCTGACACCCTATGAGAACGTCAAAGTCGTTATTCTAGGGCAGGACCCCTACCATGGGCCAAACCAGGCGCACGGGCTTGCATTTTCCGTGCAGCGCGGCATAGCGCATCCGCCCTCCTTGCAGAACATCTTCAAGGAGCTCAGAGACGACATCGGCTGCAACATCCCGCAGAACGGAACGCTGGAAGCATGGGCGAAGCAGGGGGTGTTTCTACTCAATACGGTTTTGACGGTCCGTGCGGGGCAGGCGCATTCGCACAAGGAGCAGGGGTGGGAGCGTTTCACCGATGCGACGATCAAAGCGCTCAGCGACGGCAGGGAGTGTCTCGTCTTCGTTCTGTGGGGACGCCCGGCCCAGATGAAAGCGTCACTCATCGACGCTTCACGCCATCACATTATTGCCTCGCCGCACCCGTCTCCGCTCTCCGCGTACCGCGGCTTTTTCGGTTCCAAACCTTTTTCACGGACCAATGCCTACCTGCAAAGCGAGGGCATCGCCCCGATCGACTGGTGTCTTGCAGATGCATGACTTTCCGCGCAATACACTTTTCTTGCTGTTGCTGATCGTCCTGGTGACATTTCTGGGCGGTTTCCTCTATACGGCCGATCCCTACCTGCTGCACCGCGATGCGATCCTCTCCGCCCCTTCGCTGGCACACCCTTTCGGGACCGACCGGCTCGGACGGGATTTGCTGGCGCGCATCATCGAAGGCGGAAAGGTTTCGCTCATCATCGGCGTAGGCAGTGCATTGATCGGCACTTTCCTCGGCTTCATTCTGGGGGCGATCGCGGGGTATGCCAGGGGAGCTGTCGACAAAGGTTTTGTCATTATAGTGGATCTTTTCCTAACCTTTCCGACCTTTTTCCTGCTGCTGGCCCTGGTGAGCTATGTAAATGCTTCGGCGCTGGTGTTGATCCTCATCATCTCCGTCACGGGCTGGATGACGACGGCGAGGCTGGTGCGTTCGGAAAGTTTCGCCGTGACATCGCAGCCCTTTATCAAGATCCTCGGGATCGCCGGGGTATCGCGGGCGAAGATCCTGCTCAAGTATTACGCCCCGCTGCTGGCCCCGATCTTTTTTGTCAGCTTCACCTTCGGCGTCGGAGGGGCGATTCTCTCCGAATCGGGGCTGAGTTTCCTCGGCCTGGGGATCGTGGCGCCGCAGATGAGCTGGGGGACGATCCTGAGCAACGGCAAAGAGGTGATCGATATCGCGTGGTGGGTCAGTTTTTTCCCGGGGCTGATGATCTTCCTGGTCACGCTTTGTCTGATGAACCTTGCCAACTACCTGCAGCAGCGGACCAACATGAAAAAAATCCAATCAGGAGCCTAGCCTATGGAGCAGACCAACCGTTTAGGGAACGTCTTTATCATCCTTGCCGCCGTCGTCATCGTCTTTGCCGGAGTGAAGGCGGCATCGGCGATTATTATTCCCTTCCTGCTTTCGCTTTTTATCGCGATCATCCTCATGCCGTTGCTCCATTTTCTGATGGAACGCAAGATCCCGATGGCGCTGGCGATGTTGATTCTTATCGGCGTGTTGCTCCTCTTCTTTGTCCTTTTCGGTGCCATCGTCGGTTATGCCGCGAACGATTTCATCGGCAACCTCCCCGGTTATGAAGTCGACCTGAGAAGCCGTCTCGGCGATGTGGCGGTCTGGTTGACGGAGCAGGGGATAGCGCTGCCGGAAAAGAACCTGCAGACCCTGCTCGATCCCGGCGCCGTCTTTGCCTATATGACCGGGGCGCTCAAAGGGTTCGGGTCGATCCTGACCAATAGCTTCGTCATACTGTTGACGACCGTATTCATGCTGCTTGAGGGCGCCGCCTACCGTAACAAGATCGCCTTGATCTACCGCCGGAACCACTCCGAAGGCCAGAAGCATCTCAACGAGATTCTCGTAAAGATCAATCACTACATGGCGCTCAAGGCGCTGATCAGTGCCGGAACGGGCTTTCTTGTCTATCTCCTGCTGCTGCTCTTCGGCCTGGATTATCCCGTCTTGTGGGGCGTCGTGGCATTCCTGCTCAATTTTATTCCCAATATCGGCTCAATCATGGCCGCCGTACCGGCCGTGCTGCTGGCGCTGATCCAGCTGGATGCGGCATCGGCATTCTGGATCGCAGCCGGGTACGTCGTGATCAATGTGCTGGTGGGTTCGGTCATCGAGCCGAAGGTGATGGGACGGGGGCTTGATCTTTCGACGCTTGTCGTATTTCTGTCGTTGATCTTCTGGGGATGGCTGCTGGGGCCGGTCGGCATGCTGCTCTCCATTCCGCTGACAATAATGGTCAAGATCGTGTTTGATTCGGAAGAGTCGACAAGGTGGATCGCCGTGCTGCTCGGCACGGGCGGGAAGGGTCAGACGGAAGAAGCATAACGGCAAAGCTTCGGGGGTTCGCTCGGGTGGCGTGGAATTAATGTGCGATTCCGAGCGCCTTTTCCATATGCGTCAGCGTTTCGCGGGGATCGATACTGTGGTTCAGGCGGGAACTGAAGTTCCCCTGTTTGTCAAAAAAGTAGACGTAGGAGGTGTGGCCGACGGTGTAGCCCATCGCCTTGCTCCCCCCTTTGATAATCGTGTATTCTGTCCCATCGTAACGTGAGACGACTTCGTCGATCTGCGTTTTCGACCCGGTCACGCCGAGGTAGGTAGGGTAGAAGTATTCGACATACTCTTTGAGACTCTGCGGCGTATCGCGGTCGGTGTCGACGCTGACAAAGATCACCTGCATCGCATCAGCCGCTTCGGGCGGCAGCAGTTTCATGGCCCCCGTCAGGTTGGAGAAGGTCGTCGGGCAGATATCGGGGCAGTAGGTGTAGCCGAAATAGATAGCGACGGCCTTTTTTCCACGGAAGTCGCTGAGGCTGACCGGGCCGTCGGCACTCTGAAGCGTAAAGTCGTAATGTTTGCGTTTCACGGTGGGAATGACATAGAAGTAGGCACCCACGGCCAGCAGCAGGGGAAAAAGAATCAGGATCAGACGTTGGACCATGGTTACTCCGTCGAAAAGGTGAAATAGGTGCCGATGCGCCTGGTCGGCTCTTCGGCAATAATGTTGGCGCGCCAGTCCATCCGCCCCGAACAGGCCGGGATCATCCCTTCGCCGCTGTAATTGCCGTCGCTCGTGCGCGTCAGGGTATAGCTGTAACGTCCCATATTCATATTGAGACCGTAGATCTCCACTTTCAGACTGTTGTAGCGGCCGTCTGTAGCGAGGTGCAGCTGCAGCTTCTGCATGACCGAGATGGGACGCGGGCTCATGGCGAAGGTCACAGGCGTGCCGTCGCCCATCGTCGCCGTACACGCACCTGTATGCAGGTCACACCCCTGCGCAGGCGTTCCGAATTTGACGTCGCCGCTGAGCCATTCGTAGATGACGTCGGCATCG
>JACXUG010000107.1 GCA_014764065.1 Campylobacterales bacterium
CCAGGTACGTACTTTCGTCCGTGTCTACCTGCTCGTCTTTCTGCTGGCAGCACTCTTCATCGAAAATGCGACCTTCCCCTTCTTCGCCGAATTCGACGTCCGCCCGAACGACATCTTTCTGAACTACCTCGATTATCCCAAAGAGGTCTTCGGCAACATCTGGACGACCTACAAGCTGAAGCTCCTCGTGGCCACTATTATGATGGCCGTGGCGGGCTACCTCTTCTGGACCCTGACCCGCAACACGTTCAAAGTCGTTTTCGAGATCAAATGGCCCTTCCGCCTCCTGATGCTCCTGCCCCTGGTCGCCGTGCTCTTCATCGGCATCCGCTCCTCTTTCAGCCACCGCGCGGCCAATATCTCCCTCGCGGTCTATACGGACTCCCACGTCGTGAACGAGATCACGAAAAACAGCCTCTACAGCATCGGCTACGCCTACTATTCGCAGAAGAAGCACGGCGTCGTCATGAGCAAATACGGCAAAATGCCGCTGGACGAAGCCTACGAGCGGGTCTCGCGCCAGCTGCGTATCCCCGTCGGGAATATGGAGGAGCCTTTCCTGCGGACCCAGAAGACCCACTTCCCCGCTGCCAAGCCGAAAAACCTTGTCATTTTCCTGCAGGAGAGCCTGGGCGCACAGTTTGTCGGCGCCCTCGGCGGCGAAAAGGGGGTCACGCCAAACATCGACCGCCTGGCCAATGACTCCCTCTTCTTCGACCACCTCTACAGTAACGGTACCCGCAGCGTGCGGGGGATCGCCGGCAGCGTTTCGGGCTTCCTGCCGGTGCCCGGCGAAGGGGTCGTCAAGCGCAACAAATCCCAGGAGGGCTTCTTTACCGTCGCCTCGCTACTCAAACCCTACGGCTACCGCAGCAGCTTCATCTACGGCGGGGCCAGCAACTTCGACAACATGCGCGGCTGGTTCTACGGCAACGGGTTTGACGTCCTGATCGATCAGCCCAAGTTCAAGGACCCAGCCTTCACGGGCATCTGGGGCGTCTGCGACGAAGACCTCGTCGTCCGGGCCAACGAAGAGTTCGCCAAGTGGCACGCCGAGGGGAAACCCTTCGTTTCCGTGCTCTTCAGCACGACCAACCACACCCCCTTCGAGTTCCCCGGCGGCCGCATCAACCTGATACCCGGCAAACCGAAGAGCAGCGTTGAAAATGCCATCAAGTTCGCCGATTACGCCATCGGGAAGCTTATCGACGACGCCAAGCGCGAGGGGTATTACGACGATACTGTCTTCATGATCCTCGCCGACCATAACGTCCGCACCTACGGCGACGACCTCGTCCCCGTCCCGAAATACCGCATCATGGGGATGATCCTCGGCGGCGGCATCAAACCCCAGCGCGTCGCCAAACGCTCCACCCAACCCGACGTCCTGGCCACGGCCCTCGACGCCGTCGGCATCGACCTGACCTATCCGGTCCTCGGCAAATCGATCTTCGAAGATCCCGAGAAGGAGATGGTGCTGATGCAGTTCCATGACATGTACGCCCTGCGCAACGGCGACAAACTCGCCGTTGCGCAGCCCGACACCCCGCCGCTCACCTTCCACCTCTCCGCAGAGGAGCACCTGACCCCCACGGAGCATGACCCGGAACTCGAACGGGATACGATGGCTTTTATCCATGTCATCAACGACCTCTACCAGAACAAGCTTTTCAAATCGGCGCCCGGCAGCGCGGAGTAACCTCCCATGAGCGGCCGCCACCATACGCACGACATCGCCGTCACCCAGGCCGAAAACCGCGTTACCTTCACTTGCACCCTCCCCGCCGGACAAACCGAACGTTAGCGTCTGTTATAATAAGCTTGTCAAATCATTCGCCAAGGAACTTTATGCCGCCGATTTCCCTCCCTGCGACTCCATCCAAAGGTACATCATGCAGATAGACGGGCACTTCTGGCTGCGAAAAGATGGCAGGAACTTCCTGGGCAACGGGCGCATCGAGCTGCTCGAGAAGATCGCCCAGACCGGCTCCATTCATGCCGCGGCGAAGGCGATGAAGATGAGTTACAAGGCGGCATGGGAGCGGGTCAACGCCATGAACGAGATCGCCGACCGCCCCATCATCGAAAAAACAACCGGCGGCCGCGGCGGCGGGGGGACGGTCCTGACCGCCCACGCCTACGAGCTCATCGCCACCTACAAGCGCTTCGCGGAGCTGCACCGCGAATTCATCCACCGCTTTGCTGAAGCAGGGGATGACCCCGAACGGCTCGCCCGCATCCTCTCGCGTACTTTCCTCACCACGAGCGCACGCAACCAGATCGCCTGCAGCGTCGGCACCATCACGCCCCACGGCCTGCGTTCCGAACTTCGCCTGCAGCTCCCCGGCGGCGACACCCTCTACTCCGTTATCACCTCGACGTCGGTACGCAACATGGGGCTTGAGGAGGGGTGCGACGCCTACGCCATCATCAAATCCAGCGACGTCGCCATCAGCCGGACCGCACCGGAAGCCACCGGCGACGTCAATATCCTGAAGGGCAAAATCACCTCCCTGCAGCGCAGCAGCGAAAACGCGGAGATCACCCTCCAGCTCGAAGGGGGCTCAAAACTGATCGGCGTCACGGACCTCGACGCCAGCGACACCCTGGAAACGGCGATGGAGGCCTACGCCACCGTCGCAAAGAACCACATCATCATCGGGGCCTGAGCCCCGCCTGCACGCTCCCCCAGACACCCTCATTCCACCCACCGCTCATTTCTGAACAGCCCTTAACACAAAATTAATATTAGTTGATTATTATTTTCCGTTTCCCATATTTCAGAATTGTTTTAAATGAGGAAGCGGTTTTAACCGGATAAAGAAGCATACCTGTCGACAATTTGGCGATGACAGACAGGTATGTTTGTGTTGTGTTGCAACATTTTATTGTGCCATATCCCTATGACGAATCAAATGTTGTTTTTTTCCAATAGGCGCATTTTGGGCGGCCAGCCCACCCGAGTGCTACCTTTGGAATCATCCCGGAGGGGTTTTTTCCCTGCCAGGATTATCTGTTTAAGGAGAAACGGATGGATTTCATTGGCATGTTTCCGCTTTTCTATTTTCCCGATATCGGCTCAGCCTGGTTGATGGGGATCACCGGAACCATTCATATTCTGGCTTCGCACACCTCCGTCGGTGCCGCGCTGCTTTTTGCCTTCTTGGCGCACAAAGCGTACAAGGAGAACCGCACCGACCTCTATGACTATATGAAGAAGTACGGCATATTCCTGCTGATCTTCTCCTACGTCATCGGTTCCATCACGGGTCCGGGGATCTGGTATACGGCCACGGCGGCCAGCCCGCGGGGGATCAGCGCGCTGATCCACAACTTCGTCTGGGTCTGGGCTACAGAGTGGATCTTCTTCATCTATGAGGTCATCGGCGTCTTCGCGCTGGTCTACTTCATCAACAAGATCGACCGCAAAACGCACCTGAAGCTGACCTACACCTTCGCACTGGCCTCCGTCGGTACCCTGATGCTCATCATCGGGATCATCAGCTTCATGATGTGGCCGGGCAACGACGCCTTCTACCAGACGGGATCGGCCAGCGACGCCTTCTTTGGGGTCAACACTTTCCCACACATGTTCCTGCGAATCGGCTTCATGATCATGATGGCCGGTGTCATCGGGCTGATCATCTCCAGCGCGATGAAGAACAAAGAGGTCTCGTACGAGCTGACCCGCAAAATGGGCTACGTCAGCCTCCTCGGCGGCTTTCTGGTCCTCTTCTTCTTCATGTGGTACATCAAGACGCTGCCCGAGAGCGCGGACATGCTGCTTGGAATCTACCTCCCCTCCATCCTGACGACGCGGATCATCCTCATCGTGGCCTTCGCGCTCTATTTCCTCCTCGCGATTGTCAAACCGCAGTACATCCGCCGCTCGCTGGCGATCGTTATGCTCTTTGTTATCGCCGTTGTCGGCCTCTGGCCGGGCGAAAAGCTGCGTGAAAGCCT
>JACXUG010000108.1 GCA_014764065.1 Campylobacterales bacterium
GAGAGGCGTGCGCTCCGGGGGAGTCGTGCGGCTGCGAGGGGTGAACCCCGTCAATCTAAAAATGCGGGCTTGAACCACTCGGTCAGCCCCATAACGATTCGACGGCGATAAGGACGATGATGATCCACTCTAGAAACGAGCTGTGCTTGTGGTTTGTAATATCCATGACCATGATGATATCGTCTTTGATGCTGCCGAGTTTGTAGCTGACGACGTCGAAACGGTCGCTGAGTTCCAGGGCGGTCGCCAGGCTGTTGTAGAGCGCTTCGGCGTCAGCGTTATCCCACAAAATATTGGGTTTGTCCAGCAGGTAAAGGTCGATGAGGAGGTCGTGACGGATTAGCACGAGCTGCTTGGAAAAGCGTGCCAGCCGGGTCTGTTTGTAGAGCGAATAGCTGTCGGAATCTTCGATCAGCGTCCGGCTGCGTTCGGAGTAGTCGGCAAGTTTCTGCTCGTAAACGTCCAGCGCGACGCTCTGGGCGATGACATAGGCGATGATCACCATATTCAGATCCGAGGTGCTCCGCAGGGTGATCGCTTCATTGCTGACGGTAAACGGGGTGGGAAGCTCCGGGTCGAAGCAGATCGTGTAGTCCTGATAGACCATCTGCTTCATATCGTGTTCGGCGGCAGGGTTGATTAAATCAAGAAATCTTGATATATTTACGGCTGATTTTACGGTGAGGATGGACCTTATGCTGACAGCGGCACTGCTTTTCCTTGTGACCCTGCTTTTTGTCATCTGGCAGCCGCGGGGGCTGCAGATCGGGACGACGGCCGTCATCGGCGCCGCCATCGCCGTGGCGCTCGGCGTCGTCAGCGTCAATGACGTCTGGACAGTCACGGGCATCGTCTGGGACGCGACCCTCGCCTTTATCGGGATCATCCTGCTCTCGCTGGTGCTCGACGAGATCGGCTTTTTTGAGTGGGCGGCCCTGAAGATGGCGAAGCTCTCCGGCGGCAGCGGGAGCAGAATGTTCGTCCTCATCCTGATCCTCGGGGCGCTCGTGGCCGCCTTCTTCGCTAACGACGGGGCGGCGCTGATCCTCACGCCGATCCTGCTGGCGAAGATGAAACACCTGAAGATGAACCCCGTCGCCGTGTTCGCGTTTCTGATGGCGGGGGGCTTTATCGGCGATAGCGCCTCCAATCCACTGGTCATCTCCAACCTCACCAACATCGTCACGGCGGGCTACTTCGACCTGGGGTTCTGGGAGTACGCCAAAGCGATGTTCCTGCCGAACCTCCTTGGCATCGCGGCATCGATCGCCGTGCTCTGGCTCTATTTCCGGCGCGACATCCCGCTGAAAGTCGACGTCTCCGAACTCCCAGAGCCCGCGTCGGTCATCAAGAACATGACGATGTTCCGGCTCAGCTGGGTCTTCCTCGCCCTGCTGATGGCGGGCTACTTCATCGGCGACCGCTATGACCTCCCGGTCTCCCTCTTCGCCCTAGGCGGGGCGGTCGTTTTCCTCTTTCTCGCCAATCACTACAAGGCGGTCAAGCCCATCATGACGGTCAGGGCGGCGCCGTGGCAGGTCGTCTGGTTCTCCATCGGCCTTTACGTCGTCGTCTACGGCCTGAAAAACGCGGGGCTGACGGACTACCTGGCCAATGCGGTTACGGCGATGGCGGCGCAGGGGGAGGCTGTTGCCGTCATCGGGACCGGCCTCCTCTCTGCCGGCCTTAGCGCGGTGATGAACAACATGCCGACCATTATGATCATGGACATCGCCATCGCCGACGCGGGCCAAAATGCCCTGGCGTACGCGAATATCCTCGGCGCCAACCTGGGGCCGAAGATGACGCCGATCGGCTCGCTTGCGACCCTGCTCTGGCTGCACGTGCTGGCAAACAAAGGCGTGAAAATTGGGTGGGGCGAGTATATGAAAGTAGGTCTTGTTATTACGCCGCCCGTTTTGCTGGCGGCGCTGGTCGGACTGCTGTTTTAGGGGATTATGAGACCTTGGAGAGTGTATTGATGCTCATCAGGGTTATTGTAGCGAGCAGGAAAAGGTTGATCCCCCGGAAAAGGGTACTGGCGCGTTCCGCGGTGAGCTGCCGGAAGGGAATGCGTCCGCCCGCGCCGCCCGGTTGAGGGATGGCGCGTGCCATGTAGGCGTCATCGACGACGGTTTCGCGGGGCTTGCCCCCCCGTCAGGAGGGTTGCCTTTTTCCCGAAGAGCCCGGCGAAGGAGGGGCCGACGATAATGGAACCGTCGATGCTGTGGCAGGAGGCGTAGCCCAGGGTTTTGTAGAGCATTTCACCTATGCTTCTGGGGGCACCCGTGTCGTGGGGGCTCAGCTTGTCGGTGGCGTACCACGCATCGAAGTCCGCCGCCGGCATGACCTCGACCTTGGTGAGCATTTTGGAGTGTCCGACGCCGCAATACTCGGTGCACTCAATGCCATACCGTCCCGGTTTCGTGGCATTGAACCAGATGTGTGTTTCCCGTCCGGGCACGACATCCTCCTTGACCCGGAAGGCGGGGACGTAAAAACTGTGCAGTACGTCGTCGTCGGACCGCTGCCGAACTCGATGGCGTCTGATTTGATGGCAAGCAGAACGGGCAGCACTTTGCTCAGCGGTTTTTTGACGGTTGCCCCGGCGGCATACGGGGCGGCGAACAGCAGAACCGACAAAAGGGTGAACAGCAGAAATCTCATGATGAATGACGATTATAGTATACCATCTTCCCATTTGGAGGTATAAACGGAACAAATAGATGGCAGCCCGAGGGGGGTTTCGTTGTCCTAAAGTGCTACAATAATAGGCAATACAAACGGCTTCAGGAGAGTGTATGAACGAAGTTTACAATCTGGCGATCATCGGGGCAGGCCCGGCGGGAATCGCCGCAGCGGTAGAGAGCTACCTCCTGGGGATGCGCGACATCATCATCCTGGAGAAGGGACAGAGCCATAACGAGACGATCCGGAAATACTACAAGGAGAACAAGCGTGTCGACAAGGACTGGCAGGGCCAGAAGGTCGAACTCGACGGCAACATCTACTTTCTCGACGGTACGAAAGAGAGCACCCTCGACTTTTTCGATGAGGTCCTGGAAAAGCACTCGGTGAAGCTGCAGACGCAGACGGAAGTGCAGAAGATCGTGCGATCAGATGACGGTATCTTCGACGTCATGGTCCCCGGCGGCAGCATCCGTGCCCGCTACGTCGTCGTCACCATCGGCCGCATGGGCAAACCGAACAAACCCGACTACAAGATCCCGCCCTCTATCCGCAAGCAGGTGAATTATACCCTCGATGACGTCGGCGAGAAGGAAAAGATTCTCGTCGTCGGCGGCGGGGATTCGGCGGTCGAATACGCCGTCGATCTCGCCGAGCAGCATGATGTCACCATCTGCTACCGCCGCGCGACGTTCCGAAGGGCGAATCCGACCAATCAGACCTGCATCGGCAACGCTATCGCCCACGGCCGGGTACGCCCGATTCTCAATACGAACATTGAAGGGTTGGAAGAGGAGGAGGGAAAAGTGAAGGTGCTTTTCGAAGAGCGGGAGCCCGAAACGTTCGACCGCGTCATCTACGCCATCGGCGGGACGACGCCGAGCGCCTTCCTCACCGGGTCGGGCATCGGGATCGAAGAGGGGTGCCCGGTACACGATGAAAACTATGAAACCAATATCCCCGGCATCTTCGTCGCCGGGGACATTACCCAAGAACGCGGCGGTTCCATCGCCCTGGGACTGAACCACGGCTTCTACATTGCGCGCCATATCCTTGAGACCGACCATACGCTGCGGCGGGACGACGAAGTCATCAAGCGGCTCGATTAAGGGGGCTTCCCTTTTGGCCCTTCTTATGTTTTACGCATAGAGTAATTGGCTGCTGTCCATCTTATGATGGCACTACTCTCTCTCAAAGATGAATACCTTAAATCCTATCACTATCACCTGACCCCTACGATGCGA
>JACXUG010000109.1 GCA_014764065.1 Campylobacterales bacterium
TAAACCTGCTTCAGTTTGTATTTTAAGCTTTTGAAAAGTTTGTAAATCTCTTTGTTATCCAAGAGTATCAAAATAAAGCCGTTGGAATTATATCGAATTCGATTCGATTAGCAGGGTCAGAGATTTACTTTTAACTAAAAATTGCTATAGCCAATAGATATCGTCACCCCCTGCTCCACCTACATCCTCCCCATCACGCTGACCGCCCTGCTCGCCTGGGCGACGGGGGTGGAGCCGATGCCCGAGAGCTTTTCTCCCTGCCCGTCTCTATGGCACCGATCGCCTTCGAACTCGGCATCACCTCGGCGCTCAGCCTCTCGATGGCGCCGCTCATCCTCATCTTCCTCATCACCGACCTCTTTGACACCCTCGGCACCCTGACGGGGGTCGGGATGCGCGCGAACCTCTTCCACGGCAAGGACTCGGTGCCCCTGCAGCGCACCATCGAGGCCGACGCCGCGGCGACGATGCTTATAACGGTGCGCCAGCAGGAGGATCAGCTCCCCGATGTGCCGGACTCTCGCCTCCGCAAGGAAGGGCTGATCGTCGGTCAGGACGACGTTGGCGTTGCGCCCCTCGATATCTCTGTGGTCGACGATGACGATATTGGAAAAATCAAAAGAGGGGTCAAAAGTGATCGCACGGATCTTGCCGTAGGCGATTTCGGAACGGACAGCCGCCCCGTACAGCCCTTCAAAAGGCAGATCATCCGTATAGCGCAGCGTCCCGTCCGCTTTTGACGCGGATCGACACGAATGACACACTCTCCCACCACTCTCATCACGACCTCCTCGCCCGAATTGCCCCCTACGGAGCCACCTTAAACCATTATGCCCAAACATTCGCGAAAGCCCCATTAACACTGCCTTAAACACCTCTTGGATAAAATATCCGACTTTCGTAGAACTACCGATAATTTGGAGAACCAATGAACGAAGCCAAGTACATTTGGATGAACGGCGAATTCCTTCCATGGCACGAATCAAAAGTCCACGTACTGTCGCACACGCTGCACTACGGCAACGGCGTCATCGAGGGGACCAAGGCGTACAAAACCGACAAGGGGTACGCCATCTTCCGCCTCAACGACCACACCGAACGTCTGATCCAGTCGGGCAAAATGGTCCTGCTGAACATCCCCTACAGCGTTGAAGAGCTCAACGCCGCGCAGATCGAGCTGATCCGCAGGAACGAATTTACGGGCGACAACGTCTACCTGCGCCCCTTTGCCTTCCTGGGATACGGCGTTATGGGCCTCTACCACAAGGATGCCCCGGTCGAGACGGCCGTCGCTGCGTGGGAGTGGGGAGCCTACCTCGGTGAAGAGGGGATGCGCAGAGGGATCCGACTCAAGATCTCCTCGTTCACCCGCCCGGCCAACACCTCCAACATGGGGAAAGCCAAGGCGGTCGCGAACTACCTGAACTCGCAGATGGCCAAGTATGAAGCCGTCGAGTGCGGCTACGACGAAGCCCTGCTGCTCGACGACCAGGGCTACGTCGCCGAAGCAAGCGGCGCGGGTTTCTTTATGATCCGCGACGGCAAACTTATTTCGCCTCCGAATGACAACTCCCTGGAGTCGATCACGCAAAAAACAATCATCGAACTGGCGCAGGATATGGGCTACGAGGTCGTCCGCCGCCGCGTTACCCGCGAAGAGGCCTACATCGCCGATGAAGCCTTCCTGACCGGCACCGCCGCGGAGATCACCCCGGTCCGCGAGATCGATGCCCGCATCCTCGGCAACGGCGCCCGCGGCCCGATCACGGAAAAACTGCAGAGTGCCTACTTCGACGTCGTCTTCGGACGCAACCCGAAGTACACCCATTACCTGACATATGTCTAAAGGAAAGCAAGCATGGCAACGGACATGAACGACTACTTCAACAAGAAAAAAAGCAGTTCCGGCGGCAGCGGCGGAAACGGCGGCGGGTTCACCCCGCCCAAGCCCCCCAAGATAGATTTCAACATGGGCAAAGGCAAATCGGCGCTGCTCTTTTTCGGTGTTGTTATCGTCATTTTCTTCCTCATCGCAAAGCCCTTCGTCATCATCACCGAAGGCGAACGCGGGATCCTGGCGACCAACGGAAAATACGAGCCCAATGCCCTGATGCCGGGTCTTCACTTTATCATCCCGGTGATCCAGAAGGTCTACCTCGTCGACACGAAAGTAAGAATTATCAACTACGCCAGCAGCATCGAGCGCGCCGGGGCCGAAGGCGAAGGGCTCGAAGTCCGTCCGGCGATCACCGTCCTCGATAAGCGCGGTCTGCCCGTCTCCATCGAACTGACGGTACAGTACCGCCTCAACGCCCAGTACGCGGCCCAGACCATCTCCAACTGGGGCTTCAGCTGGGAAGAGAAGATCATCAACCCCGTCGTGCGCGATATCGTGCGCAACGTCGTCGGCCAGTACGAGGCGGAGTCCCTGCCGACGAACCGCAACACGATCGCGAGCCAGATCGAACAGGGCATCCGCCAGAGTATCGAGGGGCAGGAGAACTCCCCGGCCAACTTCCAGTCGGTCCAGCTGCGCGAAATCGTCCTGCCGCAGAAGGTTAAGGAGCAGATCGAGCGCGTCCAGATTGCAAAACAGGAAGTCCAGCGCGCCGAGCAGGAAGTCCAGCGCGCCAAGCAAGAAGCCCTGAAACGTGCAGCGGAAGCCCAGGGTAAGGCCAACGCCATCCGCATCGAGGCAGAGGGTAAAGCCAACGCAATCAAGATCGAAGCCGAGGCGACGGCCCAGGCGAACCGGGCGATCAGCGCCTCGCTTACAGACAAGCTGCTCCAGATGGAGCAGATCAAGGTCCAGGGACAGTTCAACGACGCCCTGCGCGAGAACAAGGATGCGAAGATCTTCCTGACCCCGGGAGGCTCCACGCCGAACATCTGGGTCGATATGAAAGACCCGCAAAAACAGAGCGCCATCCGTTAAGGCGCTTTCCCTCCCGCCCGGAGGGTTGAATCAAGCCGGCCCCGCGCCGCTTTGATCCAATCCTTTTTCCTGGAAGCAACATGCAAGAAATACTCAATCGGGTCGACTGGCAAAAACAGGAACTGCTGCCCGTCATCGTACAGGACGTCCATACGAACGAGGTCCTGATGATGGCCTACATGAACCGCGAAGCGCTGCAGCGCTCCCTGGAGACAAAGCTCGCCCACTACTACTCCCGCTCCAAGCAGCGGCTGTGGAAAAAAGGCGAGAGCAGCGGCCACCTGCAGCACATCAAGCAGTTCCTCATCGACTGCGACGACGACACCCTGCTGCTCAAGGTGGAACAGGAGGGCGTCGCCTGCCACACCGGCCGCAAGTCGTGCTTCTTCACCGAGCTCGACAGCGGCAGCGAAACGATGGCAGTCGAGGTCGACACGGCGGCGGCCTACGGCGTCATCGACACCCTCTACCACACGATCCTCGAGCGCAAGAACGCCGACCCGGAAACGTCATGGACGGCCAAGCTGTTGAGCAAAGGGGAAAATACGATCCTCAAAAAGGTCGTCGAAGAGGCCGGGGAGTTCAGTTTCGCCGTCAAGGATAACAACGAGGAGGAGATCGTCTACGAAGCGGCGGACCTCACCTACCACGTCCTCGTGGCGCTCGGCTACAAGAACATCTCCCCCGACCGCATCAAGCAGGAACTCGCCCGCCGCTTCGGCATGAGCGGCATCACGGAAAAGGCATCACGCCCTTCATAGTTAAGTGCTATCCCCCGAGGGGACTTCCTCCGAGCGAGTGCTAAGTGCTAAGTGTCAGGTTCCACCACGTTGTTGAAGCCAGAGGATAGCATTGGCTTTGAACATCTCAGGGTGCTTACTGAATAGATCAGGTTCCAGATTATACCAATAC
>JACXUG010000004.1 GCA_014764065.1 Campylobacterales bacterium
ATGCCGTGCACATGCTGCAGCTCAAACTCCCCTTTTTCGGGCAGGTCGTTCAGACCTCCGAGCTGGGGCGTTTCTCCTATATCGCGTCGGTGCTGATCCGTTCGGGGGTGCCGTTCGCGCAGACGATCAACCTCTCGGCGAACGTGCTGCACAACCAGGTGCTGCAGCGGAAGTTCTCGGATGCTTCGGACCGGGTCGTCGAAGGGTCAAAGCTTTCCAATGCGCTGCTGCGGGATGGGTTTGAGATTGATCCGTCCTTTGCCCAGGCGATCGCCCTGGGGGAGGAGACGAGCGAGGTGACGGCGATCCTGCAGAACCTCTCCGAACTCTATTTCGAAGAGAATAGGGATAAGATCGGGCTTTTCCTATCGCTGCTGGAACCGATGCTGATGCTGTTGGTGGGCGGGGTGATCGGCTTCATCGTCACGGCGATGTTGCTGCCGATCTTCTCGATGAATATCAGTTAGGAGCGGCGTCCGCCGCGGTTGCGGTCGCCCCGGTTACGGTCGCCGTCCTGGCGGCGGCGGTTGTTGTAGCCGCCGTTGCGACGCGGTTTGCCGCCCTGGCGCCGGCCGCCTCGCTCATTGCGCTCCATCGCTTCCATGATTTTGTCCAGGCGCTGTTTCGGGACTCCGATCGTCTGCGGTCCTTTGACGTTCGTATTCTTCATCAGCATCGAGATGAGCTTATAGGCGATCTGTGTCTGGTCCATGTCATCGCACAGCGCGTTGAAGAGTTCGGTCGCCTCTTCGTAGATCTTCTGTTTTTCGATCTCGTCGACAAGGCGGGACATCTGTTTGGACTGCACCTGCTGTTTCGTCGGGATGTAGGAGTGGGCCATCTGGGTGCCGACGATCTTGCGGATGCGCTGCAGCTCTTTGAACTCCAGCGGCGTTACCAGGGTGATGGCGACCCCTTTCTGGCCAGCGCGTCCCGTCCGGCCGATACGGTGGACGTAGCTCTCCGGATCGAAGGGGATGTGGTAGTTGATGACGTGGCTGACGTCGTTGATATGGATCCCGCGCGCCGCAACGTCTGTGGCGACAAGAATGTCAATTGCATTCTCTTTGAGACCCTTGATGACGGATTCGCGCTGGCGCTGTTCCATGTCGCCGTGAAGCCCCTTGGCATTGTAGCCGACGGAGGAGAGGACGTTGGAGAGGCGGTCGACTTCGCGCTTGGTGCGGCAGAAGACGATGGTCTTTTCCAGCTCTTCGGCGTCGAGCAGGCGGATGATCGCGTCGTCGCGCTCGTTCTCCTCGATGACGTAATACTGCTGTGTGATGTCCTTGTTCGTCGTCTCCTCCTTGGTGATGGAGACAAAAGCCGGATTGATGAGGATGCGTTCGGCGAGGGCCTTGATGGGTTTGGGCATCGTGGCCGAAAAGAGCAGGGTCTGGCGCTCCGTCGGCAGGAAATCGAAGATCGTGTTGATGTCGTCGAGAAAGCCCATGTCGAGCATTTCGTCCGCTTCGTCAAGGATGACGGTGGAGGGGGCGAAATCGCTGAGTATGTTGCGTTCGAGGATCTCTTTAAGACGGCCCGGGGTGGCGATGACGACCTGCGCGCCGCGTTCGATCAGGCCGATCTGGCGGTTGTAGGAGCTGCCGCCGTAGATTGTGACCGTATGAATGCCGAGCTTCTTTCCGTATTTGAAAAGCTCGTCGCTCACCTGGTTGGCGAGCTCGCGCGTCGGGACGATGATCAGCGCCTCAACGCCGCGATCGAGGCTCAGCTTGCTCAGGGTCGGCAGGCCGAAAGCCGCTGTTTTCCCGGTACCCGTATGGGCCTGGCCGACGACGTCGCGCCCCTCGAGAACGAGGGGAATGGCCTGCTGCTGAATGGGGCTCGGGACTTTGAAACCGGCATGGCGGATGCTTTGGAGGATTTCGTCGCGAAGACCGAAATCGTCAAAGGAGATCGTCGGTACGGCGGTATCGTCGAGTGTTTCGATGGGTGGTGTCTGCATTTTCTCTCTTGAAACGGACACGGCTAAACCATCGTTGCGACTGAAGTGAATCAAAAAAAGAGTTGCATTTTCTGAAGCGGCTTAAAGAGCAGGAAAGACAGTTTGATCGGGCCCGGTAAATTTTGATGCAATTATAGCGAAAATTTTCCCTTTTGCGGTGTGTGCGGGAGTGTGGGCACGCCGCGGCGCGTCCCTTTAACTTTTTTCGCTAAAATGGCTTCACTTTTTGGAACCCGTGTGGGAGAGAATGATTAAAAAAACGATTGCAACCCTGTTTACGCTGCTGCTCTTTCTGGGCGGCTGTACGAAAGAACTGGACGAATATAACAAGCCGGCTGCGTACTGGTACGAGAAGATGGTCGCGGCCGTTTCCGACGGCAACCTGGACAAAGCGGACAACTACTACAGCTCGCTGCAGAGCGAACACATCGGTTCGCCGCTGCTGCCCGAGGCGACGATGATCATGGCGATCTCGCACCTCCAGGCGGAGGAGTACCTGCTCGCCGAGCACTTCCTGACCGAGTATATCAAGCGCTATGCGACCCCTGCCGAGCGTGAATATGCCGAGTATATGAAGGTTAAGGCGAAGTACATGGCCCTGCCGAACCCGCGCCGCGACCAGGGGCTGATCAACGAGGCGATCACGGAGGGCGAGACCTTTCTGCGCCGTTATTCCCATTCGATCTATGCACCCGTTGTCGACACGATGGTCACGCGGCTCTACCTGGCCGAAGCGGCCCTGAACGAATCGATCGCCGAACTGTATGACCGGCTTGACAAACCGAAGGGAGCGACTTTCTACCGCGAGAAGAAACCCCAGCCGTGGATCGACTGGAATGAAGTGGACCCGGCACAGACGGCGTGGTATCGCAGTATCTTCGAAGGCGACGGGCACGGCAGCTGGTACGCCTTCATCATTCCCGATACCCAGAGCGTCGTCTCCCGCCACCGCTACGACGATAGTGCGGATGAAAACCAAACCGATATGAAGGAAGAGTAATGCAACTGGACCATTATGCAAGTTTCCCGACCGAACTGCCGGTCATCTTTGAAGACAGGCTTTTTCTCTACCCGTTCATGATCTCCCCGCTGTTTCTCAAAGACGATGTGAACATCGCGGCCGTCACTCATGCGATCGAACATGACTCTCTGGTCATCGTCTGCTCGACGAAAGAGGGGCATGAGGGCGAACGCACCCTCGAGAGCATCCATGACGCCGGGGTGATCGGTTCCATTATGCGCAAGGTTTCCCTGCCCGACGGCCGTGTAAAGGTCCTTTTCCAGGGGCTGGCACGGGGTAAAGTGATGGAAGGGCGCGCGGAAGATCCGCTGCGTGTCCTCGTCGACACCATCAACCCCAAGGCGGTAAACGAGATCAAGATGGACGCGATCCTCGAGGTCGTGCGCGAGAAGGTGCGTGCCCTGTCGCAGGTGAGCAACTTCTTCCCTCCGGACCTGCTGCGCACCATCGAGGAGACCCAGGAGTACAACCGCATCGCCGACCTGATCTGCAGCACGGTAAAGCTGCCGAAGCAGCGTGCCTACGAGATGTTCGTCGAGGCGGATACCGAGCGACGTCTGCTGCTGCTCATCGACTACCTGATCGAAGAGATCGAGGCGAGCAAGCTGCAGCGCGAGATCCGCTCCAAAGTCAATACGAAGATGGAGCAGATCAACAAGGAGTACTTCCTCAAGGAGCAGCTCAAAGAGATCCAGCAGGAGCTGGGCGTCGACAACCAGCGCGAAGAGGAGATCGCCGAGTACCGCAAGCAGCTCGAAGGGATGAAGGAGCATATGGGCGAGGACGCCTATAAAGAGATCTCCAAACAGCTCGACCGCTATGCACGTCTGCACCCCGACTCCGCCGATGCGGGGATGATCCAGGGGTACCTGGAGTGGGTACTGGAGATCCCCTTCGGCAAGTACGCCAAAAAAGCCCTCAAGATCGAGAACGTTGAGTCGCAGCTCGATGCGGACCACTTCTCCCTGGAGAAACCGAAGAAGCGCATCGCCGAGTTTTTCGCCGTCAAGGAGCTGATGGAGCTGCGCGGCAAGAGTGCGCAGAAGGGCAGCAGTGCGATCCTCTGTTTTGCGGGCCCTCCGGGCGTGGGGAAAACCTCTCTGGCCAACTCCATCGCCACGGCGCTCAAGCGGCCACTGGTGCGGATCGCCCTGGGTGGGCTTGAAGACGTCAACGAACTGCGTGGTCACCGCCGTACCTATATTGGCGCGATGCCGGGCAGGATCATCCAGGGGATCATCGATGCGAAAAAGATGAACCCCGTCGTCGTCCTCGATGAAATCGACAAGGTCGGTATGTCTCACCGCGGCGACCCGACGGCAGCCCTGCTCGAGATCCTTGACCCCGAGCAGAACAGCCACTTCCGCGACTACTTCGTCAACTTCGACTTGGACCTGAGCCAGGTGATCTTCATCGCGACAGCGAATGACGTCGGCCGCATCCCAGCCCCGCTGCGCGACCGGATGGAGTTCATCGGGGTGAGCAGCTACACGCCCCAGGAGAAGTACGAGATCGCCAAACGCTACCTGCTGCCGCAGGAGCTGAAAAAACACGGCCTGAAAAAACAGGAGGTGACGGTGTCGGCATCTGCGATGAAAGAGCTGATCCACAGCTACACCCGCGAGGCCGGTGTGCGTAACCTGCGCCGCCGCATTGCCGACATCGCCCGCAAATCGGCGAAGATGATCCTGGAAGATCCGTCTCTCACAAAGGTTTCGGTGTCGCTCAAGAACCTCAAGGATTTCATGGACAAGACGGTCTTCGAGATCGAGAAGACGGACAACGTCAACCGTGTCGGCGTCGTCAACGGTCTTGCATGGACCGCTGTCGGCGGGGATGTGCTCAAGATCGAGACGATCCGGATCAAGGGCAAGGGGCAGATGCAGCTCACCGGCAGCCTCGGCGAGGTGATGAAAGAGTCGGCGCGCATCGCGATGAGCGTCGTCAAAACCCTGATCGACAACGGCAAGGTCAAGGTCGACCACGCCATTATCCCGAAGACGTTCAAAGAGCAGGAGGAGCAGACGGTGCTCGATGCCAGCGAGGTCTACAAACGCTACGACCTGCACATCCACGTCCCTGACGGCGCGACGCCCAAGGATGGGCCGAGCGCGGGGATCGCGATGAGCACGGCGATCGCCTCCATCCTCAGCAACAAGGCGGTCCGTGCGGGGATCGCGATGACGGGCGAGGTGTCGCTCAGCGGCAACGTCCTGCCCATCGGCGGTCTTAAAGAGAAGCTGATCGCCGCGCACAAGGCGGGCATGCACACGGCGCTCATCCCGAAAAAGAACTATGACCGCGACCTCGACGAGATCCCCGATGAGGTCAAAGAGGTGGTGACGATCGTGCCGGTCGAACGGATCGAAGAGGTGATCAAGCTGACCCTCCTGCCGGAATAAGCCCTCCCCGGGCTGCCCTATTTACGCTTCCCTAATTATTTTCTCACTATAATCAATATCAAAATCCAGCACAAAAGTAAGCCGTGTCCGTAGAAACCTTGACTCCTCTTCAGATCGTTCCTATTTTGCTGATCCTGCTGCTGACGGGTGCGGCGGTGTATCTGCTCGTGCAGCTCCGCCGTCGCGGAGAGGCGCTCGAAGCGCTGCGGGAAGTCGCCGAAGCAAGACAGGCGGCACTGTTGCAGCGTGATCGGGAATATATCCGCCTCAGCGATACGCTGGCATGGCGAGAACAGGAGGAGGCACGGCTGCGCGGCAGCGTCGAGGCGCGGGAACGGCAGCTTGAGCAGACCCGCCGCGACCACCAGAGCCTCGAACGCGAATTCGCGGTGCTGCAGACGCGTTTCGAGGAAGCGCAGAAGCAGCATACGGAGCAGCTGCGCCTTCTTGACGAGGCGAAGCAGGTGCTTGGTGCCCAGTTCGAGGGACTGGCGCACCGCATCTTCGAACAGAAGGCGAAGACCTTCGACGCCGCGAACCAGCAGCAGCTGCAGCTGCTGCTCAAACCTTTCCGGGAGCAGATCGACGCCTTCTCCAAACAGACGCAGAGCCAGTATGTCGAGGAGAGCAAGGAGCGCCACCTGCTCAAAAGCGAGATCGAGCGCCTGAAGGTTCTTAACGAGCGGATCGCGGAGGATGCGCTCAACCTGACAAACGCCCTCAAGGGGGAAACGAAGACCCAGGGGAATTGGGGCGAGATCGTCCTGGAACGGGTGCTGGAGAGTTCGGGGCTCCGGCCGGGATACGAGTACGAGACCCAGGGGACCTACAAGGACGAGAAGGGGAATATGCTGCGCCCCGACGTCGTCATTTTCCTGCCGCAGGAGCGCTGCGTCATCATCGACTCGAAAGTCTCCCTCGTCGCCTACGAACAGTTTATGAGCAGCGACGACCCGGAGGCGAAGAGCCGCGCACTGCGCCAGCACCTCCTCTCGATCAACGCGCATATCAAAGGGCTTTCCGAGAAACGGTACGAAAACCTGCCGGGGATGCGCACACTGGACTTCGTCCTGCTCTTCATGCCGATCGAGGGCGCTTTCCACCTGGCGCTGCAGAACGACAGCGGCCTCTTCAAAAAGGCGTACGATGCGCGGATCATCATCGTCAGCCCCTCGACCCTTTTGGCGACGCTGCGCACCATCGAGAATATCTGGCGCACCGAGCAGCAGCAGCAGAACGCCGTGGAGATCGCACGGCAGGCGGAAGCGCTGTATGACAAGTTCGTCGGCTTCGTCGAGGACATGGAACGCATCGGTGACCAGCTCGGCAAGACCCAGGCACAGTGGGAGGGCGCGATGAACAAACTGGCCAAGGGCAAGGGGAACCTGATCCGGCGGGCGGACCAGATGAAGAAGCTCGGCCTCAGCCCGAAAAAGGCGCTGCCGGGCAGCGACGAGGAGGGGGTGGAATGAAGCGCGACGGCCTGATCCCCTGGGTGACCGCTATCGTCCCCGTGCTTTTCGCGCTGCTAGCCGCTGCCATCCTGTATGCCGTGTTCGGCGCAGGACGAACTGGTCATCGGCGCGGCGCTGATCGCCCTTGTGACCCTTCTTTCCGTTTTTATTTCGGGTTACTGGGGGGTATGCCCTCCTGGTGCGGCACCGCGAACAGGTACAGCTGCGGGACAATGCCCTGCGTGAGTTCAATGCGACCATGGCAGCCAGAGTACAGGAAGCCGTGGAAATTCAGCGCCACAGGGACCGTCAGGGGATGCAGCGTTCGATGAGCTATGCCATGGACGAGATGGTCAGGCTGGTCGGCAGCCGCTGGCGGGAACCGCTGCAGCGGCTCGCGGCACTCCATGAAGAGGATGGACCGCAGTCGTGGCAGCTGGAGTCGGCTGCGCTGATCGCGACGTCGATGCTCCAGAGCCTTGAGGAGTGGGAGGAGTTCTTCCGCATCGATACCGCGCGCGAGGCGGTGGAGCTCAGTGGGAGCGTCAGAAGCGCGCTGCCGCGTATCGAGGTCGAATGCTATGAGACGGGACAGTTCATCGTCATCCGGCTCTGTGACAATGCCGGCGGGGTGGACGCGGGCATCGTCGATAGGATCTTCGAACCCTATTTCTCGACGAAGAGCCGTGCGGCCGGACTGGGGCTTTACATGGCGCGCAATATCGTCGAAGAGCACTGCAACGGCGAGCTGACCTTCGACAATATCGACGAAGGCGCCTGCTTCTGTCTGAAGATCGGCAAACACCAGGCGGAGGAGAGGGAGTGAAGACACCGACTCTGCTGACCTGTTTTATCAAAGAGACGCGCTGGGTTCCGACCAGACGGGAGGATGCGCTGCGCATTCTGAGTGAGGAGATGGATGGGGTGGACCCCGAAGGGCTGCTCGCCTACGTTCTGGAAGCGACGAAAACGGGCAAGACGGTGACGGTAGGCGAATGCCGGTTTCGCCAGGACGTTACGGGTGGGGAACTTTCACCTTCGAGTTGAGCAGCCACCCGATCAGTAGCATCGCGCCCATGACGATGTAGGCGTTGGTCATGCCATAGGCCACGGTAAGATAGGCCAGCCAGAGCAGAATAGCCCCAAGCGGGGTGGGGACGCCGGTAAAGTATTTTTCGACCGTGCCCTCTTCGGCGTTGATGTTGAACTGGATCAGCCGGCGCAGGCCGCTGACGACGTAGTAGATGCTGACCGCACCTGAAAGCAGCAGCAGCGCCCCCTCCAGTCCGGAATAGACCGCCTGGAAGATCAGGAAAACGGGGACGAGTACAAAGGAGAGGAAGTCGGCAAAAGAGTCGAGCTGGATGCCGAACTCATTCGAGAGGGAATACTTCCGGGCGATTTTGCCGTCGAAAATGTCGAAAGCCCCGCCGATCCAGGCGAAGATGATGGCGGCGAAGAAGTTGTTCTGGCTGATAAAATAGACAGCCGTGAGGCCGCTGGCGATATTGACCATCGTAAAGAGATTGGCGAGGTTGAAATGGTTCTCGGAACGGAACAGGGACTGCATATGCCTCCTTCATCTGAAAGGGGGAAATTATAGCAAACTCTCATGCTTCTTCAGCTAATAACGACCATGGGAGTGCGGGTGAGGGGGGATGCTTTTAGATCAATTTGATTATAATTATTATAAGTAAAATTTTATGGTGCGGGCTTTAGGTGCTGAAAAGAGGGGGAGGCGTACTGCAGTTACTGGTTGGATGCAGTATGCTGCTGGGTGCGGCGGAGATGACCGAGGAGATGATGACCGAGGAGGGGTGGTTCCACGGCAGACAGGTGGAGTGGAACGCCGACATGAACCGGAGTGAGCCCTCAAGACCTCGCAGAAATTCTGGGGTATCAACCCCTCCGGCACCGATGCGCTGCATCCGGAACTCTACGGCAGCGGGGGAGAGCCCTTTACCTACCTTTGCGAAGCACAGCTGCAGTACCGCCTCGGAGACCTGCTCCTGCGGGGCGGACGGATGAAAATCGAGACGCCCTATGCCGATCCGGACGATATCCGGATGGCCTTACACCTTCGAAGGGGGTCAGCGCGGGCTATGCCGCCAGTGACCGTCTCAGTATCGACTTGCGCTATCTGGCGCGCTGAGCCGGTTTTGACAGCGGCGAGGCGCAGTCGGCGTTTGTCCGCCTGGCCGAAGGTTCGGACGGGATGATGGCGGCGCTCCCTTCGTCGATTGCCGAGACGGACCTGCTGTTGTGGACGGAGGCGATCCCCTCCCTGCGCGTCGATATGGTCTTCGCCTCTTTCGACGGCCGGCGCTGCGACCATCCCGGCTGTTTTGATTTCGAACGTTACTGGATCCGACTGGATTACAGTTTTTAGTAAACATTTATTTGATTTCTATTATCATTTAGCAATTACTATAGGATTGGATGCGGCAAACAGTGAAATTGACAGAGTGTATGAAAGGGTGTCGTGCCACCATTGTAAAGCTGCATGCCCAGGGGCCTCTGAAGCAGCGTCTCGTCTCCTTCGGTGTCATGAAGGGCGCCCGGGTGGAGCTGATGGGGTTCGCCCCGGTCAAAAGCACCGTGGAGATCAAGGTGGGCCGGATGCGCCTCGCCCTGCGCAAAGAGGAAGCTGAACTGATCGAGGTCAATGCCGATGCCCAATAGCGCCCCCGTCTGCCCCGTTACTGAAAAACATATCCGTATCGCCCTCGTCGGGCAGCCAAACGTCGGCAAAAGCATGCTCACCAACGCCATCAGCGACGCCCGCCTGCACGTGGGGAACTTCAGCGGGGTGACGGTCGAGAAATCCGAGGTCTTCTTCGACTACAAGGATTACCACTTCACCATCGTGGACCTGCCGGGCACCTACGCTTTCACCGACTACTCCATCGAAGAGCGCGTCACCCACGACTTCCTCTGCAACGAGGCGTACGATCTGATGATCAACGTCGTCGATTCGACGAACCTTGAGAAGAACCTCCAGCTCACCGCCGAACTGATGACGATGAACAAGAAAATGGTACTTGCGCTCAATATGAGCGACGAGGCGGACCGGGAAGGGATCGTCATCGACTACGAATACCTCTCCAAGCTGCTGGGCGTGGCGGCGGTGCGGGTCTCCGCGGCGGCGAAGTTGGGGATCGGATCGCTGATCGAGTCCGTGATCGCCGTGCACGAGGCCCCCTACCAGGAACCGAAGCTCGTCTTCTCCGAGGCGGTCGAGGAGGAGATCGGCCTGATCGCCTCCTACCTGGACGAGCACCGTTTCAGCGCGGTGATCTCCAACCGCAACATCGCGATCAACCTGCTGCAGAACGAAAAAAAGACCTACCGCACCCTGCATGACCTGCCGCTCTGGACGGAGCTGCAGCCGCTGCTGATCGAGGCGGACAGGCATATCGAGATGCACCATGACACCGACGACGTCAAAGAGGTCTTCGCCGAAGAATACGCGGCATTCATCCGGGGCGTCATCACCGAAACGGTGCGCTACACTGAACAGCCCGTCGAAAAGAAGAGTCCCACCGAGCGGGTGGACGATCTGCTCATCCACCCCGTGCTGGGGATCCCGATCTTCCTCTTTCTGATGTGGGGACTCTTCCAGCTCACCTTCGAGATCGGCAACATCCCGATGGAGTGGATCGACGCTTTCTTCGGCTGGTTCGGCGGCACGGTGGGCGCGACGATCCCCAACGCGGACATCCGCTCCCTCGTCGTCGACGGTGTCATCGCCGGGGTAGGGGCCGTCGTCCTCTTCACCCCGAACATCATCATTCTCTTTATCGGGATCGCCCTGCTTGAATCGACGGGCTACATGTCCCGGGTTGCTTTCCTGCTGGACGGCTTCTTCCACAAGTTCGGCCTGCACGGCCAGTCGTTCATTCCGCTCGTCACCGGGTTCGGCTGCTCCATTCCCGCCTATATGTCCGCCCGGATCCTGAAAAACGACAGTGACCGCCTGCTGACGCTCTTTATCATCGGCTTTATGAGCTGCGGCGCGCGTCTGCCGGTCTACGTTCTATTTACCGGGGCCTTTTTTGCGCCGAGCGTGGCGGGCAACGTCCTTTTCGCCATCTATATCGCCGGGGCGCTGATCGGACTGATTGCGGCGAAGGTCCTCAAGATGACGGCGTTCCACGGGCAGGACGAACCCTTCGTCATGGAGATGCCCAAATACCGCCTCCCGTCGGTCAAGCTCATCTGGCACACGGTGTTGACCAAGACGCTGATGTACCTCAAAAAGGCGGGGACCTTCATTGCCGGGGCGTCGATGCTCGTCTGGTTCCTGAGCAGCTACCCCCACTCGCATGAGATCGAAGCGGCTTACGGCGCGAAGATCGAACAGGCAGCAGACGAGCGCGCGGCGGCACACCTTACCGTCGAGGCGGATGCGGCCCAGCTCGAACAGAGCTACCTTGGACGCATCGGCAAGGCGATCGAACCCTTCTTTACGCCGATCGGGCTGGACTGGAAAATGGCCATCGCCCTGCAGACGGGGCTGGCAGCCAAAGAGGTGGTTGTTTCGACCCTGGGGGTGCTCTACGCCGTCGGCGAGGGGGTGACGGAGACGGACAAGACCCTGATCAGCGCCATCCGCACGCATATCCCCTTTGCGTCTGCCGTCGCCTTCATCGTCGTCATCATGCTCTACCTCCCCTGTCTGGCGGCGTCGGTCGTTTTTACCCGCGAAGCGGGCGGGATCAGATACTTCATCTACCTTTTCCTCTTTACGACGGCGACGGCCTATGCGCTTGCCTTCCTTGCCTACCATCTCACCCTCATGGTGACCGGCGCTCCGGCGCTCCTGCCGCACTAGGGCGTTAGCCGAAAGTTAATGCTGCTGGGATAGAATGCTCGCATGAAAAAGATACTGATGATTGAAGACGATCTGGAGCTCGCGGAGATCCTGACCGAATACCTCGAGCAGTTCGCGTACGAGATCGAAACGGAAGACGACCCCTTCAAAGCGCTGAGCATTCTCAAGCTCAAGCCCTACGACCTGGTCATCCTTGACCTGACCCTGCCGGGCATGGACGGGCTTGAGGTCTGCGAGGCGATCCGCGAACGCCAGGACATCCCTATCATCATCTCCTCGGCCCGTTCGGACGTGACCGACAAGGTCAACGCCCTGGAGCTGGGTGCGGATGACTACCTCCCCAAACCCTACGACCCCCGCGAACTCGAAGCCCGCATCAGCTCGGTCCTGCGCCGCTACGCCGCCAAAACGGAGGCGCGACAGGCGGAGGAGCACCACAGCGACTTCAAACTCGACGAAGGGGCGATGCAGATCAGTTACAAGGGAAGGGCGCTGGACCTTACCAACGCGGAGTACGGCATTCTCGCCTTTATGATCAAAAAAGAGGGGATGGTCGTCTCGCGGGAGGATATTATCCTCAACGTCAACGCCATCAATGAGGACTCCTCGAACAAGAGCATCGATGTGATGGTCGGCCGGATCCGCAACAAGCTCGGCGACAAATCCCTGATCGAATCGGTGCGGGGTATCGGCTACAAGCTCATCAAATGAGGCGCAATGCCGTCTTGCTGACGATCCTCTTCGCTTTCGCGGTGACGCTCGTGAGCGTCACCTTCGTCTTCTGGGAGTTCTACAAGAACAACCGCGCCCAGTATATCGACAACATTTTCAACAAGTACACCGTCATCACGCAGATCTACCGAGAGCATATGATGAAGCACACTTCCGAAGCGATCCTGGAGGCGAACCTTGCCGTTTACGGGCTGTCGAACATCCAGGGGAACAAAGCGGTCCGCGCCGTTTTCGACAAGGCCGATGTCCTCAAGCGCGTCGGATTCCAGGAGGTGGTGCGCACCATGCACTTCTCAAACGAGGCGATGCACGCCCTTAACTGGATCAGCGACCTCCGGGCGACGATGCTGGAGTCTCAGGGGAAGATCTACTTTTTCCTGGAGACACCCCAGGGCAGGTTTTTGCTGCTGGATGAGCAGCTCCGCCCCTATTTCCCGACCCATCTGCTCAGTGCCTATCTGACGATCGTCTTCGTCATCGTCTGGGCTGTTTTCATTATCTGGCGCCGGATCCGCCCGCTGCGCCTGCTGACCAAGCGGGTGATGCGCTACGCCGAGGGGGACCGGAACGTTGTCTTCCGGATGAAAGGCAGTAATGAGATCGCCATTCTCGCCAACGAGCTCGAACAGGCGCGCAAGAACATCAATGCCCTGATCGAATCGCGGACCCTTTTTCTGCGCAACGTCATGCATGAACTCAAAACGCCTATCGCCAAGGGGCGCATCAGCGCGGAACTGCTGGCCGATCCTAAGCAGAAAGCGCGTTTCAACAATATCTTCTTGCGACTGGAGCAGCTTATCAATGAGTTCGCGATGATCGAGGAGGCCTCTTCGGGGTTCGGGAACAAGAACATCGGGACCTACCGTCTGGTGGACCTGATCGACGAGGCGATCGACCAGTCGATGCTGGAGCCGGAGATGATCTCCGTCGATGTCGAGAGCAGCGAGCGGATGGCCTGCGATTTCACGATGATGGCGACGGTCATCAAAAACATGATCGATAACGGGGTGAAGTACTCGCCGGACAAGCGGGTGGCCATAAGGATGGAGGGCAAGGAACTCGTCTTCGAGAACCTGGGTGAGAAACTGCGCCACCCGCTGCGCTATTACTTGGAGCCCTTTACCAAAGAGCACCCGGCGCGTAACAGCTTCGGGCTGGGGCTTTACCTGGTCGATGCGATCCTGCATGCCCATGGCCTGCAGCTGGCCTACGCATACGAAAACGGGCTCAACCGCTTCTATATCACCGCGCTATGAGAGGTCATAAACCTCGTGGAGGGGTTTTATTTTCCGCTTCTTGGTCCGCGCAACGCTTTTATGGGTTCGGTTGTACTTGATCATCATGTAGAAGATGATGGAGAGGGCGACGGAGACGCAGATCTCGTACCCGATCGCCAAGACGGCGGCGAACATGGCGATATCGAGCGCAAGAAAGCTGTTGAAATTACCCTTGGCGATAAAGATAAACAGAAAGAGCAGGCCGACGATGTAGGGGATAATGATAAAATAGAGTCCGAGAAACAGACGCTCATGCCCCTCCGGTAACGGGAAGACCTTCGCAAGGTCAACTTGTTGCTGTGCAAATGGTTGCGGGGCGTCTAGACCCTCATGCGGGGGTGTATGAATCATGGAACGAACTCCGGTATTGATAACCATTGATTTATAGCAAACTATAATATCACAAATAGTAAGGGAAAACAACGTGAAGCAAATTCTTGTCACCAACGACGACGGGTATGAATCGGAAGGGCTGCTGGCACTGGTGGAGGCGCTGCAGCCCCACGGACAGGTGACGGTGGTGGCGCCTTCGAGCGAAAAATCGGCCTGCGGCCACTCCCTGACCCTGTCACACCCGCTCAGCTTCATCAGCGTCGGTGACGATTTTTACAAGCTTGACGACGGGACGCCGAGCGACTGTATCTACCTGGCACTGCACTCGATGTTCGAGGGGCACAAACCCGACCTCGTCGTCAGCGGCATCAACAAGGGCTCGAACATGGGGGAGGATATCACCTATTCCGGTACCGCGGCCGGGGCGATGGAGGCGGTGCTGCACGGGGTGCCGGCCATCGCCGTCTCGCAGGTGATGGATTTTGAAAAGCCCCTGCCGGATTTTGCCCTGGCAAAAGAGACGGTCTCCACGCTGGTCGAAAAGATTTTCGCTTCCGAGTTCCCCCTGCCGCCGCGCCAGTTCCTCAACGTTAACATCCCGGCCGACGTGACGACCGCCACGACGAAAGTGACCTACGCGGGGCACCGTTTCTACGCCAACGACGCCCATCTGCACCGCAACCCCCGGGGCAAAGAGTACTACTGGATTGGGCTGCACCCCCTGGAGTACAAAGCGCGGGAGGGGCGCGAGGAGCTGTGCGACTTCGAAGCGGTGATGCAGGGGCACATCTCCATCTCGCCGATCATGCTGGATCTAAGTGCGTATGCTTCCATGCGCACGCTCGATGACTGGCTGGGGACGTAACGATGCGCTATGAACGTTCCCGTATGCTCCTGGGGGAGGATTTCGACAAGCTGCAGGGGGCCAAGCTGCTGCTGCTCGGCGTCGGCGGGGTCGGCAGTTTCTGCCTCGACTGTCTGATCCGTTCCGGTGTGAATGACATCACCATCGTCGATTTCGATACCTACGACGAGAGCAACCAGAACCGCCAGCTCTGGAGCGAACACCATGTCGGGGAGTCGAAGGTGAAAGCGCTGCAGACGCACTATCCGCAGATCACCGTGATCGAGACCCGAATCGACGAGGCATGGGTGGAAGCCTATGATTTCAAACCCTACGACCTGGTGCTCGACGCTATCGACGACACGAAGGCGAAACTGGCCCTGGCGCAGAAGTGCTACGCGAAACTGATCAGTGCGACGGGGTCCGCCAAACGGCTGGACCCCAGCAAGATCGAAGTGGGGACCATCTGGACGGCCCACGGTGACCGCTTTGCCTCCAAACTGCGCTACGAGCTCAAAAAACGCCGTTTCAGCAAGAAATACCCGGTCATCTTCAGCAGCGAACCGCCGCGGGTGAAAGTCAAGGGGAGCTTCATGGGCGTGACCGCCGCGTTCGGCCTGACCATGTGCTCGCTGGCGGTACGGCGGCTTATCGGGTCGAAATGACGGTCCGTGCCCCCGAGCTTCTCAGCGGCGACTGGGTCGCCGGAGGGCCGCTGCGTTTACGAGCGCTGCGCCCGCGGGCTGTGCTGCTCGACTTTTTCACCTTCGGTTGCATCAACTGCATGAACAACCTTCCGATGCTAAAACGTCTGCACTCCCGCTACGGCGACAGCCTGCAGGTCGTCGGGGTGCACAGCGGCAAATTCCCCCATGAGAAAGAGGGTGATGCCGTCCATGACGCCGTTGCGCGGCTGGGGATCAGCTATCCGGTCCTCAACGACCCGGATGGCACGCTGGTCGACCAATACGCGGTCAAGGCGTGGCCGACGATGGTGCTGATTGACGGGAGCGGCCATATCGCAGCGACGTTCCGGGGGGAGGCGCAGGGCGTCGCCATCGACCTGGCGCTGCGGAAGCTGGGACTGCTCCCGCGGGAGGTGGCATCCGAAAGTGCGGCGCTGCCGGGCCCGCTGCGCTTTCCCGAAGCCGTGCTGGTAACAGATGAACAAACGTTCATAGCCAACAGCGGGGGCGGGGATGTCCGCGAATACAACGCTGCAGGACAGCTTGTCCGCCGTTTTACCCCTTTCCGGACCCCCGCGGCCCTGGCCCTTTCGGAAGGGATGCTCTATATCGTCGACCGCGCTGCCGGCAGCGTCTGCCGCATCGATCTACGAACGGAAGAGCGGACGGTGCTGTTTGAGCAGCTTCGTTCCCCTTCGGCACTCATAGTGGAGGCAGAGACGATCACGATCGCCGAGGCGGGGGCGCACACCGTCACGGTCTACGACCGGGAGACGCTGCGTCTACTGCAGACCTACGGCAACCGCTTCGAAGCGCTGCGCGACGGGGCGGGGGAGGCCGCACAGCTGGCCCAGCCGATGGGGCTGGCGCGCTGCGACGACGGGATACTCTGGTTCGTCGACGCGGAGAGTTCGGCGCTGCGCTGTATCGAAAACGGCTCTGTGCAAACTGTCGTCGGTGAGGGACTGTTCACTTGGGGGGATTCGGACAGCGGGCCGATCCTGCTACAGCACCCACAGGGCATCACCTGCGGCCGGATCGGCGACGGCTGCGGCGGGGGACGACTCTTTGTCGCTGATACCTATAACGGCAAGCTCAAGGTCTACGACCCTCAAAGCGGCCGGATGATGACATTGATGGAAGGTCTGAAGGAACCCGCAGGCGTGTGTAAGCGGGGCTGCAGCCTCTATATCGCCGAGAGCGGGGCGCACCGCGTCATCAGGTACGATCTGTCGGCCATCTCTTTCGAGACCTATATCGCCTGAAAAACGCGGAGGGCACCATGGATATCGATATATATATATATACGTTGAGCTCGATGCTGGTGCTCACCGCTATCATTCTGATCGTCGCCTCCCTGCGCCGTTTTGGCATGTTCGGCTCCGACAGCGGCACGCTGTTCGCCTCCCTGATCACGCAGCTGACCCTGCCGGCCCTGATCTTCTATGCGCTTTCGCATGCCGCGCTGGAGTGGAAATACCTACTTGTCACGGGCCTGATGCTGGCGGGGGAACTGCTTCTTTCCGTGCTGCTGCTGAAGCTGGTCGCACCCCCCTCCTTGTCGCTTTTCCGGCCCATTATATGGCACTTGAAGCGTGGCAGCTCCAGGTGCTGCTCATCGAGTCCGCCATGCCTTCGGCCATGCTGAGCGTCGCCTTCGCCAAGCGCTACGGGTGTGACGTCTGGCTCGCCTCACAGCTGGTGTTCGCCACTCTGCTCGGCGGCATGGTGACGGTGACGGTCATGATGCGTCTGCTGGGGTAAAATACACACCCGTCGGCTCAGCGCCCGTTTCGGTTGCAGAAGCCCCTCTGGCAAGGGAACGGGATTGTGCGCTATAATTCATCAAAAAAACGAGGAATGATTTTGAGCCAGGCACAACCGATGACCCGTTTCGGATACGAAAAACTGCAAGCGGAGGTCAATCATCTCAAAACGGTCGAACGCCCGACGATCGTCAAGGCGATCGAGGAAGCCGTGGCCCTGGGGGACCTGAAGGAGAATGCGGAGTACCATGCCGCCAAGGAGCGTCAGGGGCAGATCGACGACCGCCTGAACGAACTGTCGGCGCTGCTGGGCAATGCGCAGATCGTCGACCCTTCCACCCTGGAACACAGCCGCGTCAGTTTCGGTTCGACGGTCGTACTGTGCGACATGGATACGGATGAAGAGGTAACCTATACCATCGTCGGCGGCTGCGAAAGCAATCCGCAACTGGGGCTGATCTCGTTCGCGTCGCCGCTGGCCAAGCAGCTGCTGGGCAAAGAGGAGGGCGACGAGCTCAAGGTCAAGCTGCCCGGCGGCATGAAATCGTTCGAAGTCATCGAAGTCAAATACCAGGAGATTGTTTTTGAGCGCCATGATTAAAGTCGCGGTCATCGGGGCTAGTGGCTATACTGGGATTGAACTGATCAAAATGCTCATCACGCACCCGCGTTTCGAGCTGGCCTATGTCGCCATCAGCGAAGGTGGCGTCAGTCTGACCGAACTGCACCCTTCGTTGGCGGGCGTCTACGAATGCGATGTCCTCAAAGCCGATGCCGACGCCGTTGCCGACGCGGCGGAGCTGGCCTTCCTGGCTCTCCCGCACAAAACGGCGATGGGCTTCGTGAAAGCGCTGCGGGAGCGCGGCGTCAAAGTCGTCGACCTCTCCGCCGATTACCGCCTGAAGCGTGAGACCTATGAGGCGCACTATGTTCCCCATATCGATCCGGAGAACCTCGATCATGCCGTGTACGGACTGCCGGAGCTTTTCCGCAGCGCGATCAAAAAGGCCGACCTCGTGGCGAACCCGGGATGCTACCCGACGGCGACGATCCTAGGTGCGCTCCCGTTTATGCGCTACATGCAGCCGGGTTCGCCGCTGATCGTCGACGCGAAAAGCGGGGTCAGCGGCGCAGGCAAGAAGTGTACGGAGAGTACCCACTTCGTGACGATCAACGACAACGCCTTTGCCTATAATCCGCTGGGACACCGCCACGGGCCGGAGATCGCCGAAAAGCTTGCCCTCGGGGAGGGGCAGGTCCATTTCGTGCCCCATCTGCTGGGGGTGACCCGGGGGATGCTCAGCTCCGTCTACATGCAGGTCACGGGGAGTTTCGAGCCGCTGGAAGTGCTTCAGGCCTACTATGCGGACGAACCGAACGTGCGTGTGCGGACCGAACCGGTCTCGATGAAACAGGTTGCCGGGACCAACTTCTGCGACGTCTTCGCCAAGCGCAGCGGCGATACGCTCTTTATCACCTCGGCCATCGACAACCTGCTCCGGGGGGCGAGTTCGCAGGCCGTCGTCAATGCCAACCTGATGATGGGGCTGGACGAAAACACGGGGATCCCGAATATCGCCTATGTCCCGTAACCCCTACGAGGTGCTGCCCGGTGCGCTGCTGATCAGCGACGCCCACTACGCCGCTACGCGCCCGCAGCTGCTCTCCCTGCTGCAGGCGATCGACACGAGGGAGCTTGACGTACCGCAGCTCCTGCTGATGGGGGATATTTTTGACCTGCTTTTCGGGCAGATCGCGGTGACTCATACAATGAATGCCGAAGCCGTTGCCACGCTGCAGCGCATCAGCCGCCGCATCCCCGTCCTCTACCTCGAAGGCAACCACGACTACAATCTCGCCGGACTTTTTCCGGACGCCACCGTCGTACCGCTGTCGCGTCAGCCCTATGCATGCCGGTGCGGGGAGTGCACACTGCTGTTGGCGCACGGGGACTTCAACCAGCCGTGGCAGTACAACCTCTATACGGCACTGATCCGCAACGGCGTCATTCTGCACCTGCTGGGCTGGATCAACCGCCTGACCGGCAACGGCATCATCGCGAAACTCGAGACGTACCTGAAAAGGAAAAACCACTGCCACGCCATGACGGACTACGAAAGGTTCGTGCGGCGTCATCTTGCCCCGCTGGCGCTGACAGGCACCGATGTCTTTATCGAAGGGCACTACCACCAGGGGATGGCCTACGACTTTGAAGGCCTACGCTATTTCAACCCCGACGCATTTGCCTGTAATCTTCGCTATGCTATCGTTAGAAACAACCAAAACGGGTTTACCCTGCAGACGCGAGAGTGGAAGGACGGTTAAGGGCAATGGCGCAGCTGCGGATCGAAGAGACCGGACGCGGGATAGCGGTATACTGCAGCGGCCTGTGGCAGGCCACGGCGCTCGATGAGGTCGCCGGAACCCTCCGGGAGGCGCTTGCCCCGCTGCGCAGTTACGAAATCACCTTTGAGCTGTCAGGGATCGAACGGATCGATTCGGCGGGGGCGCTGCTGCTGCAGCACACGCAGCGCCGACTGGAAGCCGGGGGAAACCTGGTGAAGATGGAGGGGGTGGATGATGACAGCGCCCGGATGCTGCAGATGGTGCGCCAGTACGGCCACCCCGGGATGGATTTCGCCGTAGCCTCCCCGGGCTTCCTGGCACAGACCGGGAGGGAGGCGGCCGAGGTGCTGGCCAACGGTATGGGTATTACCGCCTTCGTCGGGCGGACGTTCAAGGCGTTTGTGAACCTGCTCTTCCTGCGGGTGGGGTTCCGCTACAAAGAGACCGGCTACCAGATGATGGAGAGTGCCATCAAGGCCCTGGGCATTATCGCGCTGACGATATTCCTGGTGGGGGTCGTCGCCGCCTACCAGTCTGCCGTCCAGCTCAAAACGTACGGGGCGAACATCTTTATCGTCGACGCGCTGGGGATCTCGATCCTGCGCGAACTCGCCCCGATGCTGACGGCCATCGTCGTCGCCGGCCGAAGCGGCTCCTCCTATGCCGCGCAGATCGGGGTGATGAAGATGACCGAGGAGATCGACGCGATGCGGACCATGGGGTTTGACCCCTATGCTTTTCTGGTGCTGCCGCGGCTGTTTGCTCTGATCATCATGATGCCCATCCTCATCTTCTTTGCCGATGCCTTCGGCATGCTGGGCGGCATGCTGATCGCGCATACGGAACTGGGCCTCTCCGTCACCCTCTTTACCGACCGCTTTACCGAAGCCGTGGCCCTCAAGCACTTCTGGGTCGGGCTCGTCAAGGGGCCTTTCTTCGCGCTCCTCATCGCCTCGATCGGGATCTACCGCGGGATGCAGGTCAAAAACGACACGGAGAGTATCGGGATCAATACGACCAAGAGCGTCGTCGAGGCGATCTTCGCCGTGATCATCTGCGATGCGCTCTTCTCCATCGTCTTCACAAAGTTGGGGTTCTGAGATGCGGCCGGTGATCGAGGTAGAAAATGTGGTCACGCGTTTCGGGGAGCGCCTGGTGCATGACGGGGTGTCGCTGCATGTCAACGCGGGCGAGATCTACGGTTTTCTGGGGCCCAGCGGCTGCGGAAAATCGACGCTGATGCGCGAGATCATTCTGCTAGAACCGGTCCAGAATGGGACCATCCGCCTCTTCGGCGAACCTTTGAACACGCTCTCTTTCGAGGCGGCACAGGCCCTGCGCCGCAAATGGGGGGTGCTGTTCCAGTCCAACGCGCTCTTTACCTCGCTCAATGTTGCCGAAAACATCTCCGTCATGCTCAGAGAGTATACGGCGCTGCCGGCGGATGTGATCGACGAGATCGTCGCCTTCAAACTCGATATCGTGGGGCTGACGCCCAAAGAGGGACAGCTCTACCCCTCCCAGCTCAGCGGCGGGATGAAAAAGAAGGTGGCCCTGGCCCGCGCCCTGGCACTCGACCCGCCGCTGCTGTTCCTGGACGAACCGACCTCGGGCCTTGACCCCGTTTCGGCCCGGGAGTTCGATGCGCTGATCATGCGGCTGCGGGACATGCTACAATTAACCGTGGTAATGGTGACGCACGACCTCGCCTCGATCGAGACGACCCTCGATCGTATGGCGATCATCGATGAGCGTCGCATTGCCGCCGAAGGAACACTTTCGGAGGTCAAAGAGGTGCCGAGCCTGTTTGTACGTACATTTTTTGGAGGTGACGTGTCGTGAACGCTAAAACGAACGAGACGATCGTCGGTATCTTTGTTCTGTTCTCCTTGGCGCTGATGGCCTTTTTTGTCATCTGGATGCTGCAGCCAGCCAAGAAGGATGAGCAGCAGAGCTACCGCATCGAGTTCGGCGAATCGGTTTCGGGGCTTAACGTCGATTCGCCCGTCAAGTTCCGCGGCGTCACGGTGGGTAAGGTGCGTGCCATCCGGATCAGTCCCAACAATATCGAGAAGATCGAGGTCCTGATCGACGTATGGAAAACGACTCCGGTGAAAACGGATACGATCGCCATGCTCAAATCGCAGGGGATCACGGGGCTGAGCTACGTCGATCTGAGCCGCGGGAGCGAGGCGGCCCCGCTGCTGCAGCCCAAAGGCAAAGAGACGGTCCCGACGATTCCGTTTGAGCCCTCATTCTTTGTGACGCTGGAGCGTACGTTCGGATCGGCCTCCGACAACATTTCCGAGCTTCTGCTGCGCCTCAAAGAGCTGATCGGAGAGCAGAACCAGGTGGAGGTCTCCCGTCTGCTCTATCACAGCGCCAATGTCGCAGAGAAACTGGATGCGGGGCTGACACCGGAATGGTTCGCACACCTGGATGATACGGTCCGGAAGCTGGGCCGGCTGGTGGCGGATCTTGATGCCCGCACAAAGGCACTCCCGCAGCTGCTGCATAGCGGCGATGCCGCGATGGGGCAGGCTAAAGTCTCGCTCGCTTCCCTGCAGGAGAGTTTTGCCTCCATGGCCGAAACGCTGCGGGTGATCAACGCCCGGAACAAAAACGGCGATTACAGTATCAAAGAGACGATGGGGCCGGGGATGGCACAGTTTGAAGTGACGATGCGGCAGATGGAGCAGAGCCTCGTGCTGCTCAACCAGATGCTGCTGCGCTACGGCGAGAACCCCTCGGACATGCTCTTTGAGCATCAACCGCCGCAGGTGGGACCGGGAGAAGCGAAATGAAATGGGTCACAGCAGTAGTCATCGCAGTATTGATCGGCGGCTGCAGCCTGACACGGGAAGCGCCGCCGGTGCAGAGCTACCGGCTTGACGGCGGGAAGATGATCAGCATGGAGAGCACGGAAGGGTGCAAGGAGCGTGTCATTCGCATCGCCCTCATTGAGGCTCCGCAGTGGCTAGAGGGCACGGCGATCCATTATGCCGGGACGGACCACCGTTTCTACCGCTATACCCTTTCACGCTGGGAACAGCCCCCGGTGCAGCAGATCCAGCAGCTGATCGAAAAGAGCGTCATCGAAAGCGGCCTGTTCAAGGGGGTGGTTCCATACAAATCCCTGGCCAAGAACGACTGGCTGCTGGAAGTGCGTATCGAACAGATGCTGCAGACGATTGACAGCACCGGGGCAGGCGAAACAGAGCTGATGCTCTACGCGGTCCTGGTGGACCAGTACAGCCGGCGGATCCTCGCACAAAAGACGTTCAGCTACCAACAGCAGGTCGCCGATGCCGGTGCACAGAGTGCGGTACGGGGATGGAGCGAAGGGGTCACCGCTTTCAAGTCTGCGCTGATAATGTGGCTGTCGCAGCAGTGCGATTCACAGGCAGAGATTGACCGCAGCGATGTCGACCTTTGACCGCGTCACGGAGCGCAGCGGCGGCAACGCCGAGAAGTACGCGCTGCGCCGGAAGCTCTTCGGGACGGAGGACGTCCTGCCGATGTGGGTGGCCGATATGGACATCGAGACCCCCCTATTCGTCCGTAACGCCGTGATGAAGCGGGCGGAGCACCCCGTTTACGGGTATGAAGAGATGCCCCGCAGCGCCTTTGAAGCCCAGTGCGCATGGATGGCAACCCGCCACGGCGTGACCATGGTGCCGGAGGAGCTTTTCTTTTCGCACTCCGTCGTCGCATCCATCTCCGCCGCCATCGCCGCGTTTACCGACCCCGGGGACGAGGTTGTCGTGCAGCCGCCCATCTACCCTCCCTTCGTCAGTACGGTGCGGCACAGCGGCCGCAGGGTGCTCTCCAACCCGCTGTGGCAGGATGAAGAGGGGATATACCGTTTCGACCTGGAGGGGCTTGAGAAGCAGATCACGCCGAAGACGAAGCTGCTGCTGCTCTGCTCGCCCCACAACCCCGTGGGCCGGGTCTGGGAGCGTGCGGAGCTCGAAGCGCTTGCCGCGATCTGTCTGCGCCACGGCATCACGGTCTTTGCCGACGAGATCCATTCGGATCTGCTCTTTGCCGGGCATAGGCATACGCCCTTTGTCGCGCTTGGCGATGCGGTCCGGGCGATGACGGTGACGGCGCTCGGACCGGGCAAGACCTTCAACGTCGCGGGCCTGGCCGTGTCGACCGTGGCGATAACGGATACGGCGATGCGCACACGGTTCAAAGCGGTCTACGACACGATCCATTTTGCCCAGGGAACGGTGTTCGGTCATGCCGGTTTCGAAGCGGCCTACCGGGAGGGGGCGGCGTGGCTCGAAGCGCTGCTGGGGCACTTGCAGGGCAATATCGACAGGCTCGCCGATCTGTCATCGCGCATTGATACGATCGTTTTCCGGCCGCCGGAGGGGACATATCTCGCCTGGCTGGACTGCCGGCGGATGGGTTTTGAGTCCGATAAGGCCCTGCGGGAGTTTTTTATCAGGGAAGCACGCCTCGGCCTCAGCCCGGGGATCTTATTCGGGCGGGAAGGGAGCGGTTTCATGCGGCTCAATTTCGCCGTCCCGACGCCGACGATGGACGAGGCGCTGAATCGTTTGGAAAGTGCTCTGCAACGCCTTTAGAACCCCATTTATTGTAACGGGTACGTAATTTGTTTTGTCTGCACTTCGCGAAAAAATCGGGGGCGAATCCGCGTGCTCCGGGGGGGTGCGAGAGGCATGATGCGATTAGTTGTTCTGGTGGCTTGTACGTCCATAAGTTTACAGGCGGCACTTTTCGATGGGGACGTACACGAGAAGGCGTCGCGCCAGATGGGCTTCTGAAGCAGTTCAAAGCGAATGCAAGCGACGCCAGCGCGATTACGAAGCGCACCGGATCTTCATCGGCGCTACCCCGGGCGGATCTGGAACCTGACGCAGAACGTCGATGACCTGCTGGAGCGGGCGGGATGCGATGAGGTGCTGCACCTGCACGGGACGCTTCGGGACCTGCGCTGTGAAAGCTGCGGGCATCTCTGGGACATCGGCTATACGGCGCAGACCGAAGCGGACTGCTGCCCGCGCTGCGAGAGCGCCTTTGTCCGCCATAACGTCGTCATGTTCGGTGAAAGCGCGCCGATGTACCGCAAAATTTACGAAGCGGTGAACGATGCGGAGCTCTTCATTGCCATCGGCACCAGCGGCCAGGTGATCGATATCGTTACCATCGCCCGGGAGTTTGAACACTCCGTCCTGGTCAACCCCAAGCGGGAGGAGTACGTGACGATGTTTGGCTCCTTCGAACAGACCATCGACGCGTCCTTTACCGACTTTCTCCAGATGGGCGCCGTGGCGGCCGCCGCACCGCTGACGGAGATAGTAGAACGTTTTATGCAAGAACAGCGGTAGCGTTCTGAAATGGAAATGAGACGTTGCCGTAATGGGAAGGAGATGAAACGCCATTATCATAGCGCCATCTTGCATCCGGAGTGAGCAATGAAAGAGACGACCTTTGTGATCCGTCATCTGGAAAACGGTTGGGGCTGGCCCGATATCGACAGCGACGACGTCGCGGTAGAGTACCTGTGTGAAGAGCTCGAGGTCCCCGAAGAGCTTATCAACGAGGTGCATTGCGGTGAGGGAGTGATGCAGCTCTCCCTCATCCCTGACCGCAGCTACATGCGCGACGACTGGTACGTCAACCTGATACGCTGCGCCTGAGGGATGCGGCGCCGTTTCGCGCTATAATCCCTTATGCTATTTCCTACCTTGCACGGCCGTCACGATGCGTGCTGCACTTGACGCCATCGCCGCATTCGTGCGGGAACATCATGTATTGACCCTTGCAACGAGCCAGGACGGCTCCCCCTATGCGACACCCCTGTTTTACGCGTATGACGATGTGCGCAACTGCTTCGTATTCGCCTCGGCGGAGGAGACGGAGCACACGGCCCAGATGAAGGCCAACCCCTTCGTGGCGGCGGGCATCGCCCTGGAGACGGACACGGTCGGAAAGATTCAGGGAGTGCAGTGCCGCGGCCGCGTCGTCGTTGCCGATGCGGCGGACGCGCGCTGCTACTACGCCCGTTTCCCCTATGCCCGCGCAATGCTTCCTACACTGTGGCGGCTGGAGCCCTCCTGGATGAAACTGACCGACAACCGGTTCGGTTTCGGCAAGAAACTACTCTGGGACGCCGCAGCGCCGGTAAAGTAGCTGTACCGGCACACTCCTCTTTTCCTCACGGCCCCGGACGGAAGGGGGGCTGAATACATTTCCCGGTAAAATGTCGACAAAAAAACGGAGCGTACCCATGAACAGAGCCTTACAGATGCTGCAGCTGCAACAGCAGCTCAACGATGCCACGAACGGAGCAGACTGGGAAACAGGTACGACCAAGAACGGCAAGGCGATCAACTGGAAGCGCTGCATCTACATGGAGTGCGCCGAGATGATTGATTCGTTCGCATGGAAGCACTGGAAGAACATCGCCGCCGAGCCGGACTGGGCCAACCTGCAGATTGAGGTCGTCGATGTGTGGCACTTCGTGATGAGCCTGGTGCTGCAGGAGTACAAGCAGCGCGATCTCGGAAGCCTCGATGACGCGGCGAAGGCGATCGCGATCATGCCCTTTTACGAGATGCTCAACGATGAGGCGGAAGGGTTCGCCGTCGAGAAGCTCGTGATGGCCCAGGTGGAGTCGGTGATGAAAGACGCCCTCGACAGCAAGCCCAACCTCACCAAGCTGCTGGTAGACTTCTTCGAACTGGTCCGCATGAGCAACCTCGACCTCACGTCACTCTACCGCCTCTACGTCGGCAAGAACATTCTCAACCAGTTCCGCCAGGATCATGGGTATAAAGAGGGGCACTACGTCAAGGTCTGGAACGGGGAAGAGGACAACGTCGTGATGAAGCGGCTGTGGGAAGAGAAGGGTGATATGACGCCCGAGGCGCTCTACGCCGCTTTGGAAACCGCGTACCCTTCATCTGCTGCGAGGCGTTAAGTTAAAAACAAGGGTGACACGTCACCCTCCCTTCACCCTTCACCCGACCTCCGTCGTCGGCTCGTTGATAGCGTTTTTGCGTTCGATAAGGATCAGCAGCGCCATAAAGAAAGCGGTGATGGCGGGACCGAGGATCATCCCCCAGAAACCGAAACTCGTCAGCCCCGCGATGATGGCAAAGAAGATGATCAGCTCGTTACGCTTGGTCTCGGTGGTGGAGAGCTTGCTGTCGATGCTTTTGATGATCACCGGTTTGATGAAGGTGTCCGCGGTCACGGAGATGACGACGATCGTATAGAGCGCGATGAAAACGGCGGCCCGTATGGCCGACGGAGAGTTCGTAGAGGGAGAAGGGGATCCACATCATTGCACCGCCGACGACGGGAATGAGCGAGGCAAATCCGAACAGGATGACGAAAAGCAGGCCGTTGTAGCCCATAAAACTGACGGCGATCCCGAACAGGGCCCCCTCCAGGGCCGCGGTGAGCAGAATGGAGTAGAAGGCGATACTCATCACCGAAGAGACCTCCGAGCTCAGCAGGGCCGCATCGTCGGGCGGGAGGTTGATGACATGTTTGAAATAGGCGGCGAGCCGCTGACCGTAGAGGTGGGCGAAGAAGTAGAAAACGATGATCATGAACGCGTTCTTGACGAAGGAGGCGCTGATGCTGCGAGCAGGATGGCTAAGATCGTCTGCGGTTTCACCGGGAGCGCTTAAAAAAGTCCCGGCTGTTCGACGGGAGGGGTGAGCCGGAGCACGTCGTAGCATTTGGGGGTGGCGACACGGCCCCGGGCGGTACGTTCCAGGTAGCCGTTGGCGAGCAAGTAGGGCTCAAGGACATCCTCGATGGTCCCCTCATCTTCGTTCAGGGCCGCGGCGATGGTACTGAGCCCCATGGCGCGCCCTTTGGACTGGACCAGCAGCTCCAGCAGCCGAAGGTCCATCTCGTCGAAGCCGTGGGCGTTGATCCCCAGTTCGTTCAGGGCAAAGACGGTGCGTTCATGCGTGATGGTCGCTTCATCCGCGACGTCGGCAAAGTCGCGGACCCGGCGCAGCAGCCGCAGGGCGATCCGCGGCGTCCCCCGGGAGCGGCGGGCGATTTCCAGTGCAGCATCGTGCTTGATCGGCTTGCTTAGTTTCTCCGCGGCCTGCATGATGATGCGGGAGAGCTCTTCGGGGTGGTAGAAGTTCATGCGGAAGTTCATGCCGAAGCGGTCGCGCAGGGGGTTCGAGAGCATCCCGGCCCGCGTGGTCGCCCCGATCAGGGTGAAGCGGGGCAGGTCGATCTTGACCGTCTGTGCCGCCGGGCCGCTGCCGATGATGATGTCGAGGCGGAAATCCTCCATGCTGGGGTAGAGGATCTCCTCGACGGCGGGGGAGAGGCGGTGGATTTCGTCGATAAAGAGGATGTCCCCCTCTTCGAGGTTGGTGAGGATGGCGGCCAGGTCGCCGCTCTTTTCGATCATCGGGGCGGCGGTGACCTTGATGCTGCTGCCCATCTCGTTGGCGATGATTAGCGCGAGGGTCGTTTTCCCAAGGCCCGGAGGGCCGAAGAAAAGGGTGTGGTCCAAGGCTTCGCCGCGCTTTTTGCTCGCCTCGATGAAGACGCCGAGATTCTTTTTGATCTGTTCCTGGCCGATGTAATCCTTCCACCCCTCGGGGCGCAGGGAAGTCTCAACCGTCTCCTCGGCGCTGAATTTTTCGATCTCGACGATGCGTTTCATCAATAGGTGTGCTCCTCGGCCGGGAAGGTGCGCGCCGCGACCTCCTCTTTGTATCGTGTGACCGCTGCTTTGACCGCGTCGGCACCCTGCATGTACTGCTTGACGAACTTCGGCACGAAGGGCTCGTAGAGGCCGAGCATGTCGGAGAAGACGAGCACCTGCCCGTCGACGCCGCTGCCGGCGCCAATGCCGATGACCGGGACCGATACGGCTTCTGCGATCCGCGTCGCGACCTCGGCCTTGACCCCTTCGACGACCATACAGAACGCCCCGGCCGCTTCAACGGCTTTGGCATCCTCGATCAGTGAGAGGGCGTTGGCCTCATCTTTGCCCTTGACCTTGTAGCCCCCCTCGCCGCGGACCGCCTGGGGCAGCAGACCGATGTGGCCGCAGACGGCGATGCCGTTGGCCGTGAGGTGGGCGATGATGCCGGCTTTTTCCCGGCCGCCTTCGATTTTGACGGCGTCGGCACCGCTTTGCTGGTAGACGGCGATGGCGTTCTTTAGGGCCTTCTCGGCGGTCGTATAGGTGCCGAACGGCATGTCGCAGATGACGAAGGTACCCGGCGCCCCGCTGCAGACGGCTTGGGTGTGGTAGATCATCTGTTCGAGCGTGGCGCTCAGGGTATCTGGCTTGCCGGCGAAACTCATGTTGAGCGAATCCCCCACCAGCAGGATGTCGGCGATGGGATCGAAGAGGCGTGCGAAGAGGGCGTCATACGCGGTGATCATCATCAGCGGGGTACCATCTTTGGCATTCCGGATAGCACCGACGCTCAGCTTTTTGGCCATTGATTGCTCCTGCGGGCATGCCAGGATAGGGGGAATTCCCCTCGCCGGCGCCCTAGTCAATTGAGAGCGATTTTATCCAAAAATGCTACAATTGCGGATAAATATGGCAGGCCGCCGTCCCGTTGCAGGGGGCGGAAGCGCCCGGCTGCGGGCGATACGGTAAAAGGGTAATCGGTGGAAAAACAACTGGTGGGCTACATTACGACGGGCTATCCCGACAAAGATTTTACGATCGACCTTGCACTCTCCCTGGGAGAGAACGGCGTTGATTCGCTGGAACTGGGGATCCCCTTTTCCGATCCCGTCGCCGACGGCCCGGTGATCGAGGCGGCGAACGACGTTGCCCTTAAGAACGGTTTCCGTTTCAAAGACGTCCTTGACGTCTCCCGGGCCGTGGCACCCCGCGTCGACACGCTCTGGATGGGCTACTTCAACCCCTTCTACCAGTTCGGGATGGAGAACGTTCTGCGCGAGGCGAACGATCTCGGCGTCACCGGACTGATCGTCCCGGACCTGCCGCATGAAGAGGCGGCCGCGTATGCCGACGCCTTCGCCAAACACCGCATCAGCAACATCGCCTTCGTCGCACCGACGGATACGGACGAGCGGATCAAAACGGTCGTCGGTGCGGCGGAGAAGTTCATCTACCTTGTGGCCTATGCCGGTATCACCGGGGCGGGCAAGAGTGAAGACCTCGGCGGGGTCGTCGCTTCGATCCGCCGCCACACGCAGACCCCCGTCTACGTCGGTTTCGGTGTCAACGAGCAGACGGCAAAGGCGAAGGCGGAGGGCGTCGACGGCGTTATCGTCGGCTCCGCGTTTATCAACGTGCTGCTGCGCGAAGACCTCTCTTTTTCTGAAAAGATCAACCACTGCTGCGCGATCGCGAAAACGATCAAAACCCGCATCAACGAATAGGAGAATCACCTCCCGTTTTTTAGCCCCTCTTTATGGCGTATCGGCTATAATTTGACTAGCAGCCTGGGTGGTGCGAGCTCTCGCATTTCAAGGGGTTCTACATATCTATACGATGGATGGAGTAGTCGCTTTTGTGTGCCGGTGATCTCGCTGGAGGGCGCAAGCCTGAGAGACCGCCGCCTGATGAAGCGCTCAATCCGTATTTTTTTTGGCTTTGAGAACCAAAGCTATCTTGCGGAACGGCCACTCGGGTTTCTCTCTGTTCCCATTCAAGAAGATGCCGTCTTTTTGAATAAAAACAGACAGATAAGGATCGGCAGAATATGAATGTAATGGTAATCGGCAGCGGCGGACGCGAATTTGCGATCGGTCGTGTCCTGGCGCAGGACGAAGCGGTTGAGAAACTCTATTTCGCACCGGGCAACGGGGCGACGCCGATGCTGGGCGAGAACGTCGCGATCAAGGATTACGACGCGCTGGCGGATTTTGCGATTGCGAACAGTATCGAGCTGACTATCGTCGGGCCGGAAGCGCCGCTCACCGAAGGCGTCGTGGACATCTTCAAGGCAAAGGGGCTGACGATCTTCGGCCCCTCCAAGGCGGCGGCGCAGCTCGAGGGCTCCAAGGTCTATATGAAGAACTTCCTTGCCAAGTACGGCATTCCGACGGCCCGCTACATCGAAACGGGCCATATCGAGACGGCGTTCAAGTTCATCGAGACCCTGCCGACGCCGGTCGTCGTCAAAGCCGACGGCCTCTGCGCGGGCAAGGGCGTCATCATCGCAGCGACCCATGACGAGGCGAAAAAAGCGGCCTCGGAGATGCTCAGCGGAAAGGCCTTCGGCGACGCGGGGAAGAAGGTCGTTATCGAGGAGTTCCTCGACGGCTACGAACTCTCCATGTTTGCCATCTGTGACGGGGAGGACTTTATCCTCCTGCAGGCGGCGCAGGACCACAAGCGTCTCCTTGACGGCGACCAAGGGCCGAACACGGGCGGGATGGGTGCCTACGCGCCGACCCCGCTCGTCAACGACGAAATTTACGAGAAGGTCAAGGAGCGCATCGTCCGCCCGACGCTCGACGGGATGCAAGCGGAGGGGGCGCCCTTCGAGGGGGTCCTCTTCATCGGTCTGATGATCGTAAATGGCGAACCGATCACCCTGGAGTTCAACGTCCGTTTCGGTGACCCGGAGTGCGAGATCCTGATGCCGCTGCTGAGCTCCCCTGCAAGCGAACTCTTCTACAAAGCCGCGACAAAGCAGCTCGATACCCTGGAGGTGAAGTTCAAGAACGAATACGCCGTCGGCGTCGTGATGGCGAGCCGCGATTACCCCTACAGCAGCAGTGAACCGGCGGAGATCGTCGTTGACGAGATCGTTCATGCGGAGCTGGCAGAACATTCGCACATCGCCTATGCCGGTGTCAGCGAAGAGGACGGCAAGCTCTTTGCGACAGGCGGGCGCGTCCTCGTCTGTGTCGGGACGGGGGCAAGCATCCGTGAGGCCCGCGACCGCGCCTACCTGCTCTGCGGCCAGGTCCACTTCGCCGGCAAGAAACTGCGCACCGATATCGCATACCAGGCCCTCTAACCCGTGAACGAGACGATCGAAACGCTGCTGCACCGGTATGAACTGCACCTGGCTTCCATCCCGAAGCGTGCCGTGGCGTTTCTGATCGACGAGCTCCTGCTAAGCCTCCTGTTCACGATCATGCTCTGGGGTCCGATCTCCAAAGCGGAAGATATGGAAACGTTCCTGTTTGTCACCAATGCCTACGCCCTGGAGTACCTGGGGATGAAGGTCTTCTACCAGACGCTCTTCGTCGCCCTTTACGGGGCGACGCTGGGGAAGATGGCGATGCGCATCCGTGTCGTGGCCGTGGAGGACGGCGGGCTCCCGGGCTGGCTGCCGGCATTTAACCGCGCCATTTTCCGAATTCTCAGCGAGATCATCTTCTACCTCGGCTTTATCTGGGCGATGTTCGACCCCAACAACCAGGCGTGGCATGACCGCACCGCCCGTACCGTCGTTGTCGATGCTTAGGCTCTTTCTCCTTCTTACGCTTGTTCTGACCGCGCTGCGGGCAGAAAACCAGATTGAATTTTTTGCGACCCGGCTCGATTCGAACCAGAGCGTCGTCCATGCCAGCGGGGATGTGCTCGTCCTCTACAAAAGCTACTACCTCAGTGCTAACGAGGCCTACTTCGACCGCAACAGCAGCACGCTGGAACTCTTCGGCAATATCGTTGCGATGCAGGGGTCGGACTATTTCGCGATGGGGGACTACGCGAAGCTCGATGTCGCCACGAAGAGCCGGGAGTTCTCCCCGTTCTTTATGCTTGACCGCCATACGAATGTCTGGATGAGTTCCTCGCGTTCGGGGGCGGAAGACAAGGAGTTCACGGTAGAGAAGGGGATGGTGTCGGGGTGCGACCCCAACGACCCGTTCTGGGTGCTTTACTTCTCCAGTGCCGATTTCGACAGCGAATCGCGCTGGATGAACGTCCATAACGCCTACCTGAAGATCTACGGTGTCCCGGTCTTCTATTTCCCCTATTTCGGCTACTCCCTCGACAACCGCCGGCGCAGCGGTCTGCTGGTCCCCTCCTTCGGGGTTTCCAGTACGGAAGGTTTCTTCGTCGAACAGCCCGTCTACATCGCGATCGACCCCTCATGGGACGTGGAACTGCGGCCGCAGATCCGTACGGAGCGCGGGGAGGGGCTTTACGGGGAGTTCCGTTTTGTCGATTCGAACGTCTCCAAGGGGTCGTTAAACGCGGGTTACTTCCAGGAAAAGTCCTCCTATGTCGATACCTACGACCTGGCCAACTCGAACCATTACGGTTTCGACTTTTTCTATACTAACACGGCGGTGCTGCAGCGCTGGCTCGGCCTAGACCTTCACGGACAGTCGGGACTCTATGCCGATATCAAGTGGATGAACGATATTGACTACATCAACCTCTCCTCCAACGATACCGTCAACTACGCGACGTCAAACCAGGTGCTCTCCCGGGTCAACCTCTTCTACAACGAGGAGAATGCCTACTACGGCATGAACCTCCGCTACTACCTCGACCTGAACAAAAAGAGCAACGCCGATACGCCGCAGAACCTGCCGATCCTGCGCTATCACCGCTATATCGACACCTTTCTGGACGAGCACGTTTACTACACCTTCAATCTTCGGGGGAATAATATTTTCCGTGAAACGGGGATGCGCGCGGTCGAGGGGGAAGTAGACCTTCCGGTCACGCTGCAGACCTCCGCACTGGAGGATTACCTTCTGCTCTCCTACAGCGCCCGTCTCAACGGAAAATACATCACCTTTGGGAACGAGCCGACGAGCGTTTCGGCGATCCCGACGGGCGGTATGTACGAAACGGGGCTTTTTGGCCGGATCTACCACCTCTTTGACGCGGGCACGCAGGTGACAAAGGCGTTCGACGGATTCAGCCACACCGCGGGGCTGGACCTTGCCTATACCAAGGCCGGCGTCGATGACGCGGCTGGCTACTACAAAACCCAGCAGAAGCTCTGCAGCGGGAACGATGCGTCCCTCTACCCCGAATGCGATTTCTACGCCGTCAACGAGATCAAAGAGGCGCTGGACCTCAAATTCAGCCAGTTCTTCGTCAATGACAAGGGGGAGCAGGTCCTCTACCACCGCATCTCGCAGCGTTTCTCCTTTGACCGTTACCAGGATCAGCTCAGTGAGCTGGAGAACGAGCTGGACTGGCAGTTGACCCCGGAGGTCTCGCTTTATTCCGATGTTTTTTACAACGATGACTACCACCGCGTCTCCAAGACGCTCAACGGCATCCGTTACAGCGATGATGCGTTCAACGCCGGTGTGACGGACTTCTATGAAGAGCAGCCCGATGCTAACGGAACCAGCCGGGTCAATTATCTTACGTTTGATGCCGTCTACCGCTATAATGACCACTACCGCTATTTCGGGCGCTATGCCTATGATCTGGAGACGAATACGAAGAAGCTGTCCGAGATCGGGTTTGACTATACGAAGCGCTGCTGGAAGTTCGGGATGCGTTATGTCGAGAACAACCGGCCGATCCTGACCAATGCCCAGGCTGATTCGGTGCTCGAGAAGTATGTCTATTTTACCGTTGAGCTCCGTCCGATCGGCGGCACGGAGGTGAACTATAAACTCAGCGATGTACTGGATGGTTCGTGATGATACTGTTTGAAGATAGAAAAGCGGCCGCTTCGGCGCTCAGGGAGCTGTTGCCGCTGGCACAGATGCAGCGCGAGTCGTGGATACTCATTGCCGTATCCGAAGGCGGCGTCGCGCTCTGCCAGGAGCTCAACGGCCGGATGAAGCTCAAGATCGACTGGCTGATGGGCGAATCAATCATGGCGCCCCACAACCCAGAGTGCGAACTGGGGCGGGTGAGCGAGATGGAGGAGATCGTTATCAACGACGACCTCGTCAAAGCGTTCGGCGTGCAGTACGACTACGTCTACGGCGAGGCGCGCCGTAAGCATGAGGAGAAGATCCTCTCGAAGATCTACCACTACCGCAAAGGGCGCCCCCTCACGAGTATTCGGGGCAAAAAGGTCCTGCTGGTCGACCAGGGATCGGAGAGCGGGCTGAAACTGATCTGTGCGATCAAAACGGTGCTTTCGCGTTCGCCCGACGCCCTCTTTGCCTGCGCGCCGGTACTGCCCAAAGAGGTCTATGCTTCCATCGAACCGCTCTGCGACGCGCTATTCTGCCCACACGTGCTGGAGGATTATATAGAAACATCATGTTATTATTCACAATTAGAAGATGTTTCGGATGAAATGATTATCAAGATACTAGGGGACTAAATGGATTATGATGTACTGGTAGCCGTCGAGAACAGGACGGAAGAGTATGCGCTTACAAGCGTGGCTCGTCAGGCAAATGGAAGCGCATGGCTCAAGGCCGGCAACACGGTTGTCCTGGCCACTGTCGTCATCGACGAGACCGAATTCGTCGAAGAGGGCTTCCTGCCGCTGACAGTACAGTACATCGAGAAGTCGTATGCCGCGGGGAAGATTCCGGGCGGATTCATCAAACGCGAGGGCAAACCGAGCGATTTCGAAACGCTGACCTCGCGTATTATCGACCGCTCCTTGCGTCCGCTCTTTCCCAAAGGGTTCGCCAACCCCGTCCAGATTACCGTGATGGTCCTCAGCGCGGATGAAGATGCCGACCTCCAGGTGCTCGGTCTCAACGCCGCCTCGGCGGCCCTGTATGTCTCCGACATCGATATCGACATCCCGGTCAGCGCCGTGCGTGTTGCGAAGGTTGACGGAGAAGTCATCTTCAACCCGACCCTGACGCAGCTCAAAAACAGCACCCTTGACCTCTTTCTCGCGGGAACGCAATCGGACCTGCTGATGATCGAGATGTGTGTCCAGGGTTCGGTAGAGACGGAACTGTTCGATACGATGATGGTCGACCCCCTTGTCGATCCGGTTCTCGCCGCCGGGACGATCGCCCGCTACCGTAGCAACGCGATAAGTGAAGATGATTTCATCGTCCTGCTCTCCGAAGCGCAGCAGCTGCTGGCGACGGCAAACGTCTCCTACGCGAAAGCCTTTGCCCCGTTCAAAAAAGAGACCTTCAAACTGACCTGCATCGCCGCGGAGCCCGATGAGCATCTGATGGCGTATATCAGGGAGCAGCACAGCGGCGACATCGCCGCGGCGATCGCTCAAATGGCGCGCACGGAGCGTTCAACGGCCCTGCGCAACCTGCGCAAAAAGATCCTCGATACCCAGCCGGAGTATGATGAGCACGCCCTCAAAAAAGCGATCGAAGCGGTCAAACGTGAGACGGTCCGCGCGCAGATACTGCAGACGCAGGGCCGTGCCGACGGCCGGAAGCTCGACGAGGTGCGTCCGATCAGCATTCTGACCAACGTCCTGCCCTCCGTCCACTCCTCCTGTCTCTTTACACGGGGCCAGACCCAGGCCCTCGTGACACTGACCATCGGCGGCAACAAAGACGCCCAGATGTACGAGGACCTCACCGACAGCGCTGTGCAGTATGAAAGTTTCATGGTGCATTACAACTTCCCGGGCTTCAGCGTCGGGGAAGCTTCTCCGATCCAGCCGCCGCGCCGCCGCGAGCTGGGACACGGCAACCTCGCCAAACGCGCTCTCGAACCGGTACTGCAAGCCCAGGGGCAGACGGTGCGCCTTGTCTCCGAGATCCTGGAATCCAACGGCTCCTCCTCCATGGCGACCGTCTGCGGCGGCTATATGGCACTCAAAGCGGCGGACCTGGAGACGACCGACCCGATCGCGGGCGTGGCGATGGGGCTGGTCAGCGAAGGTGACCTGCACATGGTCCTGACCGACATTACCGGCCTTGAAGACCATGACGGCGATATGGACCTCAAAGTCGCAGGTTCCAAAGAGGGGATCACGGCGCTGCAGATGGATATCAAGCTCGGCGGCATCTCCCTGGAGCTGCTCAAAACAGCGCTCTACCAGGCAAAGGCGGGGCGTGCCCATATCATCGACATCATGGCCGACGCGGAGCACAAGATCGAACTGAGCGACGAGCTGCCCGGCAGCGACTCCTTCAGTATCGATCCCGAACGTGTCGCCGACGTCATCGGCCAGGCGGGCAAAACGATCCGCGAGATCATCGAGAAGTTTGAGGTCGCGATCGACATCGACAAGAGAGCCGGAAACGTAAAGGTCACCGGAAAGAACCGCGAAGGGGTCAAGGGGGCGCGCGAGCATATCGAGCAGATCGTCTCCGTGCCGAAAATGGAAAAGCCAGAGTACCATGTCGGTGATATCGTCAAGGGATGTGTCAAGAAGATAGTCGATTTCGGCGCCTTTATCGAACTGCCCGGCGGCGT
>JACXUG010000110.1 GCA_014764065.1 Campylobacterales bacterium
AGCACTTCGTTGCGGCTGAGGGTCTCGAAGCTGAGCGGCGTCACGAATTTTTTCGCCGCATCGGTCATGACGACCTTGACGTCCGCACCGGCCTTGACGTAGAGGCGTACGAGTTCCAGGGCCTTGTAGGCGGCGATGGAACCGCTGACGCCGAGAAGGATGCGTTTACCCGCGAGGAGGTCGGGGGGGATGGTCATGATTTAGCCTTGCCGAAGAACTTGTGGTAGAAGTTTTTGACGATCTTCATCGGAGTGCGGCTGATGACGAGGACGCCCGATTTGATCTTCGTCCCCGTGACCGTCGTGCCCGCGGCGATCAGGACGTCGTCCTCGATCTCGCAGGGTGCGACGATCTGCGTATCGGAGCCGACAAAGACGTTCTTGCCGATTTTCGTTTTGTATTTCGCCTTGCCGTCGTAGTTGCAGGTGATGGTGCCCGCGCCGATGTTGGTCCCCTCATCGATTTCCGCGTCGCCGAGGTAGCTAAGGTGTCCCGCCTTCACGCCGCGGAGGGTGGCTTTTTTCGTTTCGACGAAGTTGCCGATGTGCGTACCGTAGAGTTCGCTCTCCGGGCGTAGGTGGGCCATCGGCCCGCAGTCGGAGTCGACCATGACCGAATCCTCGACGACGGAGTGCGCCTTGATATGGGAGTTCTCGATGCGGCTCTTCCCCGTGATACGGACGCCGTTCTCAACGGTACACTCCCCTTTGAAAACGACACTCTCCTCGATGTAGATCGTCTCGGCGAGCTGCATCGTCACCCCCGCTTTCATCCAAGCATTTTTGATACGGCGCTGCATGATGACGTCGGCAGCTTCGAGGTCGGCCCTGGAGTTGACCCCCTTGAAGTGCTCCTCGTCGATCAGCAGCGGCAGCACCTTGCGGTGCTCGTCCCGGGCCATCTCGATGATGTCGGTGAGGTAGTACTCCTCCTGGGCGTTGTGGTTGTTCAGGCGCGGCAGGTACTCGGCCAGGAGATTGCGCTTGAAGCAGTAGACCCCGGCGTTGACGTGGGTGATGGCGAGCTCTTCGGGGGAAGCGTCTTTCTCCTCGACGATCCGTTCGACCCCGGCATCGGAGAGGACGACGCGGCCGTAGCCGCTGGGGTCCTCTAGGTCGAAAATCGACATGATGATATCCGCGTCGGCTTCGAGGAAGCCCTGCAGGGCCTCGGCCGTGACAAGGGGCATGTCGCCGTTGAGCACGAGCACCTTTTCGTGTTTCGGCTTGATCCCCATGAGAGCTCCGCCGGTCCCCGGGAACTGTGCGATATCCTGGATGGCAAAGGTGATCTCGTCGAACAGGGCGCCGATGGTCTCGATGACCTCCTCTTTCTGGTGGGCGACGACGATGGTGACGTCGTCACTGATCGCCTTGGCGGCCTTGATGCTGTGGTAGAGCATCGGGCGTCCGCTGATGGGGTGCAGGACCTTGGCCGTCTGCGATTTCATCCGGCTCCCTTTGCCGGCGGCGAGAATGATAACGGAAAGAGGGTGTGTATGCATGAAAATAACCTGGTTAATGTCGTTTGAACGTAATTTTATCGAAATTATAGAGCAGCAGGGTGGTGATCGTTCCGAGCATCGCCCCGGCGACGACGTCGCTGGGGTAGTGAAAGAGCACGCCGATGCGTGAAAGGCCCACCATCAGGGCCCCGACAAAGAAGGCCGGGGCGAAGCGAGGGGCGATCAGTGAAAGGGCCGTCGCGACGGCAAAAGCCGTCGTCGTATGCCCCGAGGGGAAGCCGTGCAGCCCGTAGGCGTTGGGGGCGGCAAACCACTCGAACCCGTAGCGGTTCTCGTCATAGAGCATCCAGGGGCGCGCCTTGCCAAAGAGCAGCTTCAGGGGGATGACGGCCAGGCCGCTGGCGGCCACGGCGGCGAAAAAGAAGCGCACCCGGTCCGCCCAGTAGCGGTTGCCGGATCTGTAGCGCAGGTAGAACCAGAGCAGCAGGGCGCCGACGAGCCACCAGGTGATGACGCCCAGTTCGCTGACAATGGCGCAGAGCGGTTTGAGCCAGGTATCGCGGCGTGCGTACGCCCATTGTGATGCCGCGATGTCCAGCGGACCGTAAAAGAGGACGATCAGGGCGGTCCCGACGCCGAAAATGGCATAACTAAGCGTTTTGGGGTTCATTGGGCTCCTTTGAAACCGCGGCACCAGGTGAGCGTGACGGTGTTGACCTTGCGGCCGTTCAGGTTAAGGTCGAAGGTGGCCGCCTGCTCGGTGGAATTGCACCGCATGGCGGGGGTGATCCCTTTTTTGAAATCGTGCGTCGTGATAAAGAGGAGGTCCTTGCCGTCGGGCGTGTCCTTTTGCCAGAGGTCAAACTGGTCGTAGCGGTTGTCGATCAGGTAGGTGTCGATCCCGTAGGGACGCCCGTAGTAGAGCGCGCGCGATGCGAGCGACCAGTTGGTGACGGCCGCCGCCTGGCGTGCCGGGTCCGTGATCTGTCCGGCGGCCCGGCGCATGATGGTGTCCCATCCGTAGAGGTCGCGGTGTAGGGACTTGTAATCGGGCAGGGGGATGAACGGTGAACGCAGCTCGGCATAGAGAACGAGTATGAGAAGGCTGGAGACGGCGACGGCACTTTTGGCGTAGCGCTGCCATCCCCGGCTCTTTTGCAGCAGCATAACGGTCCCGATGGGAGCGAAGAGCATGTAAAAGAGCGCCGTCCAGTGGGGGAGTGCGCGGGCGAAGAAGCTGTTATAGGTGAAAAAGGCCATCAGCGTGAGGCCGAAGAAACCCGAAAGGAAAAGCGGGGCGTTCTGCGGCGTTTTCAGTGCGCGATAGAGCCCGTAGAACGCCAGCGGAAAGAGGAGCGGGCTGTAGGCGCCGAACTGCGCCCCCAGCGACTGGGCGAAGGCGTTGAAGCTGATCCCGCCCGAACCGGCGACATGCGCGCTCTGGTAGGCGAAGCTGATCCAGCCGTTCTGCATATTCCAGAGGAGCACCGGGCTGACGACAACTGCGGCGAGCAGCACCGCGGGCAGAAGCTTAGGCGTGACGAAGAGGTCCCAGCGGCGGCGGTAGGCAAAGTAGAGCAGCAGGGCAACGACGAAGAGGACGGCCGTATACTTTGAGAGCCCTGAGAGTCCCAGCAGAAGGCCCAGCAGCAGCCAGTCTGCCAGGCGGTTGTGCTCCTCGATCTGCAGCGCCGTGATCATCACGGGGATCGCGAACAAAAAGAGCAGAGTGTCGGGCATCAGCATCATGAAGAGCGCGTTGAAGAGGAAGGAGGCGTTGAGGGCCAGCGCTCCCCACAGTGCGAGCCGCTCTGAGGCGAAAATGCGCAGCAGCCAGAAATAGAGCAGCGCCGTCGCTGCCGCACCGACGAGGACCGCCGGGACGCGCGCGGCGAACTCGTTGACGCCCAGCAGCGCAGTAAAGAGCCATTCCGTCCACCCCACCAGCGGCGGGTGGTCGAAATAGCTCAGCGCCGGGTAGAGGCCGTAGAGGACGTAGTGCGCCTCGTCGACGCCGAGCCCGAAATGGCCGATCACGGCCAGCCGCAGCAGGGTAAAAAGGGCGATGAGGGCCCAAAGGGGGCTATGTGCGCGCAGAAGCTTCACCGGGACCGTCCGTCTCAGGCGAGGGCGTCCAGCTTCGGCTTGAGGGTCTCGAAAACCCACTCGGGGGTGATCACCTTAATACACTGGTTGTCGGTACAGGGGGTCTTGCGGTGGTTGGCGGCGCTGACGCAGGGGCTGCAGGCCATGCCGGCAAAAATCGGTGTCGTCGGTCC
>JACXUG010000111.1 GCA_014764065.1 Campylobacterales bacterium
AAGCAGCTCAGGGTCGTGCAAGTGGTACAGCGCTGCATCGAGCGCCAGCGCCTTTTCAAACACCCTGCGCGTCGTGCCGAGCATCCGCTCTTTACGGCCATTCGGCTTTCCGACATCGAAGATCTTTACTCCGTCTCTGAGCTCATCGCCTGCGCCATCCGCCACGATCAGCGTCACGTCGAACACCGCTGCCAGTGAACGGCACTCCTTGACGAAAATCCGGGTGTCGTAACGCGGGTGGGCCGAGGTCAGATGAACGACTTTCTTCATGCTTTCGCCTCCGCAAGCCTGTTATAAAGGGCCTCCCATGCCCCGATCGTCGCCGACCAGCTTGAAAGCGCCGCGACGGCGCTTTCATTGCCCGGGGCGGACTCCCTGCAAGCTTGCAGCGTCTTCACCGCCGTCGCCAACGCTTCGGGCAGTTCTTCGAACGTACCCGGACGCAGCATCCGTACCCCGTTCGACTCCAGGGTCTCGTAGGGCAGCCACCCTCCCGCAATCACGCAGTTGCCAGCATAAAGGTGCTCCTGCATTGACCCGGAGAACTGGTCGGTAACAAGCATATTGATCATAATATCGGGGAGCAGGCGAAGCGCGGCGATCTTTTCACCTTGCATAAACTCCTCCAGCACGCGGTAAGCAAGCCCGCTGCCACGCAGTGCCCCTTTTACCTCCTCCACGTACCCCTCGGTGCCGCCGTAGCCCATCGGAAAAACGAAAAGGGTTTTCACCTTCAACGCATCAGGCAGCCGCCTCAACGCATCGATCATTGCGAGGTGCTGCTGTCCCGGATTGGCGTTGTAGCCGCAGCAGACCGTGACCGGGAACGTCGGCAGCCCGAGCAGATCGCGCATCCGTTCCGCGGACATGCCGCGGTAGCGGTCGATCGCCTCGAGCGGCGTCAGACCGAACCGGGTAACGGAACACTTTGCCTCCAGACCCGGGTCCGCTTCAATCACGGCAGCCAACGTCGCCTCATTCGTGAAAGTGACGGCATTCACGCTACGGAAGAAGCGGCGCTGCAGCCGACGCCGAAGCGGCCCGATGCGGTAATAGTCGCTGCCGTACACCGTCACGGCTGAGGGCCGGGGCAGACGCTGCAGCGTCGGGACCAGCAGGAAGTAAAACCACCGGGCGAAATGAAAATGGACGATATCCTCCCCGGCGCGTAGCAGCAACAGACGCAACAGCCGCAGCCGTGACAGGCTTTTGAGCCGCGCCGGGAGCCGGGAGCGTTGCAGTGCGTCGGCGTAGGTCCGCTCCGTTCCGCCCTCCCTTTCAATGGCAAGGGTCACGAAATCGACATGGGAAACCTCGAAGCCGCGTTCGCGCAGCTTCCGGGTAATCTCCGTCGGGAAAACCCCTTTATGATTGCCGATCAACACTATCTTCACGGACGTTTCTCCGGAAAGTGGAGCTCAAGGGCCAGCAAAATCGTCACCGCGATCCACTTATCGTAGCGGCCGTAATGGCCGTGGCGTTGTGCGGCATCGAACCGCGCCAGCAGTGCCGTGCGCAGCTGCGGGTCCGAGACCCCTGCGATACGCTCCCGGTAGCCGTCGAGAGTCTCGCGCAGCCGAGCGTTTTGCCGGTACCACCGGTCATAGGGGTTCATATCGTTGACGAACAGCCCCAGGCGGCGGCGCAGCGCCGTGCCGTACCGCTTGACGCGGCGGCCCCAGAGCGTGCGCTGCACCGAGGTCGGACGGACACCCGCCTGCTCCCAGGGATAGCGGGCGATCTGCGGATGCCGCGCGTTGAACCACTTGAGATAGATCCCCTCGTGCCGTTTCGCTTCCGGCGGTAGCCCGAAACAGTACGCAACCAGGGCTTTGTCATAGAACGGCGAACTGATGTCGGTGAAATGCGACAGCGTCCTGTCGCCGTTGAACGTGCCGTGCATCACGCGCTGCTCGTACCCGAAAAGCTCGGCCCGCCCCTCGTAACGCTCCCGCACCTCGTCGAACCATGCGATGCGCTCGAAAAGGGAGGCATCCCGCGTCAGGGAAGCCTGCGGCAGCGAAAATCCCGGCTTGACGTAAGAGCCGAATAGCAGGTCGCCGATCTGCCCGGTGTGCAAGGTTCCGTAGGTACGGTGGTCCATCCCCGAAATCAGATCAAACCCCGCCGCGGAACCTAGCAGCAGGTTCATCCCGTCGTTCGCCGCGATAAAACGGGAGAGGTCACCTTCGAGAAAACGGCCGCCGTCCAGGGCGAAAAAACGGTGCTCAAAGCCGTAATCGCGGGCGATCCGCGCGGCGATCTTCTCGTCGTCGCTGCCGTGCTGTGCAAAGGTTATGGCGGTGACGGGGGCGTAACCCAACTCCTGTGCCAGCAGCGTATTCACCCGGCTGTCGAGCCCGCCGCTGAGAAAAAGGTAATGCCTATAGCCGTTTGCACGGTCCTTGCGCCACTGCTTTTCGACGCCGGAGAGCAGCAGGGTGTCGATCCGCTCAATCATCTCCGCTTCATCCGCCGTGGGCGACGCGGCCAGCGCCTCATAATCGAAATAGCGCCGTATTGTCGTCCGCATGGTCGCGACCTCCAGCGTCATTACCGTACCGTACGGCAGCTTTTCCACACCGTCGATCAGCGTGGCGCCGTTGAGGATGTAGCCGAAAGCCATCAGGCTGTATACACCATTCATATCCGGCGTGCAACGAAGGCCCAGCGTCGGCATCACCGCCGAAAGCAGCTTGAGTTCCGATGCGAAAATGAAGTAATCACCGTTATGAAAACAGTAGAGAGGTTTCGTGTTGAGATGATCGGTGAAGAGCAGCAGCTCGCCTTTCTCCCGGTCCCATAAAAAACCGCTGAAGTTGCCGTCGATCTCCCGGACGAAATCGGCGCCGCGCCTGCGGTAGAGAGCAATCATCCGCTGCGCGGCATCGTCGCTCCCGAGGTTGTACCAGATCCCCTCGAAGGCCAGGATGAACGTCTCGTCCTGATAAAACACGCGGTCTCCGGTAAAACGCGCTATGACGCTGCGGCCGAAAAGGCATCGGGGCCCGGCCCACTCCTCCTGCAGCGTCCCGTCGACGCCGGTACTGAAAAAATGGCGGTAAAGCTGCTTCAACTCCGCCGGAAGCGCGTGTGCCGAAACCACACCGTAGAGGCCCGCCATTATGCTTCCCCCTTCGTCAGTTGCAGGATCCAGCGTAGATTGTAGACGAGCACGACGACGCCGGCGGCGCTGAAGAGCGCCAGCGCCGTATGCACGTCCGCCAGCACGACACCCGTTCCCAGGGCGACCAGGCGCAAAAGGGTGTAGATAATTTCGATGCCCAGCGCCCTGCGCTGACGGCCGTAAAGCGCGGGAAGGAACGCTACCGTCGACACGATAAAGACCATGAAAAGCCACGGGGAGAGGATCTGCGTATAGACACCGGCCTCGCGCCAGGGCGCTCCGAAAACAAAGGCGAAGATCTCCGGTGCGAAAACCACAAAAAGGACAAAAGGGATCAGCGCTTTTTTTGCCATGCCCCCCAATAGCCCGACCGTCGGCGTATGGAGGTCACCGCCTTCGTTGTACAGTGCCGCCGCCTTTTCGTTAAAGACCTTGGCGGCGGAACCAGAAAGCAGCATCATGGGCGCCAGCACGACCCGGGCGCCGAGGGTATAGAGGCCGACCACCGATGCCGCGAAAAAAGTCCCGAAGGCGTAGACCGGCATCTGCGAGGCGAAGGTGTTCAGAAAAGTGTGCGGCACCTGGAATTTCGGAAAAT
>JACXUG010000041.1 GCA_014764065.1 Campylobacterales bacterium
TTACCCGCATCGATGTGCGCGGCGATACCGATATTTCTTACATCTTCGAGTTTATGAGATCTTGCCATTGTAATAAGCCTTAGATATAGTAGTTAGAGGCGTGCCCCTAAAGCGAGACGCGATAGTAGCACGGAAGGGTTGCATGACGATTACCAGCGGTAGTGTGCGAACGCTTTGTTCGCTTCTGCCATTTTGTAGGTATCTTCTTTCTTCTTGAACGCAGAACCTTTGTCAGTTGCTGCATCCATCAGTTCGTTCGCCAGGCGCTCTGCCATCGTACGCTCATTGCGTTTACGGGCAGCATCGACAAGCCAGCGGATCGCCAGGGAGAGTTGGCGGACAGGGCGTACTTCTACTGGAACCTGATAGGTTGCCCCACCAACGCGGCGGCTTTTGACTTCCAGAACCGGCTTGATGTTGTCGATCGCTTCGTTGAATACTTCGATACCCGGTTTTTCACCGCGGGCACTGATGATATCCAGGGCGCTGTACATGATCTTCTCGGCAGTGCTTTTCTTGCCGTCGAGCATGATTTTGTTAATGAACTTTGTCAGAACTTTGCTGCCGTGAACCGGATCGGGCATGATCTCACGGACGGGCGCTCTTCTTCTACGCATTGTATTTCCTTCAATTTAAAAAAATTTACTCAAAGCCCTCGGGCTCTGTATTCTAGACTCACTTCTCAGGCTGCTGCCCGATACTCAATGAGCGTAGGACTGTAAGGGGTGGCCTTACTTGCTTTTCGGGCGCTTCGTACCGTATTTGGAACGGGCAACCGTACGGTTGGCAACACCGGCAGTATCGAGCGCACCGCGAACGATGTGATACTTAACACCCGGAAGGTCTTTGACACGACCGCCGCGTACAAGAACGATAGAGTGCTCTTGCAGGTTGTGACCTTCACCACCGATATAAGAGATCACCTCGAAACCTGATGTCAGGCGAACCTTGGCGACTTTACGAAGTGCCGAGTTTGGTTTTTTAGGTGTCGTCGTGTAAACACGCGTACAGACGCCGCGGCGCTGCGGGCAGTTTACGAGTGCAGGAGACTTAGATTTCTTGATCACAGCCTTGCGCTCTTTACGAATCAACTGGTTGATTGTAGGCATTTGAATCCTTTCATAATGTAAATGTTCCAGTAGATACTTCTCACGAGAGAGTATTGAACGCGAAATAATACTAAAGTTAAGTTGAATTTTAGCTTATCTTAAGAGAAAATGGGGTGGTGTGCGGGGCAGACCCCCGCGGAGGGGAACGTTACGATTCGAGGCTGATCGTGTAGTCTTTGTACATACCGGTACCGGCCGGAATCGTACGACCGATAATGACGTTCTCTTTCATATCGGTCAGGTCGTCGATCTTCGCAGAGACGGCCGCTTCGGTGAGGACCTTCGTGGTATCCTGGAAGGAGGCCGCGGAGATGATAGAGTCCGCACTGACGGAGGCACGGGTGATACCGACCAGGAACGGTTCGGCAATCGCCGGCTCGCCGCCGAGGCGCAGGATCTTCTCGTTCTCTTCCTTGAAGCGGTTCTTCGAGACGAGGTCGCCCTGAATAAACTTCGTATCGCCGGATTTAACAATCTTAACCTGGCGGATCATCTGGGTAAAGATGACCTCGATGTGTTTGTCCGCAATGTTAACCCCCTGGCGGCGGTAGACCTGCTGGACTTCGCTGATCAGGTAGTTGTACAGTGCCTTGACCCCGAGGATACGCAGGATCTCGTGGCTCGAGACCATACCGTCGGAGAGACGTTCGCCGGCGTGAACGAATTCGCCCGGGTGGACCAGGGCGTTCTGGTTCTTTTCGACAAAGTACTCTTTCATAATACCGTTATCGCTGGTAATGATGATACGCTCTTTCCCGCGCACCGGCTTGCCGAAGCTGACGACACCGTCAACCTCTGCGATGAGGGCGACATCTTTCGGCTTACGGGCTTCGAAGAGCTCGGAAACGCGCGGGAGACCCCCGGTAATGTCGCGTGACTTCTGGAGCGCTTTCGGTGTTTTCGCCAGGATGTCGGCGACGTTGACCGTCGCGTTGTTCTGGGCGAAGACCGCCGTTTTCGGCTCGAGCGAATAACGGATAAGCTCGCCGGCTTCCGTCGCGAGCACGATCGCCGGTTTGTACTCCGGAGAGATGTACTCGTTGATCATCAGACGCGTTTTGCCCGTCAGTTCGTCGAACTGCTCGGACGCCGTGATGCCCGGGATGACATCTTCGAACTTGACCGTACCAGCCGCTTCGGAGATGATCGGGTTGGAATAAGGGTCCCACTCGGCGATGACGAGCGATTCGGCCGTTGCCGCGTGGGCAATGACCGTTGCCGCTTCCGCCTCGGCATCATCGTCGATATCGACTATGGAGCCGCGGGCGATGTAGTGGCGGTTCGCTTCACGGTCATCGGCGTCGACGACGACGGCGAAAAGTCCCTTCTCGGTGACTTTGTAGCCTTTGCTGATCGCGTCGTAGCGCTCAAGATAATCCCCTTTGAGGAGGAAGAACTTGACCGTACCTTTCGCGCCAGCTTCGACACGCTGTGTTACCGGTGCGCCATCGTCGACGAGCAGCTCGGAAGCGTACGGGATACGGTTCGGAACGTTCCAGCCGTCACGGATCGTCTCGACGATCGACTCATGGGCGACGACTTTCGCGCCGCTGTCGTACGGCAGATAGAACTTCCCTTCGATCTTGCCGCTGACACCGGCCAGTTCGTTCGGGCGGGCAACCTCGGTCTTGCGCAGGGTATAGCGCTGTGTCTTTTCCCCGTTGCTGACGCTGACCAGGATCTCGTCGTGGATCGTTTGAACGTCGATCGTACCGTCAAACGGCGCCTTGATCTTCGGTTCGACCAGCAGGACACCCGCATTACGGCGGTTGGCGACGATGTTCTTGCCTTCCTGGTTCTTATAGGTTTTGAGGTTGTAGTAACGGATGAAACCTTTCTTCGTTGCCACAACCTGGCGCTCTTCGCGGGTGCTGGACGCTGTACCACCGACGTGGAAGGTACGAAGCGTCAGCTGCGTACCCGGTTCCCCGATCGACTGTGCCGCGATAATACCGACGGCCTCGCCCTTGCGGACCAGTTCGCCTGTTCCTAGGTTTTTACCGTAGCAGAGCGCACAGATACCGCCTTCGGACTTACAGGTCGCCGGCGTACGGATATGCACGGACTTGATCCCCGCTTCGACGATTTTGCTCGCCTTGATCTCGTCGATCAGCTCGCCCTCCGGGTAGAGGATCTCGTTGGTGATCGGGTCGATCGCGTCCTCGGCGAGGACACGGCCGTAGATGCGATCTTCAAGCGGTTCGATCATCTCGTTACCGATGGAGATGTCCGTGATCTCGATCCCTTCGTGTGTACCACAGTCGTCCTCGACGATCTTCACGTTCTGCGCGACATCGACAAGTTTACGCGTCAGATAACCGGCATTCGCCGTTTTCAGCGCGGTGTCGGCGAGACCTTTACGGGCACCGTGGGTCGAAATGAAGTACTCAAGGACGTTCAGACCCTCTTTAAAGTTCGAGATAATCGGCGTCTCAATGATCGAGCCGTCCGGCTTCGCCATAAGACCCCGCATACCCGCGAGCTGACGGATCTGGGCCGCGGAACCCCGCGCCCCGGAGTCGGCCATCATGTAGATGGAGTTGAAGCCCGCTTTGTCGTTCTCGATCAGCGTCATCATATCGCCCGCAAGCGTATTGTTAACGTCGGTCCAGACGTCGATGATCTTGTTGTAACGTTCCTGCTCGGTCAGAAGACCCGCTTCGTACTGCTTCTGGATCTCCTTGACCTTCGCTTTGGACTGCGCGATCAGTTCCGGCTTCTCTTCCGGGACGATAACGTCGTCGACGGAGATGGAGACCCCCGCCGCCGTCGCGTGTTTGAAACCGAGGTTTTTCAGACGGTCGAGGAAGCCCGCGGTGACAGCGATGCCGCCGTACTTCTGGACGTAGTCGACCAGAGCGTTGATCGCCTTTTTCTTCATGACGCGGTTCCAGAGGTCAACCGGGACGAATGAAGGCAGGATCTCCTTGATGAGGAGACGGCCGGCCGTCGTCGTGATCATACGGCCGTCGACACGGGTACGGATGCGTGCATGCAGGTCAAGTGCGCTCTGTTCCAGGGCGATACGGATCTCGTCAACGTTGGCGAACAGCTTGTTCGAACCGACGACACCGTTCTTCTCCAAGGAGAGGTAATAGATCCCGAGGACCATATCCTGCGACGGTGTCGCGATCGCTTTACCGGAGGCCGGGAGCAGAATGTTCATGGATGAGAGCATCAGAACTTTCGCTTCCGCAATCGCCTCGGCGGAGAGCGGCACGTGGACCGCCATCTGGTCACCGTCGAAGTCGGCGTTGAAGGCCGCACAGACGAGCGGGTGCAGCTGGATCGCCTTCCCTTCGATCAGGCGTGGGTGGAAGGCCTGAATCGAGAGTTTGTGCAGCGTCGGCGCACGGTTGAGCATGATCGGGTAGCCTTCGACGATCTCTGAAAGACACTCCCAAACCTCGTTAGTTTTGTCCTCGATCATCTTCTTGGCAGCCTTGACCGTTGTCGCGTACCCTTTGTCTTCGAGCTTCGCGATCAGGTGCGGCTTGAAGAGTTCGAGGGCCATTTTCTTCGGCAGACCGCACTCGTCCATCTTGAGGTCTGGACCGACGACGATAACCGAACGGCCGGAGAAGTCGACACGCTTACCGAGGAGGTTCTGACGGAAACGTCCCTGTTTACCCTTGATGATTTCGGAGAGCGATTTGAGCGGACGCTTGTTCGCCCCCTTGACGGCATTGGCACGGCGGCCGTTGTCGAAGAGTGCGTCGACCGACTCCTGAAGCATACGCTTCTCGTTGCGGACGATAATTTCTGGTGCTTCGAGCTCGATCAGACGCTTCAGACGCTGGTTACGGTTGATAACGCGGCGGTAGAGGTCGTTGACGTCGGAGACGGCGAACTTGCCGCCGTCCAGGCTGACGAGCGGACGCAGGTCCGGCGGCAGGACTGGCAGAACGGACAGCATCATCCACGCCGGGTTGTTCCCGGAGTTCAGGAAAGATTCGATGACCTTCAGGCGCTTGACGATCGTTTTGCGCTTCGCTTCGGAACGGGTCCCCTCCATCTCCTCTTTGAGGACGGAGAAGAGCTCGACGAGGTCGATCTCGTCGAGCAGGTCACGGATGACCTCGCCGCCCATCTGGGCGACGAAACCGCTCTCGCTGTAGCGCTGGTTGAGGGTACGGTACTGCTCTTCGTTGAGAACATCGTACTTGACAACCGGTGCCGTCTGCTCCGCATCGTAGAACGCTTCACCGCCGCTTTTGACGATGTATGCCTCGTAATAGAGTACGCGCTCGAGGTCTTTCATTTTGACACCCAGGAGCGTACCGATACGGCTCGGCAGGGAGCTGACGTACCAGATGTGTGCTACCGGAGTGACCAGTTCGATGTGACCCATACGGGTACGGCGAACCTTTGAAGTCGTGACCTCAACGCCACACTTCTCACAGACGACGCCTTTGTAGCGCATCTTCTTGTACTTGCCGCACAGACACTCATAGTCGCGGACCGGTCCGAAGATCTTCGCACAGAACAGACCGTCGCGTTCCGGTTTGAGGGTACGATAGTTGATCGTCTCCGGCTTTTTGACTTCGCCGTGGCTCCAGGAGAGGATCTTCTCCGGGCTCGCCAGGCGGAACTGCAGCTGTTTAATGTCCTTCGGGCGATTCTCTTCCGTTACTTCAATCGGCACTAATTTGCTCATCGTCTTCCACCTCGTCAAAAATCTCTACATCAAGCGCAAGGGATTGCAGCTCTTTTGTCAGTACGAACAGCGTTTCGGGAATACCGGATTCCGGCACGCTTTCACCTTTTGTCAATGCTTTGTACGCCGCGACACGACCGTCAACGTCATCCGACTTGATCGTCAGCATCTCTTTGAGGACCGCGGAAGCACCGTAGGCCTCGAGGGCCCACACTTCCATCTCCCCGAAGCGCTGCCCGCCGAAGAGGGCCTTACCGCCGACCGGCTGCTGGGTAACGAGGGAGTACGGCCCCGTGGAACGGGCGTGGACCTTCTCGTCAACCAGGTGGTGCAGTTTGATGACGTACATATAACCGACGTTGACACGCTCTTTGAGCTGTTCGCCGGTCTTACCGTCGAACAGGACGGTTTTACCGTCTTTGTCCATCTTGGCCATGGCGAAGAGGTTTTCGAACTCTTCGGCGTTGACACCCTCGAAGATCGGCGTCGCGAAACGGACACCGTTGCTCCAGTCGCGGGCATACTTGAGGATCTCGTCGTCGCTCATCTTGGAAACGGCGTCTTCGAGTTTCATCAGGCGCGCAGCGCCCGCGATCTCACCGAGCTGCTTGCGAAGCGAAGCGATAAGATCCGCCTGCTCCTTCTCGAACTGCTCCTGGATCTGGTAGCCGAGCTCGCGCCCGACCATACCGAGGTGCATCTCGAGGATCTGTCCGATGTTCATACGCGACGGAACCCCCAGCGGGTTCAGACAGACATCGACGGAACGGCCGTTTGCCATGTACGGCATATCGACTTCCGGAACGATCGTGGAGACGATACCCTTGTTCCCGTGACGACCGGCCATCTTGTCCCCGACTTTGAGCTTGCGCTTCGTCGCGATGTAGACCTTGACGTATTTGACGACGCCGTTGGGGAGAATGTCGTCTTTTTCAAGGATCGTCAGCTTCTCTTCGTGCTCGTCGCGGAACTTCTTCTTCTCTTTCTGGAAGTGGTTCTTCGTCTTGTTGTACTTCGCCTGGACCTCTTCGCTGTACGCCTTGACGATGTTGTTCATCGCGAAGCGGTTGACGTTCTCAAGGTCTTCAGCTTTGATAAACTCACCCGCGCTGTAGGCCGTGCCGTTCGCACTCACGTCGCTCTCAAGCGGCGCTTTGGTGAGCAGGGAGACGACACGCATCATCTCCTCTTTGTCGATCATCAGGAGGCGGTCGTAGTGCTCGCGCTCGAGCTCGTCGCGTTCCGCTTTCTCCATCTCGAGGGTACGCGGGTCTTTGTCATAGCCCTTCTTCGTGAAGACCTTGACGTCGACGACGACCCCTTCCATGCTTGGCGGACAGTAGAGCGATTTGTTGACGACGTGGCCCGCTTTTTCCCCGAAGATAGCACGCAGCAGGCGCTCTTCCGGTGTCGGTTTCACTTCACCCTTCGGCGAAACTTTACCGACGAGAATCATGCCGCCGCTGACATAGGTACCGATCTTGACGATCCCGCTTTCATCCAGGTGCGCGAGGTCTTCGTCGCGGACGTTCGGGATGTCACGGGTGATCTCTTCGACACCGTGCTTCAGTTCGCGCGCTTCCGCCTCTTTCTCGTAGATGTGAACGGAGGTGTACGCATCTTCGCGGATCAGTTTCTCGGAGATGACAATCGCATCCTCGAAGTTGTACCCGTTCCATGGCATGAAGGCGACGAGCGCATTCTGGCCAAGGGCGAGCTCGCCCTGATCCATGTTCGGACCATCAGCGATAACCTGTCCCGCCTTGACATGCTCACCGACCTTGACGATCGGCTTCTGGCCGAAGGTCGTATTCTGGTTGGTACGCAGGTTCTTCTGCAGCGGGTAGTAGTCGATAACGGCACCTTCGTCATCCTTGCTGATGACGTAGATGTGGCGGGCGTCGATCTTTTCGACGACACCGTCACGTTTCGCTTTTACGCTCTCCCACGCATCGCGGGCGACCAGCTTCTCGACACCCGTACCGACCATCGGTGCGGAGGGTCTGAGGAGCGGTACGGCCTGGCGCTGCATATTCGATCCCATGAGGGCGCGGTTCGCATCATCGTGTTCCAGGAACGGAATCAGTGACGCGGCGACACCGACGACCATGTGAGACGAGAGGTCCATATACTCTGCATCTTTCGGTGAACCGAGAATGATCTCGCCGTCTTTGCGCAGCTCGATCAGATCTTCGACGAACTGTCCGTCCGCGTCGACTTTGTTCGACGCCGCGGCGATGGTCATCCCCTCTTCCTGCGTTGCCGTCAGGTAGACGACATTCTCGTCACCGTACTGGACGACGCCGTCTTTGACGACGTTGTACGGCGCTTCGATAAAGCCGTGCTCGTTGACCTTCGCGTAGGTCGCAAGAGTATTGATAAGACCGATGTTCTGACCCTCCGGGGTCTCGATCGGACAGATACGGCCGTAGTGTGTCGGGTGGACGTCACGGACTTCAAAGCCCGCGCGCTCTTTGACGAGACCGCCCTCACCGAGTGCGGAGAGGCGCCGCTTGTGCGTCACTTCCGACAGCGGATTCGTCTGGTCCATAAACTGGCTCAGCTGGCCGCCGGAGAAGAACTCCATGATCGTCGAAGTGATCATCTTGGAGTTGATTAGGTCGTGCGGCATCAGTTCGGCCATCGGTCCGCTCATCGTGGAGAGCTTGTCCTTGATCGCCTTCTGCATCTTGATCAGACCGTTGTGCAGCTCGTTGCCAAGGAGCTCGCCGATGGAGCGGATGCGGCGGTTACCGAGGTGGTCGCGGTCGTCAATATGGCCCTTGCCGTTCTTAACCTTGATGACGTATTTGACCGTGTTGATGATATCCTCGTTGGTCAGTACGGTGACGTACTCCGGGATCTCCTGGCCGAGCTTGTGGTTCATCTTCATACGGCCGACGCGGGTCAGGTCGTAGCGTTCCGGGTCGAAGAAGAGCTGGTTGACGAAGGCTTTCGCCGCCTCTTTCGTGACCGGTTCGCCCGGGCGCATGACCTTGTAGATACGGATCGCCGCGAGGTCGTTCTCGTCTTCGAGATCTTCGGTCTGCTTGAGCAGCTTCAGTGAATCCGCATCCGCCAGGAAGGCGTTGATAACGGAGCTGTCGACGCCGGAAGCCAGGTCGTTCGCGATCACGAAGGAGCCGATGCCCGCTTCCGCGATCTTCTTGAGCTTCATCTCGTCGATGGAGGTCATCGTATCGAAGAGGACTTCGCCCGTCTCGGGGTTGATGATCGGCTCGGCAAGGTGGCGTTCGCAAAGGACCTCGACCGGGTACTGGACACGCGTAATGCCGGTTTCGATCATCTTCTGCGCTTTTTTGCTGGAGAGGCGTTTACCTGCGGCGACGTGGACATTACCCTCTGCGTCGCGGAGGTCGAACTCCAGGCGTCCGTCGAACTGGTCCGGCTCGAACGGCATCAGGAACGCATTGTCCACGATCTCGATCGTCTGGAGCGGGTAGAAGAGCTTCAGGATGTCCTGCTTGCTGTACCCCAGGGCACGGAACATGATCGTGACCGGCACTTTACGGCGCTTATTGATGCGCATGTAGAGGATGTCTTTCGGGTCATACTCGAAATAGAGCCATGAACCGCGGTCCGGGATGATCTGACCGGTGTAGATCAGCTTGTTGCCGGCCGTCGTCGCTTCTTCTTCTTTGAAGATAACGCCCGGCGAACGGTGAAGCTGGTTGACGACGACGCGTTCAACACCGTTGATGACGAAGGAGGTACGGTCCGTCATCAGCGGGATGTCGCGGATAAAGATCGACTGTTCTTTGATCTCGCTGACACCTTTTTTCTCTTTGGTGTTCTCGTCACGGTCCCACAGGACCAGGCGTGTTTTCATGCGCAGGGAGACGGAGTAGGTCAGGCCGCGCTCCATACACTCGCGTACGGTGTATTTCGGCGTACCGATCTCGGACCCCATGTACTCAAGCGTAATGCGGTTCTGGGCATCATGGATCGGGAAGACAGACTGAAATACGCGCTCCAGGCCGCTCTCGCTGCGATCCTTCTGATCCATCATCAGGAAGTTTTCGTAAGAGCTCTGTTGCAGTTGAAGGAGGTTAGGAACATCGATCTGTTGCGGGGTTTTAGCGAAGTCAACACGTAAGCGGTTTCCGGAGTAGAGTGTGTTTAACATATAGGCTACCTCGAATGAAGTTAAATTACTGAAAGCAGTTCAGTAAGTGCAGTGTCCAAGCAGGCGTCCCTGCCATAAACGACGTAAGGGCACTTTTGCCGTCCGTTCAAAAACGGGAGGCAAAAGTGCCCGAAAAAGGTTCGGAAGGCCTGGCCTTCCGAGGAAAGAGAACTTACTTGAGCTCGACGGTAGCGCCGGCTTCTTCGAGTTCTTTCTTTGCAGCTTCCGCAGTCTCTTTATCAACACCTTCTTTGATAACAGAGCCGGCAGTTTCAACTGCTTCTTTCGCTTCTTTGAGGCCGAGACCAGTCAGGCCGCGGACAACTTTAATAACGTTGATCTTCTTCGCACCAGCGTCTTTGAGGATAACGTCAAATTCAGTTTTCTCTTCTGCAGCAGCACCTGCTTCAACAGCGACACCGGCAACAGCAACCGGCTGAGCAGATACGCCGAATTTTTCTTCGAACTCTTTAACAAGTTCGGACAGTTCGAGAACGGAAAGGTTAGAGATGTACTCGAGTACGTCTTCTTTAGTTACAGCCATTTTTATCTCCTAGTGGTAGTTAGTAATAGTAATTAAGCCTCTTCTTCGCGCTTTTTTCTAAGCGCATCGAGACCGATCGTAAAGTTGGTGAGCGGTGCCATCCAGGTAGCAGCCAGCATGCCAAGCAGTTCGTTGCGACCCGGGAGTTTTGCGAAAGCTTCGATCTTCGCTTTGTCCGCAGGCTCTTTATCAAGATAACCCGCTTTAATGCTCAGTTTATCGTTTTTCTTCGCGAAATCCGCTGCAACTTTTGCCGCGCCGATAACGTCGTCGGACCAGATGAAGATGTTCATATCTTTCAGCTCGACGCCGGTCATATCAGCATTCGCCAGCGCGATGTTCGCCAGGGTGTTTTTTACAACCTGAACTTTCGCATCGCTTTTGCGAGCCAGACCGCGCAGCTCTTCAAGATCAGCTACACCCAGACCGTTATAGTCACAGATAACGACGGCTGCAACACTTCCGAACTCGCCGGTAAGATAGTTGACAACTTCCGTTTTTTCAGCTCTTGTCATTCATTCTCCTTTCCAGACTTCAACTTCAAGCGGGGCGGGGAAAGGCCGATTAAGCAGCACAGGCTGCCCCCAACTCTCTTCAGTCCAAAGATTTCAGATCTTCGTTTAGTGAAAATCTTGCGTCTGGCATCCGCGATGTCAAACGCAAGACTTTCCCCCCGAAGGGGGAAGAATCACTTGATGTCAGCCAGTTCGGCGACGTCAAATTTGAGCGCCGGGCTCATCGTCAGGGAGAGCGCAGCGTTCTTGATGTAGCGGCCTTTTGCGGAAGCGGGCTTGTGCTTGTTGATCGCAGCAACGAACGCTTTGACGTTCTGGGCGATCTTCTCAGCATCGAAGCTTGCTTTACCGATACCAGCATGGATGTTCCCTTTTTTGTCAACACGGAAAGCGACCTGGCCGCCTTTGACGTTTTTGACAGCCGTAGCAACGTCCGGTGTAACCGTACCGGTTTTCGGGTTCGGCATCATCCCTTTTGGCCCGAGGATACGACCGATCTTACCGACGACACCCATACAGTCCGGCGCAGCAATAACGACGTCAAACGGCATGTTACCGGCCTGGATCATTTCAACGAGCTCATCCGTACCGACGATGTCGGCACCGGCTGCTTTTGCTTCGTCGATTTTGGCCCCTTTGGCGAAAACGGCGACGCGAACTGTTTTACCTGTACCGTGAGGAAGCACAACGGCACCGCGGACCATCTGGTCAGCGTGGCGCGGGTCAACACCCAGGTTCATCGCGATTTCGACCGTTTCGTCAAACTTGGCAGACTGCAGTTCTTTTACGAACGCTGCCGCTTCAACGACGCTGTACTGTTTTGTCGCGTCGATTTTTTCGTTCAGCTGCTTATAACGTTTGCTAGCCATATTATTCTCCTGAATTTATTCTGCCGCAGTTTTTTTGTATCTTTGCGGTCGAAGATAGTTCGGTTGCTTACAGTTATTCTGTAATTTCAAGGCCCATTGCACGCGCGGAACCGGCAAGAATTTTTGCTGCCTGCTCTTCGTCGTCCGTGTTGAGGTCGGCGATTTTCATCTTCACGACTTCCATCAGCTGCGCCTTGGTGATCTTCGCAACTTTGTTTTTCAGCGGGTTGTCAGAACCCTTCTTGAGACCGGCTGCTTTCATCAGCAGCGCAGATGCCGGCGGCTGCTTCGTCACGAAGGTGAAGCTTTTGTCCGTGTATACTGTAATGATCGTCGGGACTTTGAAACCCATCTTGTCTTTTGTCTTTTCATTGAATGCTTTACAGAATTCCATGATGTTGACGCCGCGCTGACCCAGCGCAGGACCGACCGGAGGTGCCGGGTTGGCAGCGCCGGCTTGAATTTGCAACTTGATATAACCCATGACTTTCTTTGCCATTGTGCTTCCTTTTCCTTTATAAGATTAAATAATTTTTTCGACCTGGGTGTACGCAATGTCCACCGGGGTGCTGCGACCGAAGATCGATACATTGAGCTTCAGTGTACCGTGTTCGAGGTCGTACTCGTCGACCGTGCCCGTAAAGTTCGCAAACGGGCCGTCGATGATACGGACCATCTCGCCGTTTTCGAAGTAGACCTTCGGCTTCGGCGCCGCACGGTTCTCGACGCGGTCGAGGATCGTGTTAATGTCGTTCTCGCTCAGCGGTGTCGGGTGGTTGGCCTCACCGATGAAGCCGGAGACGCGCGGAAGCGACTGAATCAGGTGCTGCGTCGGCGTATCCAGATCGACGTTGATGAAAACGTAACCGGAATAGAGGGAACGTTCGCTGATCTTTTTCTTTCCGTCTTTGACCTCGATGACGTCTTCCGTCGGAACGACGACCTCTTTGATCTTTTCGGCGAGGTTATACTCGTCGATCAGGTTGAGGATCGCGTTTTTAACGCTGCGTTCGCTGCCAGCGTAGGTCTGGATAGAATACCATTGATGTGCCATATGTTCTCCCTCAGCCCAAAATCGCTGACAGTGATGAAGACATGATCAAGTCTACAAGTGCCAAAAAGATCGAAACGAAAGCAACGACTACCACGACGGCGATGAACGCCTGTTTCACCTGCGCCTTAGTCGGGAAAATGACTTTGGAGAGCTCGATGCGGGCGTTTCTGACATAACTGCTAAGTGTTGATTTCATTTCCACTCCTCTTGCGCACCTCGAAGAGTCTGACGCGGAGATTTTTCGAGGTACCCATTGACATTCGCGATAACTGAAGCCCTGGGCTGCATTGATCGGGAATGTGGCAGGCGAAGAGGGACTCGAACCCCCAACCATCGGATTTGGAATCCGGCGCTCTACCATTGGAGCTATTCGCCTATGATTCTCCCGAGCGGGAGAA
>JACXUG010000042.1 GCA_014764065.1 Campylobacterales bacterium
ACCCGAAGTCCCGCTAGAGAGGCCTCTTTTCGATGCCTCTCATCGTTTGTGGACGGGAATTATAGTGGATTCCAGAATGAATGTCAAGAGGTTTTTGCGCAAATTTTCAAAATTTTCAAAACTTCTTTTTGCTTGCTAATTTATGCAATTCCGTTACTCGTTATTGGCACTGTTTTCGCGGATGGATTTTACTTCTGCAACGGCCGTATAGTCGCTATCCATCAGCTCGATTTCATCACCGACACTTACATTATAAATGGAAACGGGCAGCCCCCCTTTGACCACCTGGGCAAACCCTTTCTTGACTTTGCTTTTCGGATCCTGGGCAATCATGTTTGAGTGCAGTGCGTTCAGCAGTGACTGCTTCTGGTTTAACAGCATCATCTGTGCCTGGCCCAGTCGTACCCTCATCGGTTCAAGCAGTGCATCCGCCTGTTGCATCCGATAGCTAATGCTCTGATCATAACGCTGCTGCAGCTGTGCAAGCAGGGTTGACTGCTCCTTGATCCTCTGTTCGACGGAGTGTTGTTTATAACGTTCGAACAGATGCAGAACGCTTTGCATCTCCTTTTGTACTTTTTCCCCGATACGCCGGTCATACTGTTCCTGGAGCCCGTCAAGGCTCATCATCATCTCGTACTGGTCGGGAAGGATCATCTGCATCGCGGCTGAAGGGGTCGGTGCCCGCAGATCGGCAACGAAATCCGTAATCACCCAGTCGATCTCATGCCCTACGGCGGAGACGATAGGCGTCGCCGCCGCAGCGACCGCCCGGGCTAATGCTTCGTCATTGAATCCCCACAGGTCTTCCATGCTCCCGCCGCCCCGGCTGAGTACGATGACATCATAACCGGCTTTATCGGCGGCATTCAAAGCTACGAGCAATGAAAAAGGTGCCTGTTCTCCCTGGACGATACTGTCATAGACAAAAAGCTCGCTCAACGGCCAGCGGTGTGCCGCGACCCGTTTCATATCCTGGAGCGCCGCTCCCGTGGCGGAGGTGACCAAGGCAATCTTTTTGGGATAACGCGGCAGCGCTTTTTTCCGCTCGCTATCAAACAGCCCCTCCTCCGAAAGACGTGATTTGAGCTGTTCATACGCCAGTGACAGCGCCCCCTGCCCTGCAGGTTCAATTATCTGGGCATTGATCTGGTAGCTGCCGCGCGGTTTGTAGAGTGTGATCCCGCCGCGGACGACGACCTTGAGTCCCTCTTCAAGCCGGAAACGCAAATGCGCCGCGTTGCCTCGGAACATGACACCGCTGATGGCCGAACCGCTGTCTTTGAGTGTGAAATAGATATGGCCGCTGTTATGGTAGGTAATTCGGGAGAGTTCACCTTCGACGGCGACCTGGACAAAGGTCGTCTCGAGAAGGTTCTTGATCTGTTCGTTGAGGGCCGATACGGAGACCGCCTTCACGCTTTACGCCTTCTTGGCGATGATCAGCGTGGAAATGTCCATGGTAAAGCTCTGGATAAAGAGCGGCTCGAAGCCGGCAGCTTCCAGTTCGCCGCGCATCCCTTCCACTGTCAGGAAGCCCTCGATGGAATTGGGAAGGTATTCGTAGGCTTCTTTATTCTTGGAGATGAACCCGCCGATCTTCGGCAGAACCTTCGTCATGTAAAAGTCGCGGATTTTCCCTAGCATCGACGGATGCTCGTTCTTCATGAACTCCAGGATAACCACCATCCCGCCGGGTTTGAGGGCACGGTTGAACTCGCGCAGCGCCGCTTCGCGTTCGACAACGTTGCGGATGCCGTAGGAGATGCTGAGCATGTCCGCCGTATTGTCCTCAACGGGCAGCTCCGTCGCCTTGGAGATGGCGAAATCAAAATCGGGGAACTTCTGCCGTCCGACACCGACCATCCCTTCCGAGGGGTCGACGCCGAGGATCTTCTTCACGCTGATCGATTTCACCGCGGCACGCTGACGCCAGTAATCCATCATATCCCCGGTACCGCAGGCGACGTCGACGATCAGGTCGAGTTCGGGCTGGTCATAGAACGCGAATGCCTTATCGCATCCTTTGCGTCGCCAGCTGCGGTCAACTCCCATGCTCATGACACGGTTCGCCTTGTCATACGTCGGCGCGATCTCGTCGAACATCGATACGATTTTTTCCTGTCTATCCATTCACCATCCATTGCTTCACATCCTCTCCCGAACGGGAGAGATGCCTGATTTCAAATTGTTGCGGTTGTTGCAGAAGGCGTATTGTACCACCGCTCGACGGCGCAACAAAACAGAGGTACATGTCACAGCGCGACTGTACCGCTTCGAACATGCCGGGACCGCCCTCAACAAGCACATTCCGGTACTGTTCAATCGCACTGAGATCCGACGCGATCATCACTTTACGTCCGGGAACGCTGAACAGCGGTATCGTCCGGTCGAAATCTTCAGCACCGGAAAAGATCAGTACGTCCGGGGCTCTGCCGCCGACCAGCCGTGCATCCAGCGTCGGCCGGTCGGTGCGCACGGTGTTGCCGCCGATGACCAGCAGGTCTGACGCATCCCGCATCGCATGCACGAAACGGCGCGACGCCTCTGTGCTGATCACTCCGCCGTCGACCGTCCCGTCGAGCCGCTGTGCCCACTTGAAGGTCACAAACGGTGCTTTTTGCCACCGCACGAAGGGAAACAGAAGATCATCCGCCGCTTTGGAAGGAGTGTGTTCAACCGTAATGCCCGCTTCATGCAGGATGCTCCCCCCGCCGGCCGCCTCGGCGTTCGGATCCGAAGCAGCGTAGACAACCCGCTCTATCCTCACGCCGGCCAGCAGGCGGGCGCAAGAGGGGGTTTTGCCGTGATGGGCACAGGGTTCAAGGGTCACATAGATCGTACAAGCAGTGAAACAACCGTTGTGATTGGAGAGAAGATAGTCGTGGATCGCGCCGGAATCTTTAAGTGCCAGAATGGCGGTGTCAGAAGTGAGCAGTGCAAAAGCTTGTTGGAGCGCCAGGACTTCTGCATGGGGAGCGCCTGCTTTTTCGTGGGCGGCTACGGAAAGGATTCTGCCTGAAGCGTCGGTGACGGCGGCGCCGACGGCCGGATTGGGAAAGGTGCACCCCTGGTAAGCCCATGCCGCATCGACGGCCAGCGCCATCGGATCAGGCCGGGCCATCTGTTTTACCACTCGAAGTAGGTTGCAGCCTTGACGACGCTATCAAAAGGGAGTGTTTCGGTTCCCGCCTCGGTTTCGATGGCCAAAGTGCCGTCCTCGCCGACGCTTTTTAGCTCGCCGCGCAGTTTCGTTTTGTCCTGCAGTGTCAGTTTGACCTTCTCGCCGACAGAATAATGGAAATGCTCCAGGGTTTTGAGTTTGCGCTCAACCCCGGGGGAACTCACTTCAAGACGATACTCCCCCTGCACCGGCGGGGTGACGTCCAGCATCGGGGAGATCAGCTTCGTCGCTTCGACGCACTGGTCCATGGTGGTACCGCCCTCGCCGATGACGTTGACACGATAGATCGTCTCACTGTTTTCGGTGACAATAGAGGTATCGTACAGGTGCAGGCCGATTGATTCGACCAGGTTCTTGATATCGGTCTCAAGACTCATCGTGCTTTTCCCCTTCGATCTGTTTGAAAAGTGCTTCGATCTGCTGCGTCTTCTGGAGCTGATCGTCAAAAACGAATGCCAGCTTCGGGCAGCGGTACCACCCCTGGTCTTTCATGCAGTAATCTTCGATCACCGGGCGCGCTTTGCGCAGCTGCTTCAAAAAAGCATTGCGCTCCGCTTCGCTGTAGTCGTGGGGATCGAGGTAGACTTTGGCATCGCTGCGCCCCTTCGCACAGCGGACATCGATGACATCGAGTTCATGCAGGCGGGCATCCCCCAGTTGAGAGATCGCCTCCGGGATCAGTTCCTGAAGAATCGCATCGGTGCGTTTAAGCTTGATCTCGGCGGGTGTCACAGCTCTACTTTCTGCTCCACGCGGGTGAAGGTTTCGATGACGTCACCGACCTGCACATCGTCATAGCCGTTGAGGACAACCCCACACTCGTAGCCGTTACCGACCTCTTTGACATCATCTTTGAAGCGCTTGAGTGACGTCAGATCGCCTTCATGGATAACCACACCGTCGCGGATGACGCGGACCAGCCCACCGCGGACCAGTTTACCATCGACGACCACACAGCCCGCAACCATTCCCTTCGGAATTTTGAAGACTTCGCGGACATCAGCCTGGCCGCTGTGCTCTTCGCTGAACTTCGGTGCCATCATACCGGTTAGCATACCCGTAATGTCATCGAGCAGCTGGTAGATGATGGTGTAGGTACGGATATCGACACCGCGCTGTTTCGCCAGCGCCTTGACCGCACCCGTCGGGCGGACGTTGAAGCCGAGCAGGACGCTGTTTTCAGAGCTGTTTGCCAGCTCGACGTCGTTTTCGGTGATCCCGCCGACGCCGGAGGAGATGATATCGACCTTGACCTCTTCATTGCGCAGGGCAAGCAGCGCGGTACGGATCGCCTCGAGCGAACCGTGGACATCGGTTTTCAGAATAACCTTGAGGGATTTCAGTTTCCCTTCTGCGATCAGCGCCGTCAGTTCGTCCAGTGAGGTCTTCGTACTGGCGGAAAGCTCTTTCTGGCGCTCATACTCGGCACGTTTCTGGGCATATTCGCGCGCCTCTTTGTCGCTCGCCATCGCAATCATGACATCACCGGCTGCCGGGACTTCGTTCAGACCGACGACCACGGCCGTTTCACTTGGGCCCAGGAGCTTGATCTGCTGACCCTGATCGTTGATCAGAGAACGGACACGGCCGAATGCCTTGCCGCAGACAACGTTGTCCCCGACACGCAGTGTACCGTTCTGGACGATGACCGTACCGACAGGACCGCGCCCTTTTTCAACGGAACTCTCGACGACGACCGCTTTGGCCGCCGCACCCGGGTTGGCCGTCAGCTCCATCACTTCCGCCGTCAGGAGGATGTTATCGAGCAGGTCGTCAATCCCCAAGCCCGATTTGGCAGATACCGGAACAAACTCGACGTCTCCGCCCCAGTCGATCGGGGAAACATCCTGCTCTGCCATCTGGGCTTTGACCATATCCGGGTTCGCCCCCTCTTTGTCCATCTTGTTGACCGCAACGATGATCGGTGCTTTGGACGCTTTGGCGTGCTTGATCGCCTCGATGGTCTGCGGTTTGACGCCGTCGTCCGCCGCAACGACGATAATGACGATGTCGGTCACCTGGGCACCGCGTTCGCGCATCGCGCTGAAAGCGGCGTGGCCCGGGGTGTCGATGAAGGTGATCTTCTTGCCCTTCTGCTCGACCGTATAGGCACCGATGTGCTGTGTGATGCCGCCGGCCTCGCCGTGGGCAACACGGGCATTGCGGATCGCATCCAGCAACGAGGTTTTACCGTGGTCGACGTGTCCCATGATCGTGATGACCGGCGGACGCTCTTCGAGGTGCTCTTCGGATTCGGCTTCGACATACTCCTCTTCATAGTTGAAGGCGTTGGTCGGGTCGATCGTCGTGACTTCGACTTCAAACTCTTCGGCGAGGATCTCGATCTCGTCTTTGCCGAGGAAGTCGTTCTTCGTCACCATCATACCGAGGTTGAAAAGGACCTTAATGACATCGGAAATAGGATGGTTGATCTTCTCGGCGAACTCGTAGACACGGATATCTTCGGGGATCTCGACGTGTGTGATAACCTCATCCACACCCTTCTCTTTCGTGTACTTTCTGCGCTTTTTACGGGCGACCTGACGCGGTTTGTTCCCGCCGGCCTTCTTCTGACTGCCGCCGCGGCCGACCGGTTTCTTCTCGCGAGGGCGCTGCGGTTCTTCGGACAGTTTCGGTTTGTCCTGCGTCGCTTCGCTCAGGTCAAGCAATACGACTTCGTCATCATCGTAATCTATGGAGACATCCAACATGCCGCCGCCGAAGATATCGAGCGACGTGCCACTAGTTTTGCGCTGTGTCGGCGTTCCCTTCGCAGCTTTTTTGGCTTTCTTCTTCTGCGCCAGCTCTTCGAGTACGTCTGCACCCAGTTTGCCGTAGCTGGAGAGTTTTGTCGTCTCTTTTGAGACCTGTGCCGTCTCCTCGGCGGAAGGACGGTTTTTCTTTTTGATCCGCAGACCGCTGCGCTTAATCGGTGTCACCTCTTTGAGGGCCGGCTCCGTCTTCTGAACGACAGCAGCTGAAACAGGTTTTGGTTTCTTTTCTGCCTCTTTCACCTCTTCGGCTTCCTCATTTTCGGCAGCCACTGTTACTGCTGCTTCGGAAGGTGCCTCGGCCGCTTCTTCTTTGGTTTGGACAGGTGTCTCTGCCTCTTCCTTCGCTTTTGCCGCTTTTTTCACGACGCGGGCTTTCGGTTCCGGTGCAGCTCGCGTCGTACCGCTCATGATAAAGTTAGCGATCTTTTCCGCCTCTTCCATGGATACGGAGTTTGAAGCCGTTTTGACACTGTCGAGCCCCATCGCCTGGGCTTTTTCAACGACCTCTTTTGATGCAATGCCCAATTCTTTGGCAATCTCGCTTACTCTAACTTTATCTGACATCCGTGATGATCTCCTTTAACTCGTTCAGCAGGCGCTCTGTCTCCCCGCTTTTACATTGGCGGGCGAGCGCTTTGGCAGTCTGTTTTGCAGTGAAACACTCCGGGCACAGATAAAAACTCCGTCCTATCCCGCTGTAGGGGCGCAGGGAACGCTCGGCGCATTGCAATCTCAACAGTTGATCCTGTGCTTCCCGCTTCCGGCAGCAGACGCACATGCGAACGGGGCCCGAATAATTTTGGCGCATTATATCCAAAGTTTCCTTGAATGAGCGTTTCAGCGTTCCACCGTCAAACCGTTGTTGTCCAGGTTGAGAACTTTAACCGCAAACTGGGGAAAACGCTGTTCAAGCTTTGCCGCCAGTCCTGCCGCATCCTCGTCGTAACACAGCGAAAAGAACGTCGAACCGCTTCCTGAAAGCGTGCTCATCAGCGCGCCCTGCTCGTACGCCGCCTTCTGAATCATATAGAGCTCCGGCATCATTTTCATCCGTGTTTTCTGGTGGAAACGGTCCTGGGTCGCGATCTTGAGCATCTCCCAGTCCTCGTTGAAGAAGGCGGCCACCGTCAGTGCGGCGTGCGAGACGTTGAAAACGGCGTTCTCTTTGCTGTAAGACTTCGGAAGGGTCGTACGGGACTTCGCCGTCGATATCGGCTTGTCGGGGATGACCACGACCGCCCGCAGGTAATCGGGCAGGTGCTTTTTCTGCGAAAAGACCTTGTTCTTCTCCACCGTGGCGACGTTGAAACCGCCCATCACCGCCGGCGTGATGTTATCCGGATGCGATTCGTATACCAGGGCATGGTTCAGGATCCGGCGCTTGGAAACACGCACGCCCGCCGCCTCATGCGCCGTGGCAATGGCACTGACGATCACGGCCGAAGAGCTTCCCAGGCCCCGTGAAAGCGGGATGCTGTTGTAAAACTGGAACTTGAAGTTCTGTTTTTTGTGCGTCAGGCGCTGGTAATGCTCGTTGAAGATGCTGACAAACATATTGTTCCCCTTCAGATGGGGGTTGCCTTCCCCCTCGCCCTTGATGGAAACGCTGAAAAAACGGGACGGTTTGAATTCGACCCGGTTGCGAAGGTCGACGGAAAGACCGAGGGTGTCAAAACCCGGTCCGAGGTTGGCGCTGGTCGCCGGAACGCTGATAATCAATCGTGCTCCTTAACCGACGGCTCCGATCCCGTAGTACGGCAGGGCATCGTCGGAAAAATCATTTAGATTCAGGTGGGACGGAAGGCTGAAATCCGCCTCAACCGGCGTTTCGAACTTTTGCGTCTTGATTGTGTCCGCCATTTTAACGAAATAGAGCTTCCCAACGGCTTTGAGAGGACGGTTCCCGTTAAAGTAGAATGCATCGGCCGCAAGCAGGCGCGAACCCAGAACGATACTGAGGGTTTTGAGGTAGAGGTAAGCGATCTTGATGGCCATGAAACTGCCGGGCCCCTTGGCATAGACGAGATTGCCGAGGGTGTACTTTTTTAGAATTGTCTCGAAGAGTTCCGGGAGGGAATCGGAGCTCTGCTTCGCACTCTCGTAACGCTCGACGAGTTCCCCGTCCTTGTAGATCCCGACGACGATCGGGGTGGTCAGCGCAATGACGACGGCATCATGCATATGCTTTGGCCATCGCCTTCGCTTCCGCCGTTGCAATCTCGACGACTTCGTAATTCGCCGGGTCTTTGAGCAGCTCGAGGGTCAGTTTGTGGTTGAGGTCATGGCTGCCGGCGAAGGCTTCGTACTCCCCGATAAAATTGATGCCGATCAGCGACATATCCCCGATGGCGTCGAGGATCTTGTGGCGGACGAATTCATTGCTGTAGCGCAGCCCCTCGGGGTTCAGGACTTTCTTTTCATCAAGAACGACGGCGTTCTCCAGGCTGCCACCCAGGGCCAACCCTTTGGAGCGGAGGTACTGCACCTCGTGCAGGAAGCCGAAGGTACGGGCACGGGCGATCTCCGCCTTGTAGGTTTCGCGGCTGAAATCGAGGTCGAAATGCTGCTCGGAAATGATCGGGTGCTTGAACCGGATCGTGAAGTGGTAGCGCAGGTCGTTGGAAGGCATCAGCTTGACGTACTTGTCGCCCTCCTTGATCGTCACTTCTTTCTTGATCCGCATGATTCGCTTGGGGGCATCCTGTTCGACCGTCTCCGCTTCATCCAGCAGGAGGCAGAAGCTCGCGCTGGAGCCGTCCATGACGGGGACTTCCTCCGCGTCGACGATAATGCGGAGGTTGTCGATGCCGTAAGCGTAGACGGCGGAGAGGAGATGCTCGATCGTAGAGATGACGTAGCCGTCTTTACCGATGACGGTCGCCATCTGCGTATCGACGACGTTTTCGGGTTTGAGGGGGATGGAGACACCGACATCCTTGCGGACGAAGATGATCCCGCTGTCCGCTTCGAGGGGTTCGAGGCGGAGGCGGACCGGAGAGCCTTTGTGCAAGCCGATTCCCACCAGTTCAACCGGTTTTGCGATCGTCGTCTGTTTCATACGTCCCCCTTAGGTACAGCTGTTTGTGGCATTATAGCCAATAAACGTGAATAAATTGTGATAAACCCGCGCTGCGGCCCCTTAGCGGCGGCGGTCGATCACCTTCTTCGCCTCTTTGATGACATCGGTGACATTGAGGCGGATCCACTGCTTGTCCATCCACTCCTCCGGGCGCACTTCAACCCCCTGGACCAGGACGCCGAAGTGGAGATGGTCTCCCATGGCATAGCCCGTCATCCCCGTATTGGCGATGTGCGTTCCCGCATCGACATGTTCACCCTGGGTGACGTTCACATTCGAGCAGTGGCCGTAGAGCGTATAGAGCCCCAACCCGTGGGCGAGAATGGGCATATTCCCGTAGATACCGTTCTCATCAGCAAAGACAATCTCGGAGGGGTTCTGAATCTTGATCTTGCCCATTTTCACGCTGGCGAGATCGAGTCCGAGGTGGTAGGATTCGCTGACCTTTTCACCGTTGTAGTAGTAGAGACGGTGGTCGCCGAAACTTGCCACCACCTGACCGTTGCGCAGCGGGTAGAAAGGCTGCTGCTCGAAACCGTCGACCTGGGACTCGCCGACTTTCGAGGTGATGTTGTGGATCAGCTCCTCATTCTGGGCCCGCATGGTCTCGTTTACATAGCGGAAACGTTCGATCATGTCGGCATTGGCCGGGGCACCGTACATCTGCGCGAGGTCGGAGACTTTACCGTTGAGAAAATGGTCGCTGAGTTTGATCTTGGAGACGTGGTACTGCTTTTCCTGGAGGTGCAGCGGGATGTACGCCTTGGCACGGTTGCCCGCGACGTCGGTGGCGATGACATAGGCGCGGAAGCGTTCGGAGGTCACCGGCCACGCGATCAGCGCGACATAGTAATTCGTCGCATAGAAGGGTTCCGCTTTGAAACGGCGTCCGAAACTCGTCTCGACATAGAGTTCTTCAAGGTTCTCGTCCTCGGCTTCAAAGACGACAAGTGCCGACCCGCCCTGCGTGATCTTGTAGGAGTTGGCGATGATGCCGACTTTGGGACGATGGGCGTCGATCTTCAGGGTCACACGCTGAACAGCACGGTTGCCGGCAAAGAAGTTCCAGCGGCTGGCATCGCGCACTTCCACTTCCAGGGTCACGACATCGGTCTGTTTGCCGATTGTCCGTGCCGGGACCTGCAGCTCTAACTGCTTCGACTTCTCCGGTGAGGGCATCTTTGCCTCGGAGAGAATTGTCTGGTTGCTGCCGCTGATGAGGGTGATCTTGTATTCGAGAATGCCACTCTGGTCGTCAATGGAGACCTTGAGCGGGGCTTCGCCGTTCCAGTAACCGCTGTTCTCGATGCGGATGTCAGGAACGTCGCGTTCGAACGCATCGGACGTGTAGAGGTAGACAGCACCCCCGATGATTGCCAGCAGGATGCTCAAAAACATAATCCCGCCATACCCTTTTTTTCTTCGTCTCATTCCAACTCCTTTTCAATAATGTCAACAACTTTGGCCCTCAAAGCTTCCAGGGTCGTTCCGGTCGCCGTAAAGCCCGATGCAAAATGGTGACCGCCCCCGCCGAAAGCCGCCGCGATCACGCCAACGTCGATGCCGTCGTCCGTACGGAGCGATGCTTTGAGCGTCCCGTCTTCGCGCTCGCAGAGCATCACAACGACGCTGACCGTCGGCAGTCCGAGGACCTCCTGCAGAACGTCGTCGTAGGCCCTCTCCTCTGCGCCGCTCTGTGCGAACATCTCCCGGGTCACCTGCAGCAGCGCAATTCGTGCATCGCTCAGCAGGGAGAGCCCGGAGAGTATCAGTGCTTTCAGGCGCAGGTTCGAAAGAGGCCGGCGCAGAAAAAGTGCCCGGTTGACCGAGGCAACCTCGGCACCGGCCCGGGCAAGTTCTGCGGCCATCTCAAACACCGATGCATCCGTCCGGCGGTTCATGAACCCCAGGGTGTCTTCGGCGATCCCGGCATAAAGGGCCGTCGCCATCTTGGCGTTGATTTTGATCCCTTCAGACCTGAACCATGCCATCAGAACGGCCGTGGTACTGGCCGCTTCCTTGTCAATGAGCTTGAGATGGCCGAACCCGTCGCTGCTGCTGTGGTGATCGACATTGATCACAGTACACTTCGGCAGGACGCCCATGCGCTCGGAATTGCCGCAGTCGAACGCAATGGCCAGGTCGGCCGCATCACTCCAGCGCGACGTGATCTTATCCGACCACGGTAAACAGAACAATCGTTCATCAATGGTTTCACTGGCGCAAAAGAGCGTCACGCGTTTGTGCAGCCGAAGCAGGTGGGCGTACATGGCGCACGCGCTGCCCAGGGAATCCGCATCCGGATGAAGATGGGCAATGAGTGCAATATGCTCCGCCGCCTCGATCGCTTCGCGCATCAGTCCATTTTCATGGAGAGATCGATCCAGTTGGCTTGGTGGATCAGGGAACCGGTACTGATGGCATCGACCCCCGTGGCCGCATAGGACTCGATCGTGCAGAGGGAGATGTTGCCGCTCGCTTCGAGCTTGATGTGGGGGAAGTTCGTATTTTTGTAGACGACCACTTCGCGCAGCTGGACGGGGCTCATATTGTCACACATGACGATGTCGGCCCGCACGTCCATCGCCTTCTTCGCCATTTCGAAGGTTTCCACCTCGATCTCGATCTTGGCGGTGTAAGGGATCTTTTTGCGGGCTTCGGCCATAAAGGCGTCGAGGTCCTTGATCGTGCGCAGGTGGGTATCTTTAAGCATCAGACAGTCATCGAGTCCCATGCGGTGGTTCACCGCCCCGCCGATGCGCGTCGCGTACTTTTCGAAGTTGCGGAGCATCGGACGCGTTTTGCGCGTATCGAGCAGTTTGGTACCGTAGGGTTCAATCAGGTCGACATACTGGCGGGTCAGCGTCGCGATCGAGCTGGCGTGCAGCATTATATTGAGAATCGTGCGTTCACAGCGCAGGAGGGTATGAGAGTCCCCGCTGAAGTGGGCGATCACGTCCCCTTTTTTAAAGCGTTCCCCCTCCTTGACGAACCATTTGGCATAGATGTTCTCCATCTTTGCAAGGGTATCGACGTAGAGTACACCGGCCAGGACGCCGTCACTTTTTGCATAGATCTTGGACGACGCCTCTACGGCATCCGAGACCCGTGCATAGAGATCCCCGCGGCCGACATCCTCGGCCATCGTCTCTTCGATAAAACGTTCGATATTCACAGTGCCATCATCCGATCAAGGGCGACCTTGGCCCATTTGCGTGTCTCTTCGTCCACGTGGATCTCGTTCATCGGTTCCCCGTCCTCGATCGACTTGAGGGTATTGTAGAGGTCCTCGAGGGTTGTTTCATTCATTGTAGGGCACTCCGGCTTCGTCGACGAGAGCACGTAGGTATTCTTGGGGCGCAGGCGGTTGACGAGGTTAAACTCGGTCCCTACCGCGACCTTCTGATCCTCGGGCAGTTCGGCGATGTACTTGATCAACTGCGACGTCGAGCCGGTAAAATCAGCTTCGGCGACAACCGCCGGATCGCATTCTGGGTGGACGGCGATGAGGATCCCCGGGTACTTTTTGCGGTAGAAACGGATATCGTCGACGCTGAAGAGCTGGTGCACCGAACAGAAGCCGTCGTAGCAGATGATGTCCGCGTCGGCAAGGTTCTCGTCGATCCCGATGACGGCGGATTTCAGCCCCATCATGTTGGCAATGTTCTGCCCCAGGCAGCGGTCGGGCACGAAGAGGATCTTTTTGCCCTCTTTCAGGGCTGTTTCGATGATCATCTTCGCGTTGGAGCTCGTGCAGACCATCCCACCCATCTTGCCGACCTTGGCCTTGACGTCCGCGTTGGAGTTGATGTAGGTGATCGGCAGGATGTTCTCTTTGGCGATCCCCGCCGCTTCCATCTTCTTGACGGACTCGTCGTAGTAGAGACTGTCGATCATCCGGGCCATCGCACAGCAGGCGATCTTGGGCATGAGGACCCGTTTTTCGGGGCTGAGCACCTTGACGCTCTGTCCCATAAAGCCGACCCCGCAGAAGACGACAAACTCGCTGTCGTCCGCCATCGTCCTCTTCGCCAGTTCCAGCGAGTCGCCGGTAATGTCGCCCATCTCGAAGACCTCGTCGCGCTGGTAAAAGTGCGCAACGACCGTCACGCTCAGCTTCGCCTTGAGCGCGCGGATCTTCGCTTTGAGTGCTTCGGTATTATCCGTCAAATC
>JACXUG010000112.1 GCA_014764065.1 Campylobacterales bacterium
TATTTCCAGCCCTCGTGGTGTGATTCGGCATAGATAACGCCCGTCTCGCGGTCGATCTCGATGTCGTGTTTGTGGTACTTGTGGCCGTGGGCGATCAGGCTGTCGCCCTCTTCTTTGATCTCGCGCTCCTGAGCGTGGTAAATGTTGCTCTCTTCGAGCCATGCACCGTGGTCACGCATGAAGTTGTAGACCGGGAACTCGCTGTTTTTGTAGCGTGCATCGGTTGTTGCCGTCTTGTACAGGTTCGGCAGGTTGTCGCCGAACGCCGCGTCGTACCACTCGGCGATCGTAACCGCCTGGCCCGGGTTGCGCTTGGATTCCCACATCTTTCTGATGCCGAGGCTTCCGTCAGGGTCAACGTATTTGAAGCCCATTTCGAACCAGAATTCGTTCTCTTCCCAGACTTCACCGAGGCCCGCTTTGATGTGCGCTTCGAGGGTCGCACGGTTCGGGTTCTTCGGCTTCCAGCCCGCTTTTTCAAGCGCAACGCGCATGACCGGCTGACGGAAAGAGGTCCAGCGTGCCGGCATCGTCGCTTCGGAGTGCTGGTCGTGGCGTTCGCCCGCCAGACCGACCGGCAGGACGTAGTCGACGTGCCAGTTCGTCTCGGACCATGTCGGTGACAGGTTGAACGTCAGCTCCATCTTGCTTTCGTCCTTGAGGACTTCCAGCCAGCGGAAACCATCCGGGTTGATCCAGACCGGGTTGTACATACGCGGGATCCAGACCGCCAGTTTCTGCGGAACGTTCAGGCCGCGTTTCTTCCATTTTTCCTGCCACTCGACGTCGCTGAGGAGGTGCGGCAGGAGGTAGGACATCTCGTATGTAGAGAGCGGCCACTCCGGCGGCCAGGTCAGTTCGTTCCAGACGTCGACTTTCGGGACGTTTGAACCGCTGCGGCCCTGGCCGACAGTCGCCGATCCGCCTTTACCGGCGACGGAGATAACGTGCCAGTGGTGGAAGAACGTGCCGCCGACGGTACCGATCGCACCGCGCAGCGCGATGGCAAGGTAACCCGTACGGCCGGACATCCAGCCGCCTCGGTTACCGGAAGCAGCCGCACGCCAGAAGTAGGAGCTGATCGCATCGCCTGCCCAGATGAACATCTCGTAGAGTTTCTCGAGTTTGTACGCCGGGACATGCGTCTCTTTGACGGCATATTCGAGGGTATACGGCGCATACATCTCTTTCATAACGTCCAGGAAGCTTTCAAAGCTCTTGTCCGCAGGCACCTTGGAGATATAACCTTTGTCGACCATGAACTGCAGGTAGTTGCGGTTCTTCATCAGGGTTTCCCAGTTGAACCACTTCTTGACGAATTTCTTGTCAACCTGGCCTTCCTGGAGAATACGGTTGGCAAGGTAGAGGTAGACAACCGGCTCTGTACCGGGCCATGCCGCGATCCAGAGGTCCGCCATACCTGCAGAGTTTGACATACGCGGGTCCATAACGACCAGGCGTGCGCCTTTTTTACGTGCGTCGGCGATAAAACCGGCGGACTGCTGGAAGTAGTGACCGGCATCTGCTGCGTGCGAGGAGTTCAGGAAGATGAGCTTTGCGTTCGCCCAGTCCGGACTCGTACGGTCATCGTTCGCCCACTGGATCGACGGTGTACGACCGCCGGAAGAACAGATGTTGGTGTGGGAGTTGAACGCGTCTTGCTTGAACGTCGTCCAGACCTGACCCGTGAAGCCGTTCTCGTTCGGGCGGCCGACGTGGAACATCAGGGACTTTCGGGAGAGCTCGTCGCCTGTTTTGAGCGTATCGTTCATCTTTTTACCGATGGTGCTCATCGCTTCGTCCCAGGTTGTACGGATCCATTTACCTTCACCGCGCTTGGAACCCGGCGCACGCTTGATCGGGAACGCCAGGCGGTCCGGATCGTACATCTGTGACTGTGTCGCGTAACCTTTGGCACAGTTACGGCCGCGGGAGCCCGGGTGCAACGGGTTGCCCATGTATTTTTTGACCGTGAAGGACTTCTTGTCGATCCACGCCGTCAGACCACAAGAGGCCTCACAGTTGGAACATGCCGTCGGGACGATGGCAAAGTCGTTGACGTAGATACCATCGGGGTTCTCAGCGCTTTGGACGCCTTTGCGGGCGATACCGCCGCGCTTCCAGTCGTCGCCGTCGAGCTCTTTGAAATCATCCCACTGCTCGAGCGGCGGGTAGAAGGAGAGGGAGTCCGGTGTGTTGGTGAATTTGCTTTCTTCAACCGAAACAGCGATGGCGTCTGTCGTAAAGACGCCTTTCGCGACGGCGGCGCCGGCTACCGTAAATGCCGCGCCTTTAAGAAATGTTCTTCTGCTTTCTTTATACATTCTTCAATTCCTTTTTAGCTCATTGGCAAGAGTTGTGGAATGACAAGCCAGACGTGCTTGACGATCCAGAGTCCGACGATCGCGGAGAGGGCCGCGACCTTCAGGAGGCCGGCAGAACGGTTTGTGACGCTCAGGATAACGAGGACGAACGGCGCGATGAAGGCCAGTACCTGGCCGACCCAGAACATCGTCGTATACTCGCCGTGGCCTTTGACCGCTTCAAGTGTTGCCGCAACCTCTTCTGCTTTGATCGGGCCGAAGACCAGCTCGGACATATAGAGGATGAATGCCGCCAGTGCGGAGAGTCCGAGGAGCACTGCGAGATCGCGCTTCGCTTCGTACGGCAGGTTGCCGCCCATCAGCAGGAGCGTCGCGGAACCCGTCAGGGTCGCCGCCAGGATCATCTGCGCCGCTTCCGTCGGCATCTGCCACAGTTCGCGCGCCGTCGCTTCCGCCATGATAGCCGCGGTGTAAAGCGTTACCGGTACTGCCAGGATGACCGCCCAGACAAGGAGCTTATCAAAGAGCGCGTTATCCTTTTTGATAAAGGTCGCGAACGCCATGCCGAACAGCACGAGGACGAGGAGCGTGACGATCCAGGCACCGACGGTGATCGCCGACGTCCAGTGCGGGTGGAAGAAGATGTGCCAGAAGCGGAACATCTGGTGCAGGTCGATGACCGTAAAGAACAGGAAAATATGGATGAAGACGATGGAGACCACCGTCACCGGGAAACGAAGGCTTCCAGCCGCTTCCGGGTAGCGCTTCAACAGATAGAAGAGCATGAAAATGACACCGGTGCCGATGCTTTTCGCCCACATATTCATTGTAATGATCCATCCCCAGACGATACCCGGGAGCCCGACGTCGAGTGTGACGACGGCATTTGTCGCAGCTACAGCTTCATGTACCATTAGTGGTGTCCTCCTACCGGCATGTGTGTCGTCAGCTTGTTGAAGAGCTGGTGACCTTCGACTCTGAACGATGCCAGAGGATTGAGGGTGACGTTGCCGCCGCCGACATAGTAGTGGTGCGGATCCGTCCCTTTTTCCGGTTTGCGGACCTGCACATCGCCCTGATGGTTCTGGATGTACTTGCTGATGTTGGACGTCGGATCGTCCAGGTCGCCGAAGATGTTCGCTTCGACCGGACAGGCAACTACACACGCCGGCATAAGGCTCGAAGCGATACGGTGGGCACAGTACGTACATTTATCCGCCGTCTGTGTCTCCGGATCAATGTAGATCGCACCGTACGGACACGCCATGACACAACCCGCACAACCGATACAGCGCTCTTTGTC
>JACXUG010000113.1 GCA_014764065.1 Campylobacterales bacterium
CTATATACTAAGGATTATCCTAAGCGCGTCTCAACCGCACGCCCATCTCCATATGGTGCGTATACGGGAACTGATCGAACATCGCCATCGCTTCGATACGGTGCGTGCGCGTCAGGTACTCCAGGTCGCGTTTGAGCGTCTCGGGGTTGCAGGAGATGTAGAGTATGTGCTCGTGGCGGGCCGCGAAATCACATGAGGCCTCGTCCATACCGGCACGGGGCGGGTCGACGAAGATCGTGTCGAGGCGGTAGCTCGGCAGGTCGATTCCTGTCATCCGGTTGAATGCCCTCACCCCGTCAAGGGCCTGTACGAACTCTACGGCGCCCATGCGCACAAAATCGATGTTGTGGACGTCGTTAAGCTCCATGTTCGTTTTCGCCGCATGGATGGAGGATTTGGAGATCTCCGTCGCCAGGACACGTTCAAAGCGCGACGCAAAGGGGATCGTGAAGTTCCCCGCGCCGCAGTAGAGCTCCAGCAGATCCCCGCCGAGCCCTTCAAACTGTCTCAACGCCCAACCGATCATCTGGGCATTGACGCCCGGGTTCGGCTGGGTAAAGCTGTTCTCGATCTGCTTGAAACGGTAGGTTCTTTCGGCGACGTCAACGGATTCGATGACGTGGTCCCGCCCGATCACCTCTTTTTGTTTCCGGCTGCGGCCGATGATGCTGATACCGAAACGCTCGGCCAGCTCTGCCGCCTGCGCCTTCCAGGTATCGTCGAGTTTGCGGTGGTAGAGCATGGAGACGGCGATGTCCCCGTCACGGCCGGCGAGGAAATCCATCCCGAAGAGTTTGCGTCCCATCTCGGGGGAGGCATTGAGTACATCAAGCAGCGGCCACATCAGGGCCTGGATAGCAGACGTGACCATGGGGCACTCTTCCAGGAGGACGACGCCGTCGCGGTCGGTGGAGTTCATCGCGTAATGCATGGTATCGCCGACGTGCCACACCTTGAACTCGGCGCGGGCGCGGTACCCCTCCTCCGCGGAGCGCGCGATATCGAACGCCCCCGTATAAAGCGGCGCGAACATGGCTCTGATCTCTTCTGTTTTCTTGCTCAGCTGCCCCTCATACCCCTCTTCATACCAGCGACAGCTGCCGCAACGGCCGAAATGCCTACACTCCATGCCTACCTCTCCAAATGATGCAGCGTGCTTGCCTCCCCTTCGCTTCTCGGTACGTAATGGATCAGGAAATCCCCTTTGGAGTGCCCCCGGGCAAAACCGCTGTGATAAAGACGGGATTCTACCATAATCGGCAGAAGCCGCGTCCACTCCCGGGCCTTTTCATTGTCCCAATGCAGGTACTCGATCCGGTAGAGCGCGCTGTAGATAACGGCACGCCCCATACCGTGGTAGCAGTGTATCAGCACCGGGTATGAGGCGTTGTCGTCCATCACCTCAAAGAATTTCGTCAGGGTCGCTTTGGTCGGGACCTGGCGCGAGGGGATGTTGATATGGCGGATAGCGGTCCCGTAGGTTTCGTTGATCCGTGCGATCGCCGCGGCTTCGGCATCAATATCCTTCTGCTGGGCCGGGTTGAGGGCATCCTGTACCCCGGGATCGAGCAGGTCGACAACCGTCTTGATATGGTGCGGGATCAGAAAATCCTCCAGCCGGTCAGGGGGGATCAGCGCCGATTTGTAGACCCGGCCCGGATCGATCGTCTCGAAGCGGTAATGACCGTAGACATACCAGGTATAAGCGCTGCCGGCGGCTACAAGCAGTGCAAATAATGCGAATGTTAAAGGACGTTTCTTCATGGAGTCTCCTTTGGGGGAAAGAGGATGGCGTAGAGCATCTCCGTTACGATATACATGATGAAAAACGAGACGGCCACGTCGCTGAGGAAGTGACCGCCCGCCGCCATACGCGCCACGCCGACGACGGCGCCGTAACCGAGGACGAGCATACTCCAGAGCCTGCGGCGCCGGGCCAGCCGAGCAAAGGCCAGCAGAGCAAAGGCTCCCGAGGCGTGCCCGCAGCTGAACGAGTTGCCCACCTGCCCAGACACCGGTACGAAGGCGGGGGAGAACGTCTTGTGGCCTCCGAACACGACTGTCTCCACCGGTCTGGCCCGCCCCCAGTGCTCCTTGAGCAGGGCGTTTACGATGAGCCCGGAGCCGATGCCGAGCACCAGCAGCACGTAGAGCAGTTTCCGGCCCGTGAAACGCATAACATTGCGGTTGAATACGGCGTTAAAGAGCCAGAGGAATGCGGCAGCGCCGTAGAGGACCATTAGGCCGTAAGGGACAGAGTAGTAGAGTACCTGTTCCCAGAAACTTTTCGCCGCGGGAAAGCCGCCGGAAGGCACGTAAAAAAGGGATGCGACCAAGAGGTCGGCCTGTGGGAAGAGGAGAAAAAAAAGAGAAATGACGGCCATAGCCGTCCATCCCCACAGGGGGATCGCTGCTGCCGCTTTGATCATGGCGACATTATAACAGCGGAAGGGGAACGCGCCCGTTACCGTGCTGTAACCGAACTATGCTCCGAAACCCGTCAGGAGCACGCTACCCTTTTGTGTTCGATACGCCGTCGCAGCCGAAGAGACGTGCGTACAGCACCCCGGAGACGATATACATGATCATAATGGAGACAAGCACGTCGCTGAAGAAGTGGCCGCCCGCGGCGATGCGCGCCACCGATACCGCCGTGCCGTAAGCGAGGAGCGCGAAAGCGACACTTTTACGGTGCCGCCGGGCGAGGAAGATCAACGCCAGCAGGGCGAAGGCCCCGGAGGTGTGGCCGCTGCTGAAAGATTTTCCCCGCTGGTCGCTTATGACGAAGGCCGGGGTGAACTGGCGGTCGCTGCCGAACAGGGTCGTCTGGTCCGGGCGGGGGCGTCCCCAGTTCTGCTTGAGCACCAGGTTGACGAAGATCCCGCTGCCCAGCGCCGCGACCAGTGCAATATAGAGAAGCTTCCTGCCGTTGAAGGCCAGGAGTGCACGCCCGCTGACGCGGTTATAAAGCCACAGCAGCAGCGCCCCGACGTAGACGGCAGTGAGAACGACGCCGACAGAGTGGTAGATGAAGCGTTCCCAAAGCGTGCCGCCCTGTTCAAAGCCTGTTTCGGGGCTGTAAAAGAGGCTGCTCACGGCAATATCGACCTGCGGGAAAAGGTAAAGGAGCAGTGCAGTGACGGCCATCGCTCCCCACGCGGCCGCCGGAATGCAGAGTATCTTTTTATTCATACAGCGCATTATAGCCGTTTCACGCGCATAGAGTATAATGGCACCCAAAAAGTCCCCCGATGATTCGAACCTACCGCCAGACCGCCCTGCTCATTTTACTCTTCTCAGGCCTTTTTGCGACCGTATACAATGCCTTTCTGCCCCTGCACGGCGACGAAGCCTACTACTGGCTCTGGAGCCATCACCTGCAAGCCGGCTACTACGACCACCCCCCGATGATCGCCTTCCTTATCGCCCTCACCGACCTTGTTAGCGAAGCCGAATGGGGCGTACGGCTGGGCAACGTTCTGGCGATGAGCGTCGCCGGGTGGGTCATCTTCCGGCTGCTCGAGGAGCTGCGCGACACCCGGACGGGGCTCTGGGG
>JACXUG010000043.1 GCA_014764065.1 Campylobacterales bacterium
GGCGCTGCCTACCCCGCCGGCCGCGGCGGAGTCGCTGAAAACATACCAGCGCTTATGGCGGCCGGCGAGCATACGGAGCAGTTCCGTATCGAGCGGTTTGACAAAACGCAGGTCCAGCAGGGCTGCCGGCATCCCCAGCTGAGAGAGGGTCTGCGCCGCGCGGCCGACGCCGTTGCCGTACCCGATCAGCAAAATGTCGCTGTCGGCTTCGATCAATAACTGCGCTTTGCTGTATTCAAAGGGCGCCGATTCCGGCAGTTCCGCTTCCAAAAAAGCACCCCGGGGGTAACGGAGCCCCAGCGGACGCTCAAAGACCGCCGCAAAGGCCACGGCCTGGTGCATCGACTTTTCGTCCCGCGGCGCGCAGAGCGTCATATTCGGGATCGCGCGCAGGAAGCTGATGTCGAAGACGCCCTGGTGCGTCTCGCCGTCCTCGCCGACGATGCCCGCCCTGTCCATCGCGAAGACAACCGGGAGGTCCATCAGGCAGACGTCGTGGATCACCTGGTCGTACCCGCGCTGCAAAAAGGTGGAGTAGATCGTGCAGAAAGGCTTAAACCCCTCCTTGGCCAGTGCGCCCATCGACGTCACGGCGTGCTGCTCGGCGATTGCGACGTCCCAGAAGCGGTCGGGGTATTTCTCAAGCAGTGCCGAAAGCCCGGTACCGCTCGGCATCGCCGCCGTCACGCCGACGACTTTTTCATTGCGCTCGGCCTGGTGGAGCAGTGCCTCTGTGTAGATCTGCGTTGCGCTCTTGGTCCCGCTCTTTTTCCGGGAGACGCCGCTGTCGAGATCGAAAGGACCGACGCCGTGCCACTGCTCGTGCTGTCCCTCGGCGATCTTATACCCTTTGCCCTTGACGGTCTGGGCGTGGATCAGGACCGGTTTGCCCATCCCGCGGGCCGTTTCAAAGGTCTCGACAAGGCGCTTGATATCATGCCCGTCGACGGGGCCGATGTACTCGATCCCCATCTCTTCGAAGATGATCCCGGGCGTGATCAGCTTGAACGACTCCTCGAAACGTTTGGCCAGGTAGTGCGCCCCCTCGCCGAAATGGTCCACGAACGCCTCGGTACCGCGCTTGATCCTCTGGTAGAACGGGCTCGCCATCGCGGAGCTGAGCATCCGGCTGACGGCCCCGATCGGTTTGGCGATGCTCATCTCGTTGTCGTTGAGGATGATCACCATCGGGTATTTGCGTTCGCCGAGCTCGTTGAGGGCCTCGTAAGCCATTCCGGCACTCAGCGCACCGTCGCCGATCATCACGACGGGGATCCGCTCGTTCTGTTCCCCCTTCAGGGCGATCGCCTTCGCTGCGCCGACGCCGAGGGAGATGGAGGTGGAGGAGTGACCCGCGACGAAGTAGTCGTGCTCGCTCTCCTTGGGCTTCGTGTAGCCGCTGAGGCCGCCGAACTGCCGCAGGCTTGCGAAAGCCTCCCAGCGTCCCGTCAGCAGCTTATGGGCATAGGCCTGGTGGGAAACGTCGAAAATAAAGGGGTCTTTTGAAGAATCAAATACCGCATGCATCGCCACGATCAATTCGGTCGCCCCCAACGTGGAGCTCAGATGCCCGCCGTTGGTACTGACCACGTCCAGAATCCGCTCCCGGATCGCGCGGCACTGTGCCTCCAGTGCTTCATAATCGTGTAATGGTTTTTGGTTCATCCTGTCCTCGTACAATGGCCTCTCCCTGAAAAAAGGGAAAAAAGGTGAAGCATATTAGCGAAAAGGGGCTATTATCAACCTTCTCCGCGCCGGTGCGACTGCAGCGCTTCAGCTTCAAGTAATCTGATAATCCTCTCTTTGGGATGGCCCCGGCGCAGGGCCGCCAGCAGTGCCTCGCGCGTCTGCGGCGTGAGCCGCCGGTAGATGGCGACCATCTTCTCCGTCGTCTCCGCCGGCCGTACCCTTTTTTGCAGCGCTTTCATTTTCCGGGCAAAGAGTTCCGACAGCCGCCGGCGCAGCCCTTCGTCACACTCCCCGCTGCATGCCATCCGTTCCCAGACCCGGTCGCGCTGCTGTACCTCCATGGCCTCCATCGCAGCGGCGGCTTCCGCCGTCGCCAGCGTCAAAAGATAGACCGCGACGGTCTGGGGATGCTCCCCCTCGTAGAGCCGCTGTGTCTCGGCGGGAAAAGGCGCCTCGGGAGCGGTCACGGGCGGTTGCGGTGCCGTCGGTGTTCCAGCGTGAGGTTCGGTCACGGCCGGTGCCGGGTTCGACGGCTGCAGCAGGCGCGCAACGCGCCGTGCAACCGACGCGACGGCCCCCGCCGTTGCCAGCAGCAGTAGGATCAGCAGGGCCTGGGCTCTGCGGTCGGGTTGCGGGCGGACCTCCCCCAATGCAAGCCCCTGGCGCTGCAGGCGCGCGGCATCGCCCTCATCCACAAGGATACGGCCGTCTTTCCGGACACGGTAATCCGCATCGAGCAGCTCCAAACGCTCTATCAGCCTCCCCGTCATGGCAGGGTCAGCGATGGAACCGATAGCCATTTCCATGTGCATGAGCGAACGGTAGAGCATGCCGCTAAGCAGCAGGAAACAGAGCAGCAGCAGGGAGAGCAGAACGGCGGTCTTCGGCAGGGAGGAGAGAGCGTCCGCGACCTTCACCTCGCCCTCCGATCAGACCAGCTCCGCGGCCAGGGCGAAAAAGCGGTCGTTCTCTTCGGGCTTTCCGACGGTCACCCGGATCGCGTTGAGCCCGTAACCGGCGAGGTTGCGCACGATCATCCCCTGCCGCAGCAGGGCGTCGGCGATCGCGGTGGAGCTCCTGCCCTCGCCCAGGCAGAGGGTGACGAAGTTTGTATAGCTTTCGATCGCACGGATGCCGTGTGCTTCGGCGAAGGCCTCGTAACGCGCCATCTCCTCAAAGTTCTTCGCGATGCTCATCTGCACGAATGCCTCGTCCTCCAGGGCCACGGAAGCCGCTTCCAGCGAGAGGGTCGTGATGTTGAAAGGCGGGCGGAGCTTGTAGAGCGCGGTGATGATATCGCGCTGCGCGATGCCGTAACCGACGCGCATGCCCCCCAGCCCGTACGCTTTCGAAAAGGTCCCGAGGTAGAGCACATTCTCATAGGTCTCGATAAGCTCTTTGGGCTCCAGGGCCTTGGCGGCATCCTTGTAGCGGGCGTACTCCATGTAAGCGCCGTCAACGATGACCAGGGTCTCCTTGTCGATCTTTGAGAGGAAAGCCTTCACTTCCGCCGCATCCGCGCTGTCACCAGTCGGGTTGTTGGGCGTACAGAGGAAGATGATGGAGGGTTTATGCTCCACGTAGAGCGCGTAGAACTCGTCGAGGTCATGTTCGCGCGATGCCGTGCGGATCACCTCCGCACCGACGTGATGTGCGTAGATTTCGTACATCGCAAAGGTAATGCTGTTGACAAGGACCTTTTTACCCGGTCCCGCCTTGGCGTGAACGGCAAACTCGATCACCTGGTCGGAGCCGGCCCCGATGACGACTTCGTGCGGATCGACGCCGAAACGTTTTGAGAGCCCCGCTTTGAGCTTGTGCATGGAGTCGTCGGGGTAGAGGGCCATCTTGGAGACGATCGCGCCCACGGCCTCCTGCACTTTCGGGGAGCAGCCGAACGGGTTCTCGTTACTGGCGAGCTTGACAATATCCTTCGGCGCGATCCCGAACTCGCGAACGACAAGCTCGATCGGCTTGCCCGCCTCATAGACGCTGATGGCATCAAGTACTGGATTGAATCTCATTGTTCCCCTTCGACGTAGCTTCCCAGCCACGTCACTTCTTCGGTGTATTTTTTCAGAACGCGTTGCACGTTTTTATCGTCGATATGGCCGTAAAAATCGATAAAGAACCAGTAGCCGAAACCGGCTCCGTTTTTGGCCGGGCGGCTTTCGATCTTGCTGAGGTTGATCTTCGCCTTGTCGAAATCGTGCAGGAAATGGACCAGGACGCCGGCCTGCGTCGTCTTTTTCAGTTTGGCCAGGATCGAGGTCTTGTCATGGCCGCTCGGCACGTTTTTGAAATCGCTCAGGATGAAGAAGCGCGTCGCGTTGTCGGTGACGTCCTCGATGTTCTCGAACAGCATCGGCACCCCGTAGAGCTTGGCGGCGATATGGCTGCAGATCGCCGCGGCCTCCGGGTCCTTTGCGGCGAGGATGGCGGCCTTCGCCGTCGAGTCAACGGGGATCTGCTCCACATTGTGCAGCCCGTGTTCCTCCAGGAAGGCGCGGCACTGGCCGAAGCCCTTGTCCTTGGAGTAGATGCGCTTGATCCCGTCGAGGTGCGGCGCTTTCGTCGCGAAGGTCATGTGGATCGGCATGTAGAGTTCCGCCACGATCTTTACGGGGCTTGCCGCCAGCAGGTCGAGCGTCTCGCCGACGACGCCGTCACGCCGGCTCTCGATCGGTACGACCCCGAACTTCGCGCGCCCGCTCTCCAGGGCCTTGAACACGCCGCTGATCGTGCCCATCGGCAGGTATTCGCTCATCGCGCCGAAACGGCTCTCCGCCGCCTGGTGGGTAAAGGTGCCTTCCGGGCCGAGGTAGGCGATGCGTTCAGGGAGTTCGAGGTTGCGCGCGACGGCGAAGATCTCCAGGAAGATCGCTTCGATCGCCCCGGCATTGAGCAGCCCCTTCTGCTCCGTGTTGAGCGTCTCAAGCCGCTTCAGGATCGCCCGTTCGCGTTCGGGGCGGTAGATCGGCGCCCCGCTTTCGTTCTTAATCTCCCCGACGCGCTCCACCACGGCCATCCGCTCGTTGATCAGGGCCAGCAGCTGCGTATCGATCGCATCAATGGCATCGCGGCACGCCTCGAGGGTATCCAACGCTTGTATCGCTTCGCTTTTCACTTCACACTCTTTCCGGACGGTATCTCAGTGACGTCATTATACACCACCGTCCCCGATTCTTCCCTTCGCAGCCGCGCTGCAAGCGCGTCTTCGGGGCGCACTTTTCCGCTGAGGACCAGGACCGTCCGCATCCCCAATGCCGCCGCACCGGTCAGATCGCCGGCGTAATCGTCGCTGATCATCGTCACCCCTTCATAGGCGGCATCCGGACACTGTGTACGCAGCAGGCGCAGCGCCTCGCCGTAGAAAGCTTCGGAAGGTTTGCCCACGACCGTAAACGGGACGGAGGCGGCATAGGAGAGCATCCGCAGCAGCGCCCCCACCCCAGGAAAGCGCCGCTCCTGCGTCGCATAGAGCGTCGTATCGTGCATGCCCACCAGGCGTGCCCCGTTCATCAAGAAGGTGATCATCTGCGCGAAATCCTCCGTACCGTAATCGGCCCGGACGGAGAGCAGCACCGTTGCGGGCGATTCGTAATCGCGCTCATACCCCATGGCATCAAGCTGTGCCAGGAAGGTCTCGCTGCCGTAGGCGGCCACCCCCTTCTTCGGGACGTCACGCTCCAGAAGCATCAGCGCATCGAGGTAGCGGTTCTGGGGGATGGCGAAACCGAGGCTTTGCAGGTAGGCCAGGAAATCGCTGCTGGCGCGTTTCGTGTTGTTGGTGACGACGAGGTAGGGGGTATGGTTGCGGTTGAGGGCGTCGATGAAGTCGGCCGCCCCGGGAATGGGGGCCTGGGCCCGGTCATCGATCAGGGTGCCCTGAACGTCGACGAAGTACATGGATCAGCCGAGGTATTTGAGCTCCGGTGCGACCAGCTCCTCGAAAGACTCCCGGTCCCGGATCAGGCGGTCCGCTCCCGCTATGAGCGCGACTTCCGCCGCGCGGCCGCGGGTGTTGTAGTTGCTGCCCATACCGAAGCCGTAGGCCCCGGCGCTGTGGACGACGAGCAGGTCGTTATGCGCCATCGGCGGCAGCGGGTAATCCTTGGCCAGGAAGTCCCCGCTCTCGCAGACGGGACCGACGATGTCCGCCGGCGTCTCGTCGCCCTCATGGGCCGAAGCCGGGGTGATGCGGTGGTAGGCGCGGTAGAGGCTCGGGCGGATCAGGTCGTTCATCGCCCCGTCGACGACGACAAAACGCTTCGCGCCGTTCTGTTTCTCGTAGAGTACCCGTGTCAGGAAGTAGCCGGCGTTCGCCGTCATGAAGCGGCCCGGTTCGCAGACGACGGTAATATCCATCCCCGTCAGGGTCGAGAGGACCGCCTGGGCGTAGTCGTACGGTGTGATCGTCGTTTCGTCCTTGTAGCGGATGCCGAGTCCCCCGCCGATGTCGAAGAACTTCAGTTCGATCCCGATGGCCGCTTTGAGGGAGCGCACAAGGTCGGCGACGATCTCGCTCGCCTCGCGGATCGGATCGAGCTCGGTGAGCTGGCTGCCGATATGAAAGTGGATCCCGACGGGCTCGATCCACTGTGACGCGTTGGCGCGGATATACATCCGCTTGGCGGCATCAATCTCGACGCCGAACTTGTTGTCATGTAGCCCCGTGGAGATGTAGGGGTGGGTCTTGGGGTCGATGTTGGGGTTGACGCGGATGCTGATCCGGGCGACCTCTCCTAGCTCCTGCGCGATCATCTCGACGCGTCCCAGCTCCGCCTCGCTCTCGAGGTTGATGTAGAGGATGTCCCGTTCGATCGCCTCGCGGATCTCGTCGTCACGCTTGCCGACGCCGCTGAAGATCACCTTGTATTTGGGCACGCCCGCCATCATCGCGCGGCGCACCTCGCCGATGGAGACGCAGTCCGCACCGGCACCGAGATCGGCAAACTGTTTGACGACACTGAGGTTCGAGTTGGCCTTGACGGCGTAGGAGATGAGGGATTTGCGCCCGCGGAACGCCTCTTTCAGCTCCTCGTACTGCGCGCGCATCGCGTCGAAATCATACACGTAGAGCGGTGTACCGTATGTGTCTGCCAGGGCATTGAAGTCTATTGACATGCTTCCTTCTTTCGGGGCCTGGGTGACGCTTGAGCAGCACCGCGCCCGGGAAAATTGTTGCGCGATAATAGCGAAAAAGGGCTAAAGGGGGCGTTAGGAGTGCGCGTCGACGCCGTGCCCGTGGTTGCGGTACCAGAGGATCAGGGCCGCCGCGAAAAGCGCCAGCACTGGCATCACGATCCCCACCTCGCTGGGGATCGTCTTGTTGTTGGAGAGCTCGGTGAGCATGAAAAGGAACGACCAGGTCATCATCGTCGCCAGGATCGCGATGAAACTGAACAGCGAGATATTGAGGAAACGGGGGCTGATCGGGACGAAAAAGAAGATCAGGATGATCAGGCTCGGCACGAATAGCGGCGTGATGAAAATATGGTAGAGCGCACTTTTGATCTTGTCGATATTGAGGTTTTCGCTCCCCAGCAGCAGCAGGGCATCGATGGCATCGAGGATCGTATAGTTGACCTTTCCTTCATACACTTGGTCCAGTATCTTCGGTTTGAACCCTTCAAGTAGCTCCAGGTCCTCTTTTTGCGTCACGCTAATCCCTTTCGCCTCCAGGGTGAGCGTCTGCGGTTTCTGAATCGATTCGGCATGGCGAAGGCGCCAGTGTTCATTCGTGTAATAGGCCTCCTCTGCGGCCAGGACCTCCCGCAGAACACCGTCCCTATGCGTAAAGATCCGCACATCCTCTGCCCGCGCCTGCAGAGGGTAGAGCTTTCCGAAGTAGACAAAACGGTTCTTGAAGGTAAAAAAAAGATTGCTTGTGGGCTGCAGGTACTGCGAAGAGTTTCGGATATTGTTCGCGTACTCGTCCGCCCGGGCGAACGAGGTCGCATGCAGGGCGATGTAGAGGGTCATAATCACGACTGCCACCCCGACAAAGGGCTTGATAACATCTGTTTTGTTGTAGCCCAGCGCATAGATCGCCACCAGCGCATTGGAACGGATAAGAAAAATCTTCGTCGCGATCATCGCAAAGACCAGGGAGAGGGGCAGCAGCATATCGACGGCGAAAAAGACCTTGTAGGTCAGATAGATAACAATGAGGTTGGCTGACTGCAGTTTATCGCCATACTCCATATAATCGAATCCGACCATGAAAAAAACGAGGGCGAAAAGAATCACCGCAATGTATTTGAGGTAGTGGTAGGCAATATACCGGAACATCAGCATCGCGGGCCCCTGAAAAATATCAGTTATTGTAACGGAGTTTTTTTGACGGTGTACTTAGAAGCGACCTCGTCCATGCTCATCCGCATCAGCGCCTCGACCGCGTCCGCCGTCCGGTCGATCCAGGCGGGAAGGTGCTCTCGTTCTGCCGGTGTGAAGGCGCTCAGCACATAATCGGCAACCCGGTTGCGGTCTCCCGGATGACCTATGCCCATGCGCACGCGGATATAATCGGAGGAGATCGCCATGTCGGTCGATTTGAGGCCGTTGTGCCCCCCGTGCCCACCCCCGCGCTTGAAGCGCAGCGTCCCGAACGGCAGGTCAAGGTCGTCATGGATGACAACGACCTCATCGATCTTGTAAAAACGTTTGACGTTGGCGATGGAACGGCCCGACAGGTTCATAAAGGTGAGAGGTTTCAGGAAAAAATGGGTGGAAAATTTATAGAGGTCGCCTTCAAAAACGGCTTTTTTGACGGCATCGCACTGATGGCGCTTTAAGAGCGCATCAATGACCATGAACCCGACGTTGTGCCGGGTCTTCTCATACGCCGAACCCGGATTGCCCAGTCCGACGATCAGCAAAATTACTTCGCTTTGATGATGGAGAGAACGGAAACGCGGTCAGCGTCAGTAAATGTAAACGCTTCGGATTTCTCCAGGTCGCGGATCAGGATGGAGTCACCGAGGTCGAGCGGAGCGACGTTGACAGTGATCGCATCCGGGATCTGATCGATGGCACCCTTGACGCGCAGACGTTTCTTCGCGACATACAGCATACCTTTGTTCTTCAGACCGACCGGGGAACCTTCCGTCTTGACCGGAACGTGGTAGTGGGTAACGACACCCGGCTGTGCGACCATCAGGTCAACGTGCAGCAGGTTACCGGACACCGGATGAGACTCATACGCCTGAACGACAACGTTCATCTCCTGGTCACCGACTTTTACCGGGAACGCCAGGGTGTCTTTGTTTCGAACTGTACGGATGAACTCATTCATCTTGAAAGCGGCATGAACGTTTTCAAGCCCCTTTCCGTAGATGTTGGCAATCAGATAACCATCGCGGCGATACGCTTTTGTAGCGCTTTTACCGGTACTCTCTCTAACAATACCTTCCAACATAGGTGTGTCCTTGTAATAAAATAGGACGGAATAATACTTAAATATACTTTAAAAACAGCTAAAGCTGACGCTACTCGCCTTTGAGCTGGAAGATCTCGTCTTCGCTGAAGCGCGGTTTGTCATCCTCTTCGTGCTTGGGCTGCATCGTACTGCCATCTTTGGCGGTCACGCGGCTGGTGAAGCCCTCCATGCGAAGTTTCAGGTCTGCCGGCGAGGTCGCGTATTTGAACGCCTGCTCCGTCGAGATCCGCTTTGCCCGCCAGAGGTCCAGGATCCCCTGGTCGAAACTCTGCGAACCGTAGATATCCCTCCCCTCCTCGATGGCGTCACGAATCTCGCTGTCGCGCTCCTCCATGATGAGCTGGGCGATATAGGGCGTATTGACGAGGATCTCCAGTGCCGCGGTCCGTTTGCCGTCCACGGTCGGAATCAGACGCTGCGAGACTACCCCCTGCAGAACCGAGGCCAGCGTCATCCGTACACGGTTCTGCTCCCCGGAAGGGAAGATGGAGATGATCCTGTTGATCGTCTCTTTCGCATCAGGGGTGTGCAGGGTGGAAAATACAAGGTGCCCGGAGTCCGCGGCATGCAGCGCGGTTTCGACCGTTTCGGTATCGCGCATCTCTCCGACGAGGATGATATCGGGGTCTTCACGCAGAACAGCGCGCAGGGCGTTGGCGAAGCTCTTCGTATCCTGCCCGACGCTGCGCTGGTTGACGATACATTTGTGGTCTTTATGTACGAACTCGATCGGGTCTTCAATCGTCACGATGTGCTTGCACCGGGTCAGGTTGATCTCATTGATGATCGCCGCGAGCGTCGTCGATTTACCCGAACCGGTAACCCCGGTCACCAGGACCAGTCCCCGCTCGGTGCTGGCGAACTTATGGACGACCTTCGGCAGACCGAGGTCGTCGATGGAAGCGATCTTGACGGGAATGACGCGGAAAACGGCGGAGACCCCCTCCATCTGGAAAAAGATGTTGACACGGAAACGGGTATTCTCGTCGAAAGAGTAGACAAGGTCGAGCTCTTTTTGCCGGACGAACTCGTCGAAACGGGTCCGCAGCAGCTCCTTGGCGAAAGTGAGCGCCTCCTCTTTTTTGAAGATTTCGCCGCTCAGTGGCGTAATGTCACCGTTGATGCGGGCACGTACGACGGAGTTTGCCTTGAGGTGGAGGTCCGACCCGCCGGCATCGAGCATCCACTGCAGGTATCCCCGGACCTTTTTCAGTGTCTCAAAGGTCAGGGTTTCAACATTAATTTCGGTATCGACTTGATTTGTACTCACAACCTACCCCAATTCCGCCAGGATTTCGGCAAATGCCGTTTTGAATGCTTCGAGCCCTTCGGTCATCAGCTGGGCATACACCGCCTCGATATCGACGCCCGCTTCGGCCACGGCGTCGAAATGCTCCTCGATCCGTTCCGCGTCAAGCGGCAGCTTCGCCTCGGTGTCCCCGTGCGCCACGAAAGCCTCGATCGTCTCGATCGGTGCCGTGTTGACGCTGTGCGCCGCCAGCAGCGCATCGACATAGTAAGAGGGGCGAAGTCCGCCCCCCTTGACACCGGTCGACGCGAAGAGTGCGCGGCAGCGGGGCAGCTCCAGCGACTCGACCGCCTCGTAGATGGCCGCGGCGTTGTAGACGCCCGCCAGGGCCGGCTGCACCCCCTTGGCTTCGAGCGTCGCGTCGATGGCGCGGTCCAGGCGGCTGACGAAGATACTGATCACCGTATCGACCTGCGTCGAACCCTTCTCCAGCCCTCTGGCAAAGGAGTTGGCACAGGCCAGCGCCTGTGCCTTGGAGAAGATCAGCGTCGCGTTGACGGGGATCCCCTCGCTGACCAGCGTCTCCATAGCCACATAGCCTGCATCCGTAGCCGGAACCTTTATCATCACGTTGGGGCGCCCGATCGCCCTGAAAAGACGGCGTCCCTCTTCGATCGTTCCGACGGCATCGTCGCAGAGGTAGGGGTCAACCTCGATGCTCACATAGCCGTCGTCACTCTGATCGAACAGCGGCCGCAGGGCATCCGCCGCCTTCTGGATATCCGTGATCGCCAGGGCTTCGTACTTGGCTTTAGGGGTGTGGTTCTGCAGGGTTTCCAGCTGCATCTGGTAGGCGGGTGAGGTCAAGATGGCGTTTTTGAAAATCGCGGGGTTGGACGTCGCCCCGTTGACAACGCCCTGCTCGACGAGGCGTTTCAGACCCGTATCGATGAAATCGCGTTCAATGAAATCGGCCCAGAGGGAAAACTGTATTTGCGGAATGTACATCGGCTCTCTTCTACGTTGATATCGTGTAGCGATTATAACCGAATGCGGCACCGGTGTCTATAAAAGCATGTTAATAATAGTGTACGAATGCGGCGCTGAAACTGCGCTGGGGACCGTCGGTTTTGTCCGTGTAATCAAAGGAGAGCTTCAGGGCGTTGTTCTGTGAAAGGCGGCTCGTATGCTCCACCTTTCCCGTCCACTGGCGCATCCCGTCAACATAATAACGGTACCCGCCCTCCCCCCAGAGTTTGAAACCGCCTCCCGTTTCAAAGAGCAGCCCTGCCGTCGTGTTAAGCGCGCCGTACCCTTTGTCCGTGATGAAAATTTCCGGCTCCGCCAGGAGATACCCGTACCCCCAGGTGCCTCCGGCGGCGAACCCCGCGCCGACCGTCGTACCGAAGAGCGCATCACGGCTCAGAAACGACTGGTCCCACCCCGCGCGCATCCGCCAGGAGAAGGGGCTGAAAAAGGCGCTATGCGGGGCGATGGATGTAATGGAGACGATCGTCGCCTTTTCCACGGCAGCGCCGTCGCGGTCATAGCGCGCTTCGAGGTCCAGGAACTCGATCTGCGTTCCGGGCATGAAGCCGACGTCGCTGTCGCCGAGGTCGTGATAGGCCGGGCGGATGCCGATGCGCTGGTAAGGGTTGCCGTCGCGCCATCCCGTTGCCGCCGCCGCCCTCGTCGCCCGATGTCCCTCGTCGGGGTTGCGCGGTCGTGTCACCGGAAGCGCTTCCCCCTTTCCCAATGCCGCCCGGGCGGAAAGGATCGCATGAAACCGCTTCGAATAGGCGGCCTTGTTGACCTCTCCCTTCATCAGGCGGTACTCGGCAAGCTCCGACGCCGCCTCGAGGGTATAGCGCTTCATCTGCGGATCCCGCCCAGTATCGTTCAGAACGGCTATGGGGTCGAGCAGCCCGTCGGCCAGGGCCATGGCTTCCGTTTCGCCGCGGCCATCCAGCACCCTCTCATAGGCGAGCAGTAGCGTCCGCTTCGACGGACGGTAGTGCTTGGCATGCACCAGCCCCTCTTCCTCGGTCGCATGAACGGTCTGCATCGGGATGATGTGGTAGGCGAAATGCCCCCGGATATCGACATCCGGCCGGGCGATCTCCATGAGCCAGAGCATATTGTACGAACAGTTCTCGTCGAAGAAGTAGTACCAGTTGTACACCCCTTTGAGTTCCCAGATATGGCGGATCATCGCCATCACCTCGTCGTGGTTCAGGTCCAGGTCGTACTCCCAGACGTCGCGCTGTTCCGTATCGCGGTACTCCTTGAGTTTCTCATAATAGGGCAGCAGGGAGTAAAACCCGGGGTAGCCCCCGAAAAGCCCTTTGATCGCGAATACGGCGCCGTTCTCTTTGTCCGGGTCCGCCCCGGCGGCGTAGTTGACGGCATAGGAGAGCATCTTGGACTCATACGAGGAGTCGATGCGCAGGAGGGTGTGGCCGAACATGGATGCCGGGGAGTTGATGTGCGCCGAGGAGAAAACCAGCGTCACCGACTGCGGGTCCAT
>JACXUG010000114.1 GCA_014764065.1 Campylobacterales bacterium
CGCAGAATGTACTTTACGTTTCGCTGCTCCCATATTTCTCGCTCCTATGTCTAAAAAGTCATCTTAGCATGTTGTTTGAAAATGGGGTCCACCTCACTACGACGACAGCGCGTCCTGCGAACCGTTCGGGATTTTGTCTGTAGCGCTTTTCGCGGCAGTGACGCTTTCGTGGTGCGCTTCGACCTCGACCGTCTTACGGAACATGGAGTGCGTGAGGACAATGATGTTGAAGACGGGGGTGATGTAGGCGGCGAAGGGGAGCAGCGAGAGCAGATAGAGGCCCAGCGTCGTCATCCTTACCTGCCCGCCGTGGAAGGCCATGATGAGCTTGAAGCGCTCCTTTGTTGTCGTTTCCGAGGCGACGTCGAGCAGGTAGAGCTTGTGGAACAGGTAGTAAAAGGGGAGGTTGAAGGCCACGAGGTTCAGCAGCGGGACAAAGTAGAGGGGCGTCAGCACCAAAAAGAGCAGGAGCATGATGAGCACATGTTTCAGCGAGGCGAGGAGGACGCCGAGGATGGAGCCGTGGTGCTCCAGCGGCAGGTGGCTGTAGTGGCGCCGGTGTATCTCTTTGACGATGTAGGGGGTGAGAAAACCGATGATGATCAGCGCAATGAATATGGCAAAGATGAATGTGATAAACCCGCCGACGGTAAAGACGATGAAGCTGACCAGCCACGAGGTGACGGTATGCTCCATCAAGAAGCGCAGGATGGCCAAGCCCCCTTCGACCGTGGTCGTCTCGTGCTGCGTCTCCACCACGCCGTTATGCTGCGTCTGCTGGTGCTGCTCGATCTGCAGCGTACTCTCCCGCAGCGAGTCGATGCCGGCGTCGGCAATACCGAAAAAGAGGGTGTACATGAGCAGGATGGTGCCCAGGAAGGGGATCAGGGTAAACTGGAGCATCCGTTTGGAAAAGAAGTCGCGGATGCTGATGGAGAGGAGTGTTTCGTTCACATATGTTCCTTGATCAGGGAGATGATCTCGGCGAAGCTGCTTTCGGGGAGCTGCCCCTCATGGAGATAGAGGACGTTGCCGCTTTTGTCCGTGATGATGATGTCGGAGTTGTCGTCGGCAACCTTCCAGGCGGCGACCCCTTTCTTGTGCATATCCTTGACGTAGATCGTATCGGGGAACTTCTCCTGCTTCGCCTTGAGCGATTTGGCAATCGTAAAATTGGGCAGCCAGGTCGCCTCCATGTTGATAACGGCGACGGAAGCAAAACGGCTGCGGTCGAAGTCTTCGGCTTTCAGGGCGTCGGAGAAGGGATTGTTGAGGTCTTTCTCGTCCGGGTCGACGTAGAAGATGACGTGGACCTTCTCTTTGAGCTCATCGCTGCTCCAGGCGGTGCCGTCGACTTTGCCGCCTTCATCGCCGTTGAGCGAGAGCGTGGGGAGGGGCTGGCCCGTCTGCAGGGCCATCAGTCTGAGCGTGAGTGCGAAAAGGGTCAGGATGATTTTCATAGGGATCCTTTGTGTGGTTTGGACGATTCTAGCATGAAAAGGCTTGGTTCCAGATGGCCCGGTCAGACTTTGCTCCAGAGCTTTTCATTGAGCTTCAGCTCCTCGACGATGCCGATGGAGGAGCGCAGGGTGCGGATGTAGCCCATGGCCTGTTCGATGGAGAGCAAGGAGGAAAAGACCGTCGGTTCGAAGAGCTCCTTCTCGATCGCCTCGATCAGCGGCCGGATGATCTTCTCCTTGAAACCGCTGCGATAACCGCTGACGAGCATCCGATAGCCGAAGCCGCCGATGGCCGCCGCGCCGACGCTGATCCAGAGGTAAGACTCGTTGAAACAGCGGCAGCTGTCGTAGATGAAAGCGATGATCAGCAGCGACAGCGCCCCCAGGATGCCGAAGAGGGTCAGGAGCTTCTTGCGGACCGCGTGGCGCTCCTGCTCCAGCTCCTGAAGGGAGTCGTAGAGTTCCGTATAGTAAAAATCAGTCAGTTCAGAGGCGCTCTTCAGCAGGGGTTACTGTTTGAAAAGGGCTCCGACATCGACGTTTTTACGTTCGTCCTCTGTGATCTCGAAGAGCTGTTTGCGGGTATAGTGCATCATATTGGCGAGAATGTTCGTCGGGATCATCTCGATGGCGTTGTTGTAGTCTGTCACGGCCTGGTTGTAGGCGCGGCGGGCCGCGGCGATCTGGGCTTCGATCTCGGAGAGGTTGCGCTGCAGGTGCATGATGTTTTCATTGGCCTTGAGGTCGGGGTAGCTCTCTACTGCGACCATGATGCTGCCGAGTGCAGAGGTAATCTGCTTGTCCAGGGTAATCTTCTGCTCATCGGAGATCCCCGGTTTCATCGCCTGGGAGCGCAGTTCGGTGACCTTCTCCAGAATGCTGCGCTCGTGCTGCATATACTGCTGGACGGAGCTGACAAGGTTCGGGATGAGGTTGTAGCGTTTTTTGAGCACGGCGTCGATGCCGGCGAAGATATTGTCGACCTGGTTCTTTTTGGCAACGAGGCTGTTGTACATCAGGACGATGATGATGACAGTGACGGCAAGGATGATGAGTGCGGTCAAGGGGATACTCCGGGGAAATGATATGGACTATTGTGCTGAAAAAGGGTACGAATCCGTAAGCAAGGGGGATAAGTAAAAAGCAACGCAAGGGCCGCTACTATTGGACATCAAGCACAAAGGGGCAGTATACACAGACGATATTCGGTCCGTGGCCGGGTGCAGGGGGTATGGTTCCGCGCGACAATCCAGCAGCACGCCCGGGAAATGGGGTTGTGCGGCTATATCCGCAACTGTTCCGACGGCAGCGTCGAAACCGCCGCGCTGCCCAGTAATGTCGATGACCTCCCCGGCAAAAAAGAGCCCCTCGACGATCTGTGACGCCATTGTTTTGGGGTTGATCGCCTCCGTCGCCACACCGCGGCCGGCGACTTCGGCATGCTGGTAGCCGTGTGTCGGTGGCGGTGAAGGAGCACTGCTTGATGATATAGGCCACCTTCTTTGCCGTCTTGGCATTAAGGGCGCTGCAGGGTAGGTCGGACGCAATTTTCTGTGCCTGCAGCAGCGGACGGATCAGTTTGCGCGGCAGCAGCCCGCAGAGCAGATCGTAGAGTGTATCATCGGGAATCGTTTTGGTCGTCTTCTCCAGCTCCGCCGCATCGAGACGCATCCCGACCAGCGAAGGGAAGGGGGGCACGATGCGATGGCCGAGCGCTTCGGCCATCGCCATCGTGCTGTCGTTGCGCCGAGCTGCGGTGCGGCGGGCGAGCCCGTCGCGATGATCAGTCGTTCATGGCGGCGTGTCTTCTCACCGGCCGTGATGGCAAAAAAACGTTTCCCTCCGTCGAGACTCCCGTGACATAGGCGGCGTTTTCAAAACGGACTCCCCAGTGCTGTGCGGCACGCATCAGAACGCTCTGCACGCTGCGCGCCTCCTGGCTCATGGGGTAGCATTTGCTGTCCTCCCTGATCTCCAGCAGCAGACCGAGACGTTTGCAGAAGCGTTCGAACGCGGTGAAGTTCATCGTCTCCAGCG
>JACXUG010000044.1 GCA_014764065.1 Campylobacterales bacterium
GAGAAGTTCGCCAAGGAAGACGAATAAACACTGCTTTTTAAAGCACTAAGTGGCCGGCGGAATACGGTTTCCGCGGCATTAAAAAGTCGCTCGCCCTTCTGGGGAGTCCCGTAGCATCATGCGGGGCTCTCCAGAGGTGCCGCCTCGAGATTTTAGAAGGATAGATTGAATGAAGAAGTGGATGATGTCGCTGGCCGCCGTGCCGGCTATTGTGGGAAGTATGGGTGCGGCCGCGTCGGCTGCCGAAGAGACCGTCCTCCTGGACGGAATGAAGATGAGCGGGGAGATCCGCCCGCGCTACGAGATGGCGGATGTGAAGGATAACGGCCGCGATACGGCTAACGCCTTTACGGTCCGGACCCGCCTCGCGGTCGAAGGGACGCTCCTCGGCCTCGAGGGGCTCACTGCCAAAGTGGGGATGACCTCGGTCAACAACTTCGGCTACAACGACTACGCGCCGCAGGATGTGACGTATGACCCGATCCTCGACCCGCAGCAGGCGATCCTGACCGAGGGGTACCTGGCCTACACGGCGGCGGATACGACGCTGCTCGCAGGGCGCTCCTTCGTCAACCTCGACGACCAGCGCTTCGTGGGTACCGTCGGATGGCGCCAGATGGAGCGTGCCTACAATACGGTGACGGTTGTCAACAAGTCCGTCGAAGGGGTGACGTTGCTGGGCGCATGGGTCTACGGCTACCGGGGGGTCAACGCCAACCCGACGACGGACACGGGATCACTGCTCCTGCACGCTACGTACACGGCGGGCAAGGCGCTCTCCGTCACGGGGTTCGGCTATATGCTTGCAGACATTCACGACACTTATGGCCTGCGCGCTTCGGGTGCGCTGGCCCTGGACGGTGTGACGCTGAACTATGCGGCCTCCTATGCCAAGCAGAGCGACGCCTCTCTGACGTACGTTCTCGATGATGCGCCGGAGATCGATGCCGCCTACTATGACATCGCCCTGGGCGCGAACATCTCCGGCCTCATTGTCGGCGCGGAGTACGAGGTGCTCGGCGATGCCGAAAGCAACAGCACGAAGGGGTTCACGACCCCGCTGGCGACCCTGCACAAGTTCCAGGGGTGGGCGGACGTCTTCCTCGGGCGCACGGCCGGAAGCAACAACACCGGTCTGGCGGACCTGAGCGGTACGCTGGGATATGCCACGCCGGGCTTCGGGAAAGTGCTGGGCATCTACCACAAGTTCGATGCGCTCTCCGGCGTGAATAAGGACCTCGGAAGCGAATTCGACGTGCTGTACGCGAATAGTGTTCCGGGTGTCAAGGATCTTGCGTTCCTGACCAAGGCGGCTTTCTACTCCAAGGGCGACACGGGCAACGACGTCACCAAGGTCTGGGCCCAGCTTGATTACAAGTTTATGGTCAAATAACGCTCGTGCGGACGCTCCGGCCGCCGGCGACGGTCATGTTTTTTTGACGCATCTTCTCCGCTGAAGGCGCATTAAAAAACATACGAAGGATTCATGATGCAAAGAATTACCCTTCCCGTTGTGCTGCACAACCCGAAGATACTGCTGATAGGCGGCGGGCCGGTTGCCCTGCAAAAGGCGCAGGTGATGCGCCGCAACCAGATCGATTTCGACGTCATCGCCGCGCTCTGCAGCGAGCCGATGCGCGCCCTTGTCCCGGAGGTGCGTGAACGCCCGGTGACGGAGGTAGATTGCCGGGAGTACGGCATCATCATTGATGCCACCGGCAATGCCGGGGTGGCGGCGATGCTGACGACGCTCAAGCAGCGGCAGCGTTTTCTTCTCAATGTCGTCGACGTTCCGGAACAGTGCGACTTCTTCTTTGCCGCGCTGATCGAGCAGGGACCGGTCAAGATTGCCGTGAGCTCCAGCGGGGGCTCGCCGGCGATCGCCCAGGCCATCCGCGACAAGATCGCCCGGATGCTGCCCGCGTCGCTGGCCGCGCTGGGCCAGAAGGCGATGCGCGAACGCCTCGCCGGGCAGATCCGTCCAGGGGCGCTCAAAGCCGAGGCGAACCGGCAGCTCGGACGGGTACACCTTGTCGGCTGCGGCACGGGGGACGTCGACCTGCTGACACTCAAAGCGTACCGCCTTATCACGGAAGCCGACGTCGTTTTCGTCGACCACCTGGTGAGCGACGAGATCAAAGCGCTCATCCCTAAAGCGACGATGGTCGTCCATGTCGGCAAGCGCAAGGGGCACCACAGCATCAAGCAGGAGAAGATCAATGAACTCCTGATCGAGTATGCACAGAAGGGCCTGGAGGTCGCCCGGCTCAAAGCGGGGGACCCCTATATCTTCGGCCGCGGGGCGGAAGAGGCCCAGGCCCTCGTAGAAGAGGGGATCCGCGTCGAAGTTGTCCCGGGGATCTCCTCGGCCGTCGCCGGACCGCTCGCCGCGGGCATCGCCCCGACGGCGCGCGGGTACGCGGCGAGCCTCTCCATCGTCTCCGCGCACCTGGCGGGCAACCGCATCAACACGGAGTGGATCGACCTGCTCAAACTGAAAAACCATACGACCGTCGTGCTGATGGGGGTCTCGCGCGCAAAGGAGATCGTAGAGAAGGCGCTGGAAACGGGTGCCGCGGCAACGATGCCCTGCGCCGTCATCTCCAACGCCTCCCGTCCGGAGCAGCAGCGTTTCATCACCACGCTCGAAGGGCTGCCGGCGGTGGCCGCAAACGCCCCGCGTCCCGCGATCATCGTTTTCGGCGACGTCGTCAACCTGCACGCGATACTGCCGCAGTACATTAACAAAAAGGAGTAACATGATCAGCGTATTGCAAGCGGCCTCTGAAGCCCGGAATACCAAAATAAACAAGGTCGAGCAGACTAAGGCGCTCAAAACCCCCAAAGAGGCGTTCGAACAGATCGCCGAATATGCCAAGGGGGGGTACGGAAGCATCCCCAAGGAGGACCTGGACTACTTCCTGAAGTGCTTTGGTATTTTCGACCGCCCGATGACCCCGGAGCGCTTCATGATGCGGGTGCGCATTCCCGGCGGCCAGCTGGATGCCGCCCAGGCGCGCACCGTCGGCGAGATCGCCAAGGCGTTCGGCCAGGACTACATGGATATCTCGACCCGGGCCCAGATCGTACTGCGCTACCTGAGCATCGAGGCGATGCCAGAGATTCTCGAACGCCTTGAAAAGGTGGGTCTGACGACCTTTCATACGGGGGTGGACAACTTCCGCAATATGGTCAACGACCCCCTCGACGGGGTTGCGTTCGACAACATCCTGCCGTCGCAGGGGCTGTTGCAAAAGCTGCAATCCCTTTTCCTGGGGCACTGGGAGTGGGTGAGCGCCCTGCCGCGCAAGTTCAATACGGGGGTCTGCGGGTCGCTTGCCAACCGCTGCAACATCTTCGGGCAGGACTGCGGCTTCGTACTGGCGCAAAAGGATGGTGTCTACGGCTATAACATCTACCTCGGCGGCCGGGTCGGGGTGATCGCACGCAATGCCGACATCTTCGTGCGCGACGAGGCGGAGGCCGTGGCGATGTTCCGGGCCCTTATCGAGCTTTACCGCGATTACGGCTTCCGCGACAACCGTAACAAGAACCGGCTGCACTTCCTCATCGAGGCGGTGGGGATGGATACCCTCGCCGCGGCCATCCGCGAAAAGGCGGGGATTGACTTCGCTACCGCCGGGGAGACGTTGACCCAGCTTGACAACAACGACGCCGACCAGGGGCGCGTCGAGCTGAAAAACGGCACCTTTGCCGTCCATGCCGTTGTCCCCTCCGGCGTCTTCAGCGGCAGCGACCTTGTCGCCGCGGCGGAGGCAGCAAAGACCTATGGCGACGGGCGCGTTCGCCTCGACATCGAACAGAGTCTCTACATTCTCGGGGTGGACGCCGCCCGTTACGATGCTCTGATGGAGACACCGTTTTTCGAGGCCTATAAAAGCGTCTCCAGCCCCTATTTCAACCACCTGATCGCCTGTGCCGGCGAGGAGCACTGTCCTTTCGGCGTCATCCCAAACAAACCCGACGCCATCGAGATGGCCGAGTACCTCAGCCGCGCGGTACCGCTGGAGGGCGGCCGCGTGCGGATGCACTGGTCGGGCTGCGTCAAAGGGTGCGGCCTGCACGGGGTCGGTGACGTCGGTTTCGAGGGGTGCAAGGCCAAGGTGAACGGCGAGACGGAGCACGGGGTGCACATCACGCTCGGGGGGAAACTTGCCGCTCAAGGGCAGGAGGGGTACAGCGTCCTGAAGTCCGTGCCGCTGCGGTTCGCACGCTACCACGTCGAGTCGCTGATGCGCGAGTACCGCCGTCTGCGCAAACCGGGTGAGAGCTTCGGGCAGTTCCACGACCGGGTGCTCTCAGGCTATTCGCCCGCGGCGATAGGCTTTATGATGCAGCTACACTCCTACCTGCGCGACAGGGGCATCGACCTGGCGTTGGGGTTTGAAGCGGGTGCGAAAACCGGCCGGAATGAATCCTTCGAGCTTTTCGACTTCGGCTGCCGGCTTTACAAGAAACTGACGGGCGAAAGGGCCTACCCGCTGCAGGCGCACTATATGCCCTCGGAGGGGGAGCGGCTCGACATGACACTGCTGGACCGCCCCGGCATCGACGCCAACCTGGCCCAGATGGTTGTGAAGATGCTGGAACCCAATGCCAACCTCCGCGCCAAAGCCTTTACGGAACTAAACGTATTTGTGGCACTTTTCCAATCCTGAAGCGCGGAGACACCCCTTCACTGCGTGCCCTCTCCCCGGGCACTTTCATCACAGAGATATTTTTCAGCACACAAAAGCTCGGCGGCGTTACAGACAACGCTTCGTACAAAGCTTACAGGAAAGATGTTTTTTTTAGAAAAACTGTTAAGTTCTATTTTTAATCACAAAAGGCCATTATAAACGGTTTCATTGTTCAGAAAATAATAAGAAAAGTGTATAAATTATACACAATTTTCTGCACTGTTGAATGAAATTTAAGCGATAGAATTTTTCAGGTTGATCGGACCGTGGTAGTGCCTCTGCACCTGCTGTACGAAAGGAGCATGCCCTTGCCGATGCCGCTCTGCGTGAAGGGCAGCAGGGTCGGGAAGTGGCTGCGATCAACAACACGATAAGGAGATATTCAATGGCCTATTTGATTCCAAGCGAATTTGTAACAAAAATGGTCGATTCGGGAGAATCGAAAGTCTATATGTCCGCAAAGGACACCCTTATCCGCGCCTATATGGCGGGGGCCATCCTGGCACTGGCGGCGGTTTTCGCCGTCACGGTCGCGATAAAAACAGGCTCACCGCTGGTCGGCGCTGTGTTCGAGCAGCGTCCCGATGGCGGCGTTGATGATCAGCACGGCGAGGATAAATCCGGCGCCGAGTTTTCGCCGATGCCGAAGCTGATCAGCGCGGCGACGAGCAGGATGAGGATGATGGGGTTTTTGAACTGGGAAAAGATGATGCACAGCAGGGGAATAGGCGGGGCGACCGGGAGGGCGTTGGGGCCGTCGCGCAACAGGCGCACCTCGCCTTCTGCCGTGCTCAGGCCGCTGTTGCTGTCAAAATGCCTGAAGGTCGTGTCGATCCCCAGGGTATGGTATGCGTCAAATTCCATACACCTATTGTATCAGGAGATTGGGTGAATCGGTACGGTTGCGTTCAGCCCCTGTCGCGGTTGAAAAAGGCAAGGACGAGGGCGACGACGATCAATACGCCGAAGGTGACACCTAGATAAGCAGGTTGGTGTCCCCGTCGAGGGGAGGATTGGTCGGATTCATGGTTGCTCGCTTTCATCCCGGGTGAGGTAGATCCAGTAGTCCCGGTAGCTGTAGCCCCGGTTCAGGAAATAGAGTTGCAAAATAGCGACGCGGTAGAGCGTCAGCACCATCTTGGCAAAGGGGACGGCGAGGCTGAGCCCCGAGAGCCATCCCTGCGGTTTTTTTCCGCGGGTTTCCAGCATGGTTTCCATACCGATATTCTGCATAAGGTGCCAGCTCAAAAGGAAAGAAAAAATGAAGTTCGCCACCACCCCGAGGAGGGCGACGGCAATGAGGTCCTGTTCGAAAAGACCGAAGAGCACTGCTTAGGCGTTCTCGATGGCGTCTTGGAGGATTTTGGTCGCCGCAGCTTTGTTCTGGTAGTCTTTGACCTTGACCCATTTGCCCGGCTCGAGCGCTTTGTAGGTTTCGAAGAAGTTTTTGATCTTCGCCAGGGTGTGCTTCGGCAGGTCGTCGATATCCTGGATCTCTTCGAAAGTCGGGTCGATCTTGGAGACCGGCACGGCCAGCAGTTTCTCGTCGATACCGCTTTCGTCTTCCATGATCAGAACACCGATCAGGCGGCAGTTCACGACGGAACCGGCCTGCATAGGGTACTTGGTCAGGACGAGGATGTCAGCCGGGTCGCCGTCCTGGGAAAGGGTCTTGTTGACAAAGCCGTAGTTGGCCGGATAGTACATCGCAGAGTGCATGACGCGGTCGACGACGACGGCACCGCTCTCTTTTTCAATTTCATACTTGATGTTGGACCCGTAAGGGATCTCGATCACCGCTTTGACTTTATCCGGGTTTTCTCCGTAACCGATTTTGCTCAAATCCATAGCGTTCTCCAAAAATATTTGCGTGATTGTAGCAAAGCGGACCTCTGAAATCCCTGTAGGGCTCAAAAAACCGATGGCGGTGTATGGTAACACTCCGGGCTTAGGGAGATGGAATTTTTCGGTAGTATCATACGATTTTTATCTTCTTTTCTATACTATAGGCCGAGTAATTTTATGAAGGCCTAGGCTTTCAAAACTGTAACAAGGGTAGATCATGGAAGTGAACCTCGTAGCCGAGGGGCTCAAATTCATGGTGCTCGGTATGGGCATCGTCTTTTTGTTCCTCACGCTGATGATTCTTGCGATGAATGTCATGTCAAAGATCATTCACCGCTATTTCCCGGAGCCGCATGCGGCAGAGTCGGGAAAGTCCGCTCTGGCAGCGGCGGATAAACTGAAGAAGGTGGCGGCGATTGCTGCGGCCATTCACCACCACAACACAAAGTAAGGATTGGCATGGCGAAAAAATTCATTGATGTGATGGATACGACATTCCGCGACGGCTTTCAGTCTGTTTTCGGCGGACGGGTACTGCTGAACGACTTCCTGCCGGCAGTCGAAGCGGCAAAAGAGGCGGGGATCACCCACTTCGAGTTCGGCGGGGGCGCACGCTTCCAGGTGCCTTATTTCTACCTCAACGAGAACGCTTTTGACAACATGGACAAGTTCCGCGAGATCGTCGGTCCCGATGCGAACCTGCAGACGCTGGCGCGGGGGGTCAACACGGTGATGCTCGACACGGGCAGCCGCGAGCTGGTCGACCTGCACGCAAAGATGTTCAAAAAGCACGGGACGACGACGATCCGCAACTTCGATGCCCTCAACGATGTCAACAACCTCATTGACAGCGGCCGCAGCATCGTCAACCACGGCCTGAAGCACGAAGTCGTCGTGACGATGATGGACCTCCCTCCGGGTTGTGAAGGTGCGCACACCGTAGAGTTCTACGAGAAGATCCTCCGTGACATCCTCGATGCGGAGATCCCGTACGACTCCGTCTGTTTCAAGGACGCCACCGGTACGGCCAATCCGCAGAAAGTCTACGAGACGATCAAAATGGCACGCAGGCTGCTGCCGGAAGGGACACATATCCGTCTGCACACGCAGGAAACCGCCGGCATTAGCGTCGCGCAGAACCTTGCAGCCCTCGAAGCGGGCGCGGACGGTATCGATGCCGCCGCTCACCCGGTCTCCGGCGGTACGAGCCAGCCGGACCTGCTCGTGATGATGCACGCCATCAAGGGTAAGGATTACGATTTCGGTTTCGATTTCGAGAAGATCCTCAAATACGAAGCGACCCTCAAAGAGTGTCTGGCGGACTACTTCATCCCGCCGGAAGCGACCATGGTCGAGCCGCTGATCCAGTTCTCCCCGATGCCGGGCGGCGCCCTCACGGCGAACACGCAGATGCTGCGCGACAACAACATGATGGACAAGTTCCATGATGCGATCCTCGCGATGCGCGAAGTTGTCGAAAAGGGCGGCTACGGCACCTCTGTCACCCCGGTTTCCCAGTTCTATTTCCAGCAGGCGCTCAACAATACCCTGATGGGGCCGTGGAACAAGATTGCACCGGGTTACGGCCGCATGGTCCTGGGCTACTTCGGCAAGACGCCGGTGGCGCCGGATGCCGAGGTCGTCAAGATCGCCGCGGAGCAGCTCGGACTCGAGCCGACAACGGAAAAGGCGATCGATCTCGCCGACAAAGACGAAAAGAAATCCATCGCCTTCTGGACCAAGCGTCTTGAAGAAGAGGGGATCGAAACTACTGAAGAGAACATCTTCATCGCAGCTGCCTGTGATGAAAAAGGGATCACCTTCCTTAAAGGTGAAGTGGAAGTCAACGTCCGCAAACTTTCCGAAATGCAAAACGAAAAAGAGGAGTGTCAAGGTATGGGTTCAGGAAACTACACAGTCGTCGTCGACGGTCAGAAATTCAGCGTTCAGGTCGCCGAGGGCGATGCAAACATCCAGGTAACAGCGGTTCAGGGCGAAGCCGCAGCATCTGCAGCGGCACCGGCCGGTGAAGGCGAAGAGATCAAGGCACTGCTGCCGGGTAACGTCTGGAAAGTCGTTGCCAACCCGGGCCAGAGCGTCGCGGAAGGCGAAAAGATCATGATCCTCGAATCCATGAAAATGGAGATCGATGTCCTTGCACCGCGCGGAGGCGTCATCAAGTCCATCAACGTCAACGTCAACGATAAGGTCGTCGAAGGCCAGGTTGTCGCGGTAATCGGATAAGCGGATGAGAACGCTGTTTATCAAACTGCTGCTGGCATTGTCGCTGTTCGGCGCCGTGTCGGCGTCGGCATCCGATGCCTATGCCGCGCGTGAGGCGCCGGCCGTGGAGCAGAAAGCCTACGAGTCGCACAGCATCGGTCACCTCCTGGCCAACTTTGCCAAGTCCACCGGTGTCTACGCGATCCTCTATCCGAACCCGGACGAGATGAGTGCGCTGGGCAAACCGATGAGCGATTTCCACAAAGGGTGGGGACGCGTCATCATGATCCTGGTCGCTTTCGTCCTCTTCTACCTGGCGATCGCCAAAGGGTTTGAGCCGCTGCTGCTGCTGCCGATCGGCTTCGGGGGCCTGCTCTCGAACATCCCCGTTGCCGACATCGCCGGGCCGCACGGCTTCCTGGGCGTTATCTACCAGGCGGGTCTCGCGAACGAACTCTTCCCGATTATCATCTTTATGGGCGTCGGGGCGATGACCGACTTCGGTCCGCTGCTCTCCAATCCGAAAACAGCCCTGCTCGGCGGTGCCGCGCAGTTCGGTATCTTCGGAACCCTTGTCGGCGCGGTGGCGCTGTCGCAGTATACGGGTCTCTTTGACTTTACACTCCAGCAGGCCTCTGCCATCTCCATCATCGGCGGTGCGGACGGCCCGACATCGATCTATATCGCGACGAAACTGGCGCCGGAGCTGCTGGGGGCGATCGCGGTCGCATCGTACTCCTACATGGCGCTGGTACCGATCATCCAGCCGCCGATCATGAAGGCACTCACCAACGCGAAAGAGCGCAAGATCAAGATGACGACGCTGCGCCACGTCAGCCGGATGGAGAAGCTTATTTTCCCGATCCTCGTGCTCGTGCTGGCGATCCTCGTCCTGCCGGATTCCACGCCGCTGATCGGTGCGTTTGCCTTCGGCAACTTCCTCAAAGAGTCCGGGGTCGTCGAGCGTCTCTCCAATACGCTGCAGAATGCCCTGATCAACATCGTCACGATCTTCCTCGGCCTGGGCGTCGGTTCCAAGCTCGCCGCTGACCAGTTCCTCGTCGCCGACACGCTGGCGATCCTGGCACTGGGCATGGTCGCCTTCTCCGTCGGTACGGCCGCGGGGGTCATTATGGCGAAGATTATGAACCTCTTCCCGGGGACGAAGATCAACCCGCTCATCGGTTCGGCAGGGGTTTCCGCCGTTCCGATGGCGGCGCGCGTCTCCAACAAAGTCGGTATGGAATACGACCGCAACAATATGCTGCTCATGCATGCGATGGGCCCGAACGTCGCGGGTGTCATCGGTTCCGCCGTTGCGGCGGGTGTTATGATCAGTATCTTCGCGTAAGCGCAGAAACGCTTTCGCTTTCCGGGGTTCCCGGAACAGCTTCCTCTCTAAACAATCCCCGATTTTTTTATCGTGTCACAGGGCATATCAGCGCTGCATGAGATAGGCGTCACAGCCATCGCCGTAGAAGGCGTTGAGCGTTCTGAGCGTTTCGAATCTGTAGCGCCGGCAGAGGGCAATGGCAGCGGGGCTGTCGCTTCGCACTTCGAGGGTAATATGTTCTAAGCCGAGTAATGCCGCTTCATGCAGGGCCTGCTCCAACAGCTTCGCAGCCAGAGCGCGGTGTTTCGGAATCCGGGGGTGACTGCCAGCAAATAGATTTTCGGTACCCTCCGACGGATCAGTGTCAGGATGTAGCCCGCGACGGTGCCGTCATCGGTGCAGGCGACGAGGAGCAGGTTCTGCCGGATGTGATAGTAGAAAGCGCGCCGCGATAGGGGTAGTTGTCGGCGGAGAAGACCGTCGCTTCCAGTGCAGTGAGCGCCCCCGTATCGGCAGCGACGGCATGGCGCACGGAGAAGGTGTGCTGACAGTCGTCCGTGGAGGGATCTTCGCCGCGGACAGCGCTCATTGCGTCTGTATCTTTTTGAGCATCCGGATGGCGCTGCTGCCGTCGGGATAGTAGCCGGGGATGCGTTTCCATTCGCAGTAGCCCATGCGCGTGTAGCGGCGAAGAAGGGCGCGGTTATCCTCCCGGATTTCAAGAATGATCGTTTCCAGCGGGCGGGTCAATGCATACACTTCGATGGCGGCAAAAAGGCGTTTGGCAGCCTCGGTAGACTGCCAGGCCTTGAGCACGGCAAGGGAGTTGAACCAGATGTGTTTCCGCGCGACGACGATCCCCAGCGCATAGCCGACGACGCTGCCGTCCTCTTCCCAGACGTACAGCACGCTGCTTGACTTGTTCAGCAGTCTTGCAAAGTTCTGTTCGCAAAGGCGGTCGTACACGGCAGGGTCGAACATCGTGTTCTCGATCGCGAGCAGCGCGTCAAGATCATTGGGGGTAGCGGTTCTGAGCATGGCCTTTACTTCTGATAGATCGTGAACTTGGGAACAAGCTTGTAGGGACGGTAGGACATCTTCACCTTCTTGAGGTTCTCAAATCCCATGTCGTCACCGACGTTGATGTAGGCGATACCGTACTTCTCTTTGAGCAGTTTCGAAAATTCGCGGAAGATATACTGCGCACACCCCATCACCTCGAAATCGGTCTTTTCGATGATGACACAGGCGGTGTCGTTGCTGATGCGTTCGCCTGCCGTAAACCCCTTGATCTCCCCGTCGATATAGATGACAAGTCCCGTGAGCTGGAGCGCTTCGTAATGCTTGAGCATCCGCTTGACGGCATGGCGCTCCTGGTGGATCCCCTCGAGGAAGACTTCCGCCTCCTCTTTGGGCATGTATTTCACCCGGTCCGAAACCCATTTGTTGAACAGCGCTATGATGCCGTCAAAATGCTTCTCGCTGTCGAGCTCCTCGACATAGGCATCGGGGTAGGAGTTGCGGAAACGGTTGATCTCGGTGCGCTTCGTGTGGTAGCTGTTGCCGCGCAGCTCGATCAGTTTGTCGATTTCGTAGACGTAATCGACTAGCTTCTTCTCGAGGATGTAGTGTTCGAGCATTTCGAACATGCTCTGCGCTTCGTCTTCGCTCTGAATGAACTCTTCGACAGTCGACGCCTGCACGTAGTTGATACGGGCGTAGTAGGGCGATGAGTTGTTCGCGTTCATAATCTCGAAACACTGCACGATCGCTTTGTCGACGTTCTTTTTTTTCCCGATGGGCGGCAGCAGCATCGTCAGCTCCCCTCCCGTCATGACAAAGAGACAGAAACATTTGTTGATGACGGCATAAAAACCGCTGCTGTTGCCCAGCCAGATATAGTTGGCGGCGAAGGTGTAGTCGCTGATATCGACGTTGACTTTGGCCAGGTATTTTTCGAGAATAGGTTTGGCTTTGAGGCCGAAGGGTTTGAGTTCCCGTTTGTTGATGACGAGGTTCGCCATTGGGGTGATGTGTCCTTTAGACGGATATATTATTTCGGCATTTTACTCCGCCTTTCGCCGTTTGCGTCAAGGAAATTTTCGGGCTCCAAAACCCGCGCAAACAAGGGCATTTCTTTAACATTGACGCAGTATAATTGCTTTGCAAAAAGGATTGAATATGCTAAAAATGATGATTGGGTTCATGAAAGACTACTGGAAGTACCGCGACGCGGTCAAAAAACAGCACCGCTGGATCGTGAAGTACGCCGCGCAGAAAGGGTATGCCATCAACCCGAGCCTGATGATGCGCAAGAACCTAGAAGTGTGGCTGAGCGAGATGGAGGCGACCTTCGGCAAGCGCTACTGCCCCTGCTTCGAACCCTCGGGGGACGCGAAGCTCGACAAGCAGATGTGCTGCCCCTGCGAGTTTATCGACGACGAGATCGACGAGTACGGCACCTGCCACTGCGCGCTGTTTGGCCGCGGGGATCTCGACAAGGCAGGCTGGAAAGCATCTTCGCAGCGCCTGATGGGGGAGTACCGCGTCCCGCTGAACATGAAAGAGGGCGTGCTTGACACCCGCGGCATGCCGCTTGACCCGCGCCGCGGCCTGCCCATCCCCGACGCCATGCACCAGATGAAAGCGACGCTCAACGGTTATGGCGGCAAGACGCTCTGCATGATCGTCGAACGCGAGCAGGAGGCGAAGAACCTGGAGGCCATCGCCGCGTTCAGGGGCTACGGCTTCTCCAAAGCGGAGACGGGTAACGGTATCACCGTGACCCTGGACCTTGAAGGC
>JACXUG010000045.1 GCA_014764065.1 Campylobacterales bacterium
CAGGCCGATCAGGTTCGGGATGATCATCAGCCCATTGAAAAGGTCGGAGATGTTCCAGACCAGCTCCAGCTTCAGCACCGCCCCGACAAAGATCATCAGGACGAAGACGACGCGGTAGTAGCGGATGTACCCCTCGCCGAAGAGGTACTCGATCGCCTTTTCGCCGTAGTAGCCCCACCCGATCAGCGTCGAGTAGGCGAAGAGCACCGTCGCCGCCGTCACGATCACCGTCCCGGTAACGCCCAGGAGGTGGGTGAAACTCACCATCGTCAGTTCTCCGGCCGCGACCCCTTCGTGCCACTGCGGCGCCATGAGGATGACCAGGGCCGTCATCGTACAGACGACTATGGTGTCGATGAAGGTCTGCGTCATGCTGACCAGCGCCTGGCGCGTCGGCGAATCGGTCTTTGCCGCCGCCGCGGCGATAGGGGCGGAGCCGAGACCCGATTCGTTCGAAAAGACGCCCCGCGCAACCCCGTAACGGATCGCTGCCGCCACCGTCGCCCCGACAAAGCCGCCCCCCGCCGCAATCGGCGTGACGGCATGGGTGAAGATGAGCCCGAAGGCCCCCGGCACCTTGTCAAGGTTCAGCATGATGATGGCGAGCGCCCCCAGCACGTAGCCGGCGATCATAAAGGGCACAAGCACGCTCGTAAAGCGGGCGATGGACTTGATGCCGCCGAGGATGACGACCCCCGAAAGCAGCGTCAGGACGACCCCGGTCGCCCAGGTGGGGAGCGCGAACTGCCCCTGCAGCGCCGACGCCACGGCGTTGGACTGGACCATGTTGCCGATGCCGAAGGCCGCCACCGCCGTAAACACGGCGAAGGCCGCGCCCAGCCACGGCAGTCCGGCGCCCTCGGAGATGTAATACATCGGCCCGCCCTTCATGCCGTTGCTCCCCTTGACCCGGTACTTGACCGCCAGGACCGCTTCGGAGTACTTCGTCGCCATCCCGATGAGGCCGATGATCCACATCCAGAAAACCGCGCCGGGACCGCCCAGGGCGATGGCCGTCGCGACCCCGACGATGTTGCCGATGCCAACCGTCGCGGCCAGGGCCATCATGAGCGCGGCAAAGTGGGAGATGTCCCCTTCGCAGTCGTCGTTGCGGTGCCAGATCAGCTTGAAGGCGTGCCCCAATGCACGAAACTGGATCCCGCGCAGCCTTACGGTCAGAAACAGCCCCGTACCGACCAGCAGCATCAGGACCGGCGCCCCCCAAATGAAGCCCGCCGCCGCTGCGACCGCCTGCTCAAACATCTCCATCGAACCTCCTGTTTACATCTTGAAATCGTCTCACACTCACGCCTTGCTGCGGAACTGAACCTCTGCCGCACCCAGAGGGCCAGGAACATGATGGCCACGCCGACGGCAAAAGCAGCCCCGCTTTACACAGCATCTCGGCAGTCGCTTCCCGCTCGTAACGTCCGAGGTAGCTTTTGCGATTCGCCATGCATCCGACCTTCGCAAATTTTGCACTATGATAGCGCATTTCCAGTCCCGGTTCGCTTCGCGCCCTTTGATAAACGCTTTGCAATTGGGCTAAAGTTATGGAATGTTGGATGATCCCGTTACCAGGGCCGCTATGGCCGTTTTCGTCACCGTCTTCTTCGCCACGCTGATCGCGATCGCCGTGATGCACCTGCCCATCCGCGCCGGGGAGAAGGGGCCGCCGAAACCGCCGCATAAGGGGCAGATGTGGCTGGCAGGGGTCATCGGCATCGGCATCCCGCTGCTGATGCTCGCCTACGCCCTGCTCTTCTCCCCCTCGGCCCGGCTCACCCCGCGGCAGCTCCACCAGCAGCAGATGTAGCAATCACAGGGCGGCTCACATCAGGGGCGTTAACGCTCCAACGTCCACCTCTCTCCCCTTTTTGTACCGCTTGACGTACTCGACGACCATCCCATGGAAAAGCGCGTAGATCGAGGGCAGCTCCTGCGCCTCAAAACGCCCCGCAACCCCCTCCACGCACCACGCCTGCAGCTCGTCGTAGCTCTCGTGCTCGAACCCGAAAGCCCGAAGCAGCCGCGCCGTATAGGCGTCCACGACCATCGCACCGCGCCCGCAGGCGTAGCAGAGGATGGAGTCCGCCGTCTCGGGGCCTACTCCCTTCTGCTCCAGCAGCCACTCCCGCGAGACCTCATCGCGAAAAGTCTCAAAGCCGCCGTACGACTCCAGCAGCGCCGCCGAGAGGGCCTGCAGTACCTTTGCCTTGTTCTTGAAAAGCCCGCTGGGGCGGATCAGCTCCATCAGCTCCCCAAGGTCTATAGCCGCAAGCGCTTCGGCACTGAGCGCCCCCGCCGCTTCCAAATTCTGAAGCGACTGCTCCACCCGCGTCCACTGGCTGTTCTGCGTCAGCACCGCCCCGACGACGACACTGAAGGTGCCGTAGTCGGGCCACCACATCGGCGGTTTGCCTTCGAGCAGGTTCAGCGACTCCAGGGCATTATAAAGGGCATTCGCATCGGGCAGTTCCACCATTACTCTCTCCCCGTCTTGGCTTGATTACGCATTATACCTAGCAGACTCTGTCCATAAGTCATTCGAAACTGCATGAAAAATTATGATTTGAAAATTATGAATTTGATTGCAACACAAGAATGAGAGGATAAAAAGTCAGGATACTTTCATTCAGGGCAAAGGCCCTGATAATTACTTCCAGCTCTCCTCGACGATCTGCTTCGAGCGTTTGTAGGGGTAGCGCTCCAGCAGTTTGTGGATGGGCAGAAGCATGTCGAAGTTCTTCTGGCGCATGAAGTGCATCAGGGTGACCGATGCCCAGTAGTCGTGCTCGTACTCCGTGCCCGCAAGCGACGTCGGGACGCCCTCCTTGTTGACCGTATGGCAGGCGCTGCAGGTGACCGGGCCGGCGTATTCGCCGTCGGGGCTGTACTGCAGGGCCTGGTCGTGGGTCGTCTGGTCGATGCTCCGTGTGCCGTCAAAGCGGGTCGGGTAGAGGCCGTGCGTCGACTCGTGGCAGCTCTGGCATGAGAGCTTGCCGTGCCCTTTTGAATGGCGGTAGAGGGCGTACTTTTTGGGCTGGTCCATCGGGAAGTACTCCCCGCCCTCGTCCTCGACGAAAGGCGCCGCATGGCAGTCGGCACAGTGCGGTTCGCCCGCCGCCAGCCACCAGTCGGAGCCCCCGCTCACGGCATCGTAGCCGACCGCTTTGCCTTTCGGGTCATCCCATTCGCCTAGAATAGGCGTGCCGTCTTTTTTCGTACCCTTCACCGTGGAGAGCACCGCGCCCTCATGCCCGGTGTAATAGGCCTCCGTCTCCGCGACTTTGGGGTCCGCCATCGCGGCGAACTTCTTCATGCTGCCGCCGGCGAGGGCGGAGACGACCGTTTTGAGATCCTTGTTGCGCAGGGTCTTGCCCGACTGGTACTTGGGATCCTTGATGGCGTCGTAGGCGTAGAGCTCCTGCGACAGTGCATTGTGGCAGTGGGTACAGTAGAGCCCGCGCATCTTCTCGACCTTCTTGCCCTTCTCGTCCTTCATGCTCACCTCTTCGAGGTAGTAGCGGCCGACGCTGTTGAGGAAGAAGGGCGGTTTGACGTCGGGGTTCGTGTGGGCGTCGCGGCCGTTGTAGCAGCCGCCCCCGGCGATGCGGAGGTCCTTCTCCTTCACCATGTTGTGGCCGTAGGCGTCCGTGAGGCGGAAGAGCATATCCGAAGTGTTCATCCCCTTGTCCTGCCCGTGGGTCGGGTGGCAGACCTGGCAGTTCGCCGGGCGGTCGGCGCCGTCGGGCACGGGGGCCGCTTGCATGTGGAAGCCGTGCATCGCTTCGGCCAGCGGCTTCGCCCGGACGGTCTTGTAGCTCGTCACCCCGTCGCGCGGTGATTTCAGGTTGCCGGAGATGTTGTCGCCGTGGCAGTCGGTACAGTTGACCGAGCTGACGGTGCCGAGGCGGAAGTTCGGCGTGTCGGTCTTGTAGTCGCGCAGGAAGTCCGTGCCGTGGTGCTTGTCGTGCAGGGCGAGGATGTTGATCATCCCCTCCGCGAGCCGCGCCATATACTCCGTGACGTCGGGGTGGTAGTGGATCCAGTAGTCGTACTCGGTGTCGCTCTGCCACACCCCCTCTTCGCGCGACTTGACCGCCGCGACGCCCTCGCGCGAATGGCAGACCTGGCAATTGGGGATGTCGATGGGGTTGGTGCCCATAAATTCGTAAACCCGCTTCTCGTCGTCAAGGATCGCCTTGCCGTGCTTATCGTGGATGCGGACCTTGGAAACCTGGTAGGGCTGAAAGGTTTTATCGTCAACGGCGCGGATGGTTCCTTTGCGCTCGGTGTCGGTAAAAGCTGTCAGCGGCAGTCCCAGCGCGTCCCAGGTGTACTCGGCACTGAGCTTCAGCTTGACATCCTGAAGTTCCGGGATCAGCGTCTCGGTCATCACGACATTGTCGCCGTGCTCGTCGGCAAAATCGAGATAGCCGCCGTAAAGCGGCTTGTTCGTCGGGCCGTGGTCGATCTTGATGGGCATATCGAGGCCGAGGTACTTCCGGTCCGCCTTCGTGGCCCCCTTGGGAATCGTCCCCAGGCTATCTTCGTAGATGTAGAGGTGCTTCCAGACGTAGTTGGGGAGGTTGTCGTTGTTGTCGTCGGTGCGGCCGTTGCCGTTGACGTCCTTCTTGACCCCCCAGTAGCGCATCTTGTTGCCCTCGGAGTAGCTGTTGTCGTCGACGTAGTAGTAGAGCTGGACCTCGTTGTCCTTGCGGATGAAATAGGGGGATTTGCCGTCCTTGCCGGTGATGACCCCCTGGGCCTGGATGCTGTTGTAGGGCGGGATGATGCAGCAGTAGCTCTCGTCGAACCCGGCGCAGTGCATCCCGAGCTCGTAGTTGATAAAGACGTTGTATTTGCGGAAAGGGTTGAAAACCTCGACCTGCTTGCCGTGTTGCTTGATGGTGCTCGGCAGCAGCTTCTCCTGGGAGAACGGGGGCTGGGTATTGTAGGCCAAAGCAGCTGTTCCCAACAGTGCCGCGGCCGTCATGATTCGTAGCATACTCTTCACTCCGGCGGAATTTTTTAACGATTCTACCGGAGAAATATCACAGAGTTATTATAATTTTTACTTTTTTGTAAAGTTCAACTTTACGTTTAAGGCAAAAGGGAGGCACTTTTATCAACGCGGTCGGCTTCGGGCGGCGGCGCTATGACCTGCAGCGCCCCGCGAAACGCCTCATTGATCTTCGCAATCGCCTTGACGGCCCGCTGGGTTCCCGGCCCCCTCACCCTTCGCAGACGAGCTTCTCGAACTTCTTCAGGATCGCGGTCGCTTCAGGTGTCTCCTGCCCCGCATCAAGCAGCGCCGCCCTCTTCTCCTCCCCGAACATTTCGGACGTCGAGACCTCATCGATATAGGAGTACATGACCGCTTTGTCGAACTCCGGGTGAACTGGACGCCCCAGGCACTCGCCCCCACCCTGAAGGCGTGGTTCTCGTCATGGGCGTTGAACGCGAACCGCACGGCGCCGTCGGGCAGCGCGACGACCGTCTGGGAGTGGATCGTATGGGTGTTGAAACGCATCGACAGGTCGCAAAAGAGCCGGTCGTCCCGGTCGCCATCCCGTTGCGGTGGTAGCCCGATGCGCCGCCCAGGGCCCTAGCCAGGAGCTGGTGCCCATAGCAGATCGCCAGCAGTGGGATGCCCCGCGCCACTGCATCCGCCAGCCACGCCGTCGCACTGCGCCGGGTCCGGCAGGGCGTCGCCTCTTCTAGGCCTCCCAGGCGTCGGTGACGATCTCGCGCCCGTCGTCGAAGGTCTTGATCTTCTTGGCGCTCACACAGCGCCCCTTCTCGTCCAGCTCGAACACGGCCGTCTGCAAAATCTTTTTACACTTTTCCGGCACGTTGAAGTGGCCGGGGAGGCCTGTAAGGAAACGCTGCAGCGGGATCTTGGCATCCATCCCGATGACGTTGTCGCGGCAGCCGCTGAGCCCCAGGTCCGTGACGTAACCCGTCCCGCCGTCTATTTGCAAATCGTCCGTCGCCACATGGGTATGGGTGCCGATGATGGCACTGACGTGGCCCTTCAGCATCATCAGCAGCGCCCGCTTCTCGCTCGTCGCCTCGGCGTGCATGTCGACGAGGATGTGCGTCGCCCCCTCGCGCCGCAGCGCCTCGACGCTCTTCTGCGCGCAGACGAAGGGGTTGTCGACCATCGGCATGGCGTAGTAGCCCATGACGTTAAGCACCCCGACCTTGACGCCGTTCACCTCGTAGAGCCCCGTGCCTTTGCCCGGCATCGCCTCGGGGTAGTTGTGCGGACGCAGCAGCGGCAGCGTTTCAAAAAGGGGGATGATCTCTTTCTTATCAAAGCTGTGGTTGCCCCCGGTCATGACGTCGACCCCGGCTTTGAAAAGCTCGTCGGCGTTCTTGGCCGTCAGCCCGAAGCCGTGGCTGGCGTTTTCATAGTTGGCCACGACAAAGTCGATGCCGTGCTCCTTCCTGAGCCGCGGCAGGTGCTGCTTGATCATCGAACGGCCGGGACGGCCTACGATATCGCCGATCATTGCGATTTTCAATCTAATCCTTTTACACTACGCCACATTGATCTTCTCGCAGTGTCCGACACTTTCAATTTCCGTTCCTTTTTTCTTCCATGTTTTGTAAAGATCGTACTCATTTTGAAAATTCATCCACAACTGCGGCGTCGTATTGAAATAGCGCGACAGTTTCAGCGCCATCTCGGTCGTGACACCGCGTTTTTCATTGACCAGTTCGTTGACGGAACGAAAGGAGCAGTGCAGCGCTTCCGCCAATGCGCTTTGGGACATGCCGAGCGGCACGAGGAACTCCTCTTTGAGCACTTCGCCCGGATGCGTCGGTATACGTTCAAGTTTATACATGATAGTCCGCCTTTCTCAGTGATAATCTATAATCTGCACATCATAAGCATCATGCCCGTCGAAGGCGAACACAATCCTGTACTGTTCGTTGATACGAATACTGTATTTACCCGCCAGATCGCCTTTTAAAGCTTCCAGTCTGTTCCCTGGAGGCGATCTCAAGTCTTCCAGCTCAAACGCATGTTGCAGATAGTCCAGTTTGCGCCTGGCAACCTTCTGAATGGCCGAGGGTAGCTTTTTATCCGTACCCGTAATATAAAACCGCTCTGTCACCTTGTCCGCAAACGATTTAATCATGCGACATTATAACATATAGTGTAATAGTCAGCCTGTCTAAATGACCAATCCTGTCAAGGGCAACGGCAATACAATTTCAATTTAGGCTCATACCTAGTTTTTTGTTTTTTTTGAGTAAGGCAATCATCAGTGCGATAAGTGATGCGTTTCTATGATCTCGGTAAATGCCACTTGGAGCACTGCTTCGTCCGGGAGCTCACCACGCTCCGCTTTACCCCGAAGATCGTAGAGCTCAAAAAGATGTGCGACATCTTCTTGCTTGAGTTCGAAGCCTTTTGCTTCGATTGACCACAGAAGTCCTTCGCTGATGGCGATTTGCTCTTCTTTATTCGCTACCGTCCACGCTTCGCCCATGTACCAGTAGACAATCATATCAGTCACTGGATAATGGCTTTTTTGATGTAGGTGTAGTCATTAAAATAGCGTTCCAGTCTATCCAATTGCATCAGCATCCTCCTGCTTCACATAACAAGGGGTATGCAAAAGTCGGTCTATTCGTTAGAGAAAGGGTAAAAAAAAGGGGGATGATCTTTTTCTTGCCGAAGCTGTGGTTGCCACCCGTCATGACGTCGACCCCGGCTTTGAAAAGCTCGTCGGCGTTCTTGGCGGTCAGCCCGAAGCCATGGCTGGCGTTCTCGTAGTTGGCCACGACGAAGTCGATGCTGTGCTCCTCTTTGAGCCGAGGCAAATGCTGTTTGATCATGGAGCGTCCCGGACGCCCGACAATGTCGCCAATCATTGCTACTCTCAGATTTTTCATAGCCGGCATTGTATCGCTTTGCGGATTAAAGCCGCGCCGGGCACCTCTTTTCCAAACAGAACACCATGTGCGCTATTGCCGGATTTGGCAAATAACAGAACATTTTGTTCAGATATTGCCCTTTCCGTGGAGAAATTCACATTTGCTCCGATCTAAAAATGCATGATTTAGCCTCATTATGCCAACCTCAACAATCCCGCTCCTTAAAGAAAAAACAGCGAACCTTTTGTACCAAACCGCATTAATAGCACTTTTTAGAATAGCCTGCAAGAATTCACCTTTTGAGATAACCGAACCATTTTTGCATGCCCGACGGAAGGCTAAAGGAAACAAGTATGAAAGCAGCAGTTGAAACCCCCGCAGCGGTAAAGAGCCTTGACGATCTCGCAGCACTGGCGGATTATTCGCTCATGGACACGCTGACCCCCGACCCCGACGCGACGGCGGACGGCGTTGACCATGCGCCCCGGCAGGTCTTTAGCGGGCATTATGTTCCTGTGAACCCTACGCCCATAGAAACCCCCGTATACATTGCGCACAGCGAGACCTTCTTCAAAGAACTGGGGTTTGACGACGCGCTGGCGACCTCGGAGGCGTTTATGCGGATGTTCTCCGGCGACATTTCTCAGCTCCCAGAGCCGCTGCGCCGACGGGGCTGGGCGACGGGGTACGCGCTCTCCATCTACGGGACCGAGTACTACGAACAGTGCCCCTTCCGTACGGGAAACGGCTACGGCGACGGGCGCGCGGTCTCCATCCTCGAAGCGGTCATCAACGGTCGGCGCTGGGAGATGCAGCTCAAAGGCGGCGGCAGGACGCCCTACTGCCGCGGTGCCGACGGCCGCGCCGTGCTGCGTTCGAGCATCCGCGAGTTCCTGGCGCAGGAGCACATGCACGCCCTGGGGGTGCCGACGTCGCGCTCGCTGACCCTCTACACCTCGCAAACGGAAACGGTGCGACGGCCATGGTTCGCCAACGGGTCATACTCCAGAGACCCCGAAGTCATGATCGAGGAGGCCGTGGCCATCACGACGCGGGTCGCCCCCTCTTTTCTCCGGGTGGGCCAGGTGGAACTTTTCGGCCGCCGGGCGCGCAAGAACGAGCACCCCAAAGCAGTGGAGGAGCTCGAAAAGATCGTTTTGCACCTCTGTGAGCGCGAATACGGCGATGTGATCGACGCCGCCCTGCCCCTCCGGGAGAAGGTGCTCCTGCTGGCAACGGCGTTCCGCGAACGCTTGACTACGCTGGTGGCAGAGTGGATACGCGTGGGCTACTGCCAGGGCAACTTCAACAGCGACAACACTGCCGCCGGCGGCTTCACCCTCGATTACGGCCCCTTCGGGTTCATCGAGATGTTCGACCCGCGCTACCAGCCGTGGACGGGCGGCGGCGTTCACTTCTCCTTCCTGAACCAGCCCCAGGCCGCCGAGACCAACTTTGCCATGTTCTGCACTGCGCTGAAGCCGCTGCTGGCACTGGATGAAAAGGCGGTGAACGAGCTGGACATGCTGACGCTTCGATTTGCAAGAGCGATGCAGGGGAAAATGATCCCCATGTGGGCGTCCAAGCTGGGGCTGCGTACGCTGGATGCGGCGCTGTTCAACGAACTCGTCACGCTAATGATCGAGACTGGGGTGGATTACACCATCTTCTTCCGCGAACTCTCATCGGTGCCGGAGAATGTCGTCCCGCTGACGAAGAGCTTCTACGGTGAAAAAGGAGTTGATGCCGCACTGCTGGAGCGCTGGGACGCATGGCTGGAGAAGTGGAAGCGTGTCATCCGGACGACGAACCCCGACGACATCAACGCCGCGTCGCCGGAATCCCGCGAAAAGCTCTCACACCAGATGAAAGCCGTCAACCCCAAGTACACCCTGCGGGAGTGGTTCCTCGTCCCGGCCTATCAGCAGGCCGCCGACGGGGACTATACGCTCATCAGGGAGCTGCAGGCCGTCATGACCGACCCCTACGCCGAGCAGTCCGAAGCAGTAGCAGCGAAGTACTACAGCAAAAAGCCCGCCGAGTTCTTCGAGGTCGCCGGCATCTCCCACGTCACCTGTTCGTCGTAATAAGGCACCTCTAAAAACCATGTGCCGTCTCAGCAGTTGCCCAGCACGATCTTCTGTGCGGCTTTGATAATAGGATAGGTCGTCGATGCAGGCGTGAGCAGCGGCTGGGTGGCCACTTGCAGCGACATCAGCTGGTGGGCGGTCAGTTCCGCCTCGATGGCCAGCCCGATGATGTTGATGATCCCCCGGCTTCGCGGTCGCCGATCACCTGCCCGCCTATGATCTGCCCGCTGGTGCGCAGCGCGATCAGCTTCACCGACTGCTTCGATGCACCGGGGATTCTCCCCGGGTGACGGTTTATCCCCGTAAAGGTACCAGAAACCGAGTCGATCTGCTCCGCCTGCGCCCGCGCTTCGGCCGCCGAGGTCGACGCCAGCATCACCTTCGACGGGTCGCGGGTGATAAAATCGCGCCGGCCGCAGCAGTCGCCGACCGCAAAGATCTCTTTCTCCCGCGTGCGCATGTATTCATCAACCCAGATACCGCCGTACCGCGCGAGTTTCAGGCTTGCCGAGGCCGCGGTCACCATCGCCGCAGGCCCACCGCCGATAATGAGAACATCCGTACCGATATGCTGCATCGTTTCTACTCCAAAATAGGTTTGTTTCCATCCATCCATATCCCGAATGCAATACGAAACGGTTCTGCGAGTGTATCGATTGTGATCAGCGGCATTGCGTACAGGTCTGTGAAAACAGGGAGAAGGTTTGGCGCGGAACGCCGGGTGCTTAAAGCACCTTCGGCTTCGCCGTGCGCAGGTAGTGCAGCACGGCCTTGATGATGTCGTCGTCATCTTTGCTGTCGGCCGTGACGTACTCTTTTGAACCGTTGAGGTATTCGATCGTGATGTTCTGGCCGTAGGAGCTGAGCATCTTGATGCGCTTCTCCAGCCCCATCAGTTTGATGACCATCAGCTCGAAGAACTGCTTGGTCGGGCCGTCCGGGCGCCCGAAGCGCTCCGTGACCTCCTCCTCGACCTCGTAGACCTCCGTCGGGGTCTCGCAGAGGCTGAGGCGCCGGTAGAGCTCCAGGCGCAGGCGGTCTTCGCTGACGAGCTCGTCGCTGATGTAGGCGCTGACGGCGAGCTTGAGGTCCACCTTCGCCTTGGGCGTCTCTTTGCGGTTGCTCAGCTCTTTGATGGCGTCCTCGAGCATCCGCAGGTAGAGGCTGTAGCCGATGTTCTTGATGTGCCCGCTCTGCGCGTCGCCGACGAGGTTCCCCCCGCCCCGGATTTCGAGGTCGTGGTAGGCCAGCACGGCGCCGCTGCCGAGGAAGGAGTTGGACTCCAGGGCGACGAGGCGCCTCTTCGCCTCCTCGGTAATGAGCTCCTTGTCCTCGACGATGAAGTAGGCGTACCCCTCCGTGTGCCCCCGGCCGACGCGGCCGCGCAGCTGGTGGAGGTCGGCGATGCCGAAGCGGTCGGCCCCGTCGATGATCATCGTGTTGACCCGCGGCATATGGATGCCCGACTCTATGATGGAGGTCGCCAGCATCAGGTCGTATTCGCCCTCCTGGAACTTCAGCAGCTCCTTCTCCGTCTCCACCGCGCCGACCCGCGAGTGCAGCATCAGGATGCGCAGCTCCGGCAGGATCGCCTTGAGCTCGCCCAGCTTGATCGGCATGTGGTCGATGGAGTTGTAGACGTAAAAGACCTGGCCGCCCCGGCGCAGCTCGCGCAGGATCACCTCTTTGACGAGCTTCTCGTCGTAGGCCTTCACGAAGCTCCTCACCCCCTGCCGTTCGCCTGGCGGGGTCATGAGGGTACTGAGCGTCTTGATGGAGCTGAGCGCCTGGTTGAGGCTGCGCGGGATCGGCGTGGCGCTCATGGTGAGCAGGTGCGTCTTCTCGTAGAGCGATTTGAGCTTCTCTTTCTGCTTGACCCCGAACTTGTGCTCTTCGTCGATGATGACGAGGCCCATTTTGGCGAACTTCGTCCCGAAGAGCACGTGGGTGCCGACGACCATATCGATGCTGCCCTCCGCGAGCCCCGCTTCGACCGCTTTTTTCGCCTTGGGGGTCACAAAGCGGTCGAGCTTGGCGATAGTAAAGTCATACGCGGCGAAACGCGCCTTCAATGACGCAAAGTGCTGGGAGCTGAGCAGGGTCGTCGGCACGATGATGGCCGACTGGTAGCCCGCGGAGGCCGCGGCGAACATCGCGTTCATCGCTACCTCGGTCTTGCCGAAGCCGACATCCCCGCTGAGCAGCCGGTCCATCACGCGGCCGCTGCCGATCTCGGCGATGATCTCGGCGATGGAGCGCGCCTGGTCATCGGTGTACTCGAAGCCCGCGCGGGACTGGAACGCCTGCAACTCCCTCGCGTCGGTTTCGATGACGGGGGCGCTGATAAGCGCGCGCTGGGCGGCCGTGTTGACGATCTCCGAGGCGATCTCGAAGAGGCGTTTGCGCACGGTCTCCTTGAGGCGTCCGAAACTCCCCTTTCCGAGGCGGTCGAGCACTGGCGGCGCCCCGGCGCCGGCGATGTAGCGGTCGATCGCGTTGAGGTTCTCCACCGGCAGCAGGACCCGTTCGTCGCCCTGGTAGCGGATGGCGATGAAGTCGCGCACGCTGCCCAGGATCTCCGCCTGCTCGATGGCCTCGAAGATCCCGACCCCGTGATCCTCATGCACGACGTAGTCGCCGGGCTTGAGGTCGTCGAGGAGCAGGCTGCTCTTGCGGCGCCGCTTCTTGCGGACCGGCTTGTTCAGCGATATGATGAGCTCGGTGTCGGTAATGAGGTTGACGATCTCGCCGGAACGTTT
>JACXUG010000046.1 GCA_014764065.1 Campylobacterales bacterium
GCGGCCTTCGGCGTCGGTGAAATACACCAGCAGATCGGGGTGCAGGCGGCGCTCGTCGGCCCAGACAAACGCGGGGCGGAAGTCGGTGCCGCCGCCGCCGCGCAGTTCGGCGGGCAGTTCGACGGTCTCCCACATCGCGTAGATCCACGGCCCAGCGGGGTCGAGCTGGTCGTCGCAGGCGTGCAGGATGATCTCGGCGCGCACCTGCGCCTTAAGCGCGTCGATCTCCGTGAGGAATTCGCGCAGCTCCTCGCGCGTGATCGAGCCGCTGGTGTCCAGCACCACCGCCACGCGCACGTTCTGGCTGTACAGGCGCGGCATCATGGCCTCGCCGGGGTTGCCGCCGCCGCGTCGCGAGGTGCGTTGGAAGCTGTAGTCGTCGCGCGCGGCGTTCATCATGAAACGCGCCAACAGCGCGCGCCACGGCAGTTGCGGCGAGAGCAGGTCATCCACCAGCCGCTGCATGGCCTGCGACAGCTTGCCGGCCTGACGCGCGACTTGCGCGGCGGACGCCAGGCGGCTCTTCCACTGTTCGTCGAGCTTGCCCAGATCCGGCGGCGGGGACTGCGGACGCGGTTCATCGCGCTCGCCTTCGCCCTGTTGCGACTCCGACGGACTCGGCGCGCGCGATTTCGAGGATTCGCCCTGCTCCGGTTCATCGCCGCGTTCCGGCGTATCACCCTCGCCGTCGTTTGCATCCTCGTTTGCCGAGTCGTTCTTGCCTTCGCCCTGACCATGGCCGGCTTGACTCTGGGGATCGCCTTCTTCGCCGTCGGATGTGTCGCTATCAAACAGATGCATGTCCTGCGTCTGTTCCGGCGGGTCTTCGTGCAGCAGCGGGTAGATTTCTTCCGCCGTGAGGCCCCGGTAGGCGGCGTTCATCAGCGCCGCGTCCGGCGGCTGCATGCGTTCCTCGTCGAGGATCATGTTTACCGCGTAGTCGCAGGCCACGTCCCAGCGATGCCGCATGCGGTGCCCGCGCCGGTTGAAGTGCGACAGCGCGCAGTGCATGGCCTCGTGCGCCAGGGCGAACTGCGTCTGCTCCAAAGTCAGGCGCGCGATGTAGGCGGGGTTGTAATAGAAGGCGCGCGCGTCGGTGGCGGTGGTCTGGCACCACTTGGGGTCGGCGGCCTTGAGCGGCAAATGCATGACCAACGCGCCGAGAAACGGCTTTTCCAGGATCAGCCGCGTGCGCGCCGCCGCGAGTTTGGTTTCCAGGCGGTCAGTCATCACAAACCAGAACCCTCTCCCTTGTGGGGCGCGGGAGAAGCCGATCAGACGGTCGGTTTGAAGTCATACAGCATCAGCTCCGCCACCGAGTTGGCCCATTCCACGAACTGCGGTACACGGAACAGGGGTTGCCCGACGGCGCGGTGCAGGTCGGTGACCAGCATCACGCCCATTTCTCGCTGCGGGTAGTGGCGCGCGTAGTTGAGGATGTGGCCGAGTTTTTCCAGGCCGGCCTCACCGTGCGCGGCGCTTTCACGGGCGCGACGCACCAGCGCGGCGGCCACGCCGTATTGCAGGTCGATGCCCTTGGGCACGTCCGTCACCGTGCCATTCAGAATGCCGTCGATATCCGGCAGGTTTTCCAGGTTGTCGATGAAGGCCTTCAACTCCACGCCGCAGGCCTGGCCCACACAGGCCTGCAGGGCGTCGCCGAGCAGGTCGGGGCGGTCGCTGAATTTCTGCAGGGCGCGGTGCGCGTATTCCCAGGAGCGCGGGCTGGGGAAGGCCACCGGATTGTGCGCGGCGTCGTAGTTGAACAGCAGATCCGGGCGAAAGCGCAGAAAACCGAGCACGCGCTCGTCAATGCCGGCATCCAGGGCCCAGCCCACCCAATCGTCCAGGTTGGCCTCCACGTCGTAATGCGTGAAGCGGTTGGCCAGCGGCGCTGGCATGGCGTAGGTCACGCCGCGGTCGCCCTCGCGGTTGCCAGCGGCGAAGATGGCCCAGCCTTCGGGAATGACATATTCGCCCAGCTTGCGGTCGAGAATGAGCTGGTAGGCAGAGGCCTGTACCATCGGGGCGGCGGTGTTGAGCTCATTGAGGAAGAGGATCCCCTCTTTCTCGCCACCGTCGGGAAGGAAGGAAGCGGGGGCCCAGACGGCTTCGCCAGAATCGGCGTTGAAGAAAGGGATGCCCCGCAGGTCGGTCGGGTCGAGCAGGGAGAGACGAAGGTCGATGTAGGCGATTTTCTTCTCCTTGCTGGGCGACGATGGAGGATTTGCCGATGAGGAAGACGGATACCTTGCGGTCGGTGAGGTGGTTCAGGGAGCGTTTCGTCTTCGGGCTGCAGAAAAAAGATCTGCACCATCGTATCTTCGATAATCTCGTCGATCTCGTCGAGAAAATCATCATTGGTTGCTTTAACGTTGACATCAATCGTCATATATAGAAACTCCTCCTCGTTAGTGCAAGGAGGATATGCAAGTCCGGTTCCGGGGTTTTTAGAGGCCGATTGCGGCCAGGGAGGGGAAGAGGGCGTCGGGGGTGATGCCGCGTTCGAGATCGGCAGGCGCGTATTTGCCCGTTTCGACGAGGACGCCCTGCAGGCCCGCCGCCTGTGCGCCGCCGACGTCGGTTTCGACGTCGTCGCCGATCATGACCGCCGCTTCGGGCGCTACACCCATCTGGGCGCAGGCGAGACGGTAGAAGGCGCTGCTCGGTTTGCCGATGACTGTTGCCGTTTTGCCCGAGGCGTACTCCAGGGCCGCGACGAAGCCGCCGGCATCCATGCTGAGGCGGCCCCCGTGGTCTTTGAAATAGCGGTTCTTCGCCGCGGCGAGAAGCTCGCCGCCTTCCATCAGGGTACGGAAGGCGTCATTGAGACGCGAATAGGTGAAGTTCTCCTGGGCATCTCCGACGACGACGTAGCGGCAGGGGGCGCCGGGCAGGTCGTCGAAAAACCTCTCTGCCGCGTCCGTGAGCAGGAAGGTTGCCCGGCTTTGGCGCTCGATGAGGTACGCTTTGGTGATATCCAGGGCGGTGATTACTTCCGAGGCTTCGATGCCGAAACCCATCTTCCGAAGCTTCGCCACGACCTCCGCGCCCGTCTTCTGGGTCGTATTGGTTAGGAAGCGGACCGGATAGCGTGCTTTGAGCTGCGCGACCGCTTCGACGGCGCCAGGATAGGGGGTGTCGCCTTCGTAAAGCACACCGCCGATGTCGCACAGGACGCCTTTGATGATCGAAGTGTTCATAAAATGTCCTTTTTTCCCGGGATGTTTTTGAAGTATACCCCATGGGGCCCTTTAGGTATGCCTAAAAGGAGGCAGGCATCCAGCGTATAACGGCGGCAGTGATGTTACAATGGGGACATGACAAACATGCAAGGCAAGCGAATGTCTGATTCGCCGCACTACATCGTTTTTCACTGACCTAGATGCCACACTGCTTGATCATGAAACCTACTTGCATTCGGCGGCACAGCCCGCGATCGATTACCTCATACGTGAAGAGATACCGCTGGTTTTCGTGACCAGCAAAACGCAGCCTGAAGCCGTCAAACTCCAGGAGAAGATGGGGCTTTGCGCCCCCTTTATCGTGGAGAACGGCGGGGCGATCTTCATCCCGCGCTGCTGCAGCCGCTTTTAGGGGCTTGACCATGAGGCCGACTACGAGGTGATCACCCTCATGGCGGCCTATGACGCCTGTACGAACCTGCTGGACAACCTGAAAACCCGCTTCCACCTGAGAGGCTTTTCGCATATGCATCCTAACGAGGTGGCCGAACGCACGGGGCTGCAGAGCATCAACATCCCCGTACTGATTCCCTAGCACGACGGCAGCTATGCCGCCATTAGCCTGCCCAATCTCATCAAGGCGCCCTATCCGGGGCCCAAAGGGTGGAACGCCGTTTTGTAGGAGCTCTTCGGTGTTGCCTGAGCTCGCATCCCTCTTCGAGGCGGCGGTCGATGCCGTGATACCGCAGCAGATGCTCCCCGAGTGGGTGCAGCTCCATAACGGGATCCTTTTCATCGATGAGTACCGGTTCGACCTGGAACGCTACCGCAGCTTCTACCTCTGCTTTGTCTGGAAGGAGATCGGTACGTCCAGCGTTCACCTTCCGCAAACCCACGAACTGATCTAACTGATGCGGGAGGTGCTGCACAAGGTCGCCCTCGAAGTCATCATCATCACCGAGACGAACGTACCGCACCAGGAGAACATCTCCTATTTCGGCAGCGGCGACGACGAGGCGCAGATGGTCTACAACTTTGCGCTCCCCCCGCTGCTGGCGTATTCGGTCCTGACGGGGAGCCCGGCCAAGCTGCTCGCCTGGGCGCGCACACTGACGCCGCCCAGCGACAAGGTCTGCTTCTTCAACTTTACCGCCTGGCACGACGGAGTGCATCAGTAACATCTATGTAACGTCGGAGACGCTGCAGATTGAAAGTTACGGAGTGATGTGGCTAAAATGTCGTATCGATGTCGAGGCGTTCGAGGCGTGCTGTAACCAGGCACTGCCCATCATCAATGAAAAGGAGTTTGAATGATTACAAAATGTCTATTTCCCGCTGCCGGATACGGTACGCGCTTTCTGCCCGCAACCAAGGCGATGCCCAAGGAGATGCTGCCCATCCTCACCAAGCCGCTGATCCAGTACGGGGTGGAAGAGGCCAACGAGGCCGGCTGTGACGTCATGGCCGTCATTACAGGCCGTGGCAAGCGGGCCATTACCGACCATTTTGACATCAGCTACGAACTAGAACACCAGATCAAGGGCTCTTCGAAAGAGTCACTGCTCAAGGATATCCGCCGCCTGATTGACAGCTGTACCTTCACCTACACCCGCCAGAACGAGATGAAGGGGCTCGGCGACGCCATCTACAAAGGCAGAGTCCTGGTCGGGGAGACCGATCCCTTTGCCGTTATCCTCGCAGACGACCTCTGCATCAACCCGTCGGGCGATGGGGTACTCAAGCAGATGGTAGAGCTGTACAACAAGTACAAGTGCTGCATCGTCGCCATTATGGAAGTTCCGAAGGACCAAGTCTATAAATACGGCATCATCGCCGGGCGCGAGATCGAAGAGGGCGTATTCATGGTCGACGACATGGTCGAAAAACCGGACAACGACAAAGCACCCTCCAATCTCGCCATTATCGGGCGCTACATTCTCACCCCGGATATTTTTGATGTGATCAAGAACACCAAACCGGGCAAGAACGGCGAACTGCAGATCACCGACGCCCTGCTGACGCAGACGAAAAAAAGGATGGTCCTGGGCTACAAGTTCAAAGGCAAGCGTTTCGACTGCGGCAGCGTCGACGGTTTCGTCGAAGCGACGAACTACTTCTATGAACTCGAAAAGAGAGCCGAAGCGAAAGCGGAGAAGAAGTAAGCTTCTCCCCGCGGCTCCCCCTCCATACTACTACTGCGTGACGGCCGGGTCGCACGAAAAGTTACCATTCCTGATGTAAGAGCGGAATGTATGGTTTTGGTGTGATGGTGAAAGGCTCGCGGTGTCAGCAGCACCGCGAATGCAAGGGAGTAGAAGAACAAAAACGTAATGGCTCGACTCTCAAATGAGAGTCTGATACAAATCAATCGCATCAGAATGGTTACCCCTTTTACGGGTGCACACAGTATAGAATATTTGTCAAGCACACTGTGCAATTTTATGGTTAACTTTTAACCAATTGCTTTTTGGGACTGTACAAAAGGTAGATCAGGTACTAAAAAGCACAGGTTTTTTTATGAGAGGAGTAGCCTGTCGATCGCCGCAATCTTGTCGGGAGCCAGGTGGATCTCCGAGACGTGAAGGTCTTCTTGCATGTGCACGGATGAGGTCGTGCCGTCGATGGGAGTGATTCCCTTGGCGATGAGGTAGGCGTAAAAGATCTGCGGGGTGCCGATGTGCCGGGCCATCGCGGCGCGGATGACCGGCTCGCTGCCGAGCAGGTGGGGATTGGCGGTCAGGCTCCAGAACCTCTGGTAGCGGATGGCGTTGGCGTCGCAGAAGGCGCGCAGCTCCACATCATATTCGGAATCGGCGTAGAAGCGGTTCTGGAGCACCGCCGGTTTGATCACCGCAGTCGTCTTCGAGTCGGCGGAAGTCCTGCGCGACATGATCACAAAGACGGGCCTCGGGCTTTTCGAGGAGAAGAGCGATGATGTAGCACTGCTCAGTTTCATGCGCGAGGATAAAGCGGTGGAGATTATCGCCAGTGTTGCGTCGGACGGCAGTGTCAGTATCGACGTGGATGATATCGAAGTGCTGCCCTTTTTCCAGGTCTTTCTGCGCGTGCAGCACTGAGGCGCGCGAGCCTTAGTGGTGCTCGTGGCTGCCGCAGCCGCAGCCGCCCTGGAGCATCCCGATGACGAAGTGGTCGTCGAGTTCGGTGACATCGAAATGGTGTTTGCCGCAGAAGCTGTTTTTCATAAAGGAGAGTTGCGCTTCCGCAGCGCTTTCGCCGGGCAAGCGGAAAAACGCTGATGTTTCGGTGCGATTCCCGTTTCACGATTACTGCATGGTTTCACTGTAGAGTTGTCTTATTCATTGACAAAGGAGCAATTATGAAACGAATGACAGCATTGATTTCAGCGGTGTTTGTCGCAGGGACCGTTTTTGCGTCCGTCCCGACAGAATCACGCCCGCTTCAGGTGCGTAAAGTGGTTCATATCCAGAGTGCCCCGGAGGCTGTTGAAAAGCCCGAAGCGTTTCCTCAGGCTGCCAAGCCGGCCAAGGATTTCGGCAAACTGAACGACCGGAAACTTCCTAATGTCATATATCTCCCGAAACCGGAGGTGTCCGATGAAGCGCAGTAGAGTCATGCTCAGGCTCGCCGTTGTGCTGATGCCGCTCTGGCTGTTGTCGGGCTGTTTTATCTATGTCGAGGATAACGATCCCCATGTCCCCTTCGTGCCGGCAACACTCGTGATCCATAATGATATAGACTCCTGGGGCGATATCTGGTACGCCTATGCCGCTCCTTCCACGGCATCGAGCTGGGGGAATGAGCTGTTGGGCGCGGATGTGCTCTATCCGGGAGACGATCTCGTGGTCGATATCTATGAATGCGACCATAATTATGATATCAGTGTGGAGTATGATGACGGCACCGTCATTGAAGACTGGGGCGTATGGATACCGTGTGGTGTGACAACGTACGTCACATACTTACACTAAATGCGGCTCAGCCTTCGATAAGCTCTCCGCGGAAGTAGAGCTTCTGTTCTGGGGCGGGCGCTGCGGTCTCGGCGGCGACCGTCATTGGTTCCGATGCAACCATCAGTTCGTCGAACTTCGTCTGCGGCGTTGCCAGCAAGACGCTCTCAAACGCGCGCAGCCGTTTAAGCAGCGCATCCGAGGCGTTCAACAGCTCTTCGTAGGAGTTTTGGGCGAGTTTCAGGTCGCTGGCACTCGCCTTTTTTGATCCGAACACCCCCATCAGTCCCCCCCGATTTTCGGCAAACAGCGTGGCATAGATCTTCAGATAGATATCGTAACACTCGGTATGGAGTGTGATCATTTCATCAATGACGCTTTTGGTGTTGGAGGTGGCAAAGAGCATCGCATCGTCATAGAGCCAGCGGCTGAAGTCGCTCGGACTGGTTGACGGGGACAGCTTCTTTTTCCTGGCTGATCCCGGAGACCATCAATTTGATCTGGTTGATCCATTTGAGCTGGTGTGTTCGTGCATTTCGAATATTCTGAATATAGTTCTCTTTTGATGCCATAATGACCTCCGCGAATAATACAGAAGTGTACGACACGGCCGAATTGAAGAGGCCGATGACGACGTTTTCCATCCAGTAGAGAAAGATCAGTTCGAAGACGCCACATTCCCGTTCCAGGACTCCTTAGAGCGGGTAGAGGTTGGCCGCCAGCAGGACGATGAGCGGCAGGGAAGCGTAGCGCCGGAGCACGGAAAGCAGTGCTGCCATCAGAGCGTTTTGGAATCGATCACGATGGTCACCGGGCCGTCGTTCGCGATGCGCACATCCATATGGGCGCCGAAGACACCGTGCCGGACCGGGACGCTCCCGGATGCCCGGTCAATGAAGTACCGGTAGAGCGTTTCGGCCCGCGCCGGCCGGGCGGCGGCATCGAAAGAGGGGCGCCGCCCCTTTTTGACGTCGGCGGCCAGGGTGAACTGGGAGATGACGAGGAGTTGGCCCCCGATGTCGAGCACGGAGCGGTTCATTTTGCCCGCTTCGTCGGCGAAGATACGCAGCGTCAGGATCTTGGAGAGCAGCTTGTCGGCGTCCGCCTCCGTATCGCCCTCCAGGACACCCAGGAGAAGGTTGATCCCCTTCCCGATCGCGGCGACTTCACGCCCCTCTACGTGGACGGAGGAGCTTTCGACACGCTGCAGTACGGCCAGCATCAGTGGTGATGATGCTCGTGTTCCAGGATCTCCCGGACGGCGGCATCGTCGAGCGGCTCTACTGCCGTGACCGTCCCGTCGAAAACGAGGCTGCGGCCGGCCAGGGGATGGTTGCCGTCGAGAACCGCTTCGTCGCCGCGGATCTCCTTGACCGTGTAGATGATGACGTCTTCCGGGTTCGATTCGAGGTGGCCTTCGATCTCCATGCCCGCTTCCAGGTTGTCGGGGAGCTCGGAAAGCGCCTCTTCGACGAGGAGGGAACCGTCGTACTCTCCGAACGCTTCGGCGGGGGAGAGGGTGACATGGATGTCATCCCCGGTCTGTTTCCCCTCCAGTTCCGTTTCCAGCTTGGCAAAAATCTGCCCGTAGCCGCCGTGGAGATACATCAGTTCGGAGTCGTCGGGGTTGAGCAGCTCGCCGTCGGAGCTGGAGAGTTCATAGTTCAGGGTGACGAGGCAGTTTTTCGTGATCTGCATGGTGAGGCCTTGGCAATTGGAATAGCACAATTTTACAATGAAAGGGTAGGGAAATAGACAAACGTCCTGGCCTACGCCTCCAACAGGGCGGCAAGGCTGTAGCGCCAGCCGTAACGGTTGACGGTAGCGGAAAAACCGCGCTCCCGTAGCAGCGAAGCCAGCGTCTGCGGCGGATAGAAGTGCCCCGGTTCCCCCAGTAGTTTCTCCGCTCGCCGCAGCAGGCCGCCGAGGAGGGTGGAGGGGTCGAAGTCGTAAACGAACAGGAGTCCGCCGGGACGGAGGACGCGGGCCATCTCGTCGAGCGCCTCTTCGGGAACGGAGAAATGGTGCAGGGCTTCGCCCACGAGGATGCCGTCAAAGCGGTCGGCGGCGAAGGGAAGGGCTTCGGCCCTGGCGATGACACGCTCCACCGTATCGGGGATATAGCGCAGCATCCCTTCGGCCGGGTCGGCGGCGACGGCCCTTAAATCGTTGCGGCATCCGAGGGCGTAGTTGGAGAGGGTACCCGTTCCTGCGCCGAGGTCGAGGATGTCGGCGTCGGGGGGAAGGGAGTGCAGGGAGGCGCAGAGCTGCGCGACGGCAGTGTCGGGGTAAATGGCCGACCCGAAGCGGCTGAAGGCCCAACCGAGATGGTTGAAGGGGATCATCGCTACCGACTTACGGCGTGACGACGATATAGACGATACGGTCCCCCTGGATCGCCTGCATGAAGTAGGTGTCCGCGTAGTGGTAGTACTGCGCCCCGTCGATCGTGACACTGTACGCACCGTCTGGGAGGCTGTCGAGTACCTGGCCGGGAGCGAATTCGACGTCATAATAGGCCACCGGCGGCCTGACGACGCGGTAGGCGTTGCGGTAGGTGTCCCAGGTGTAGTAGACGTCCGCATAGTAGTAATACGTGCGCCCGCTGTGTACGAAGACGGTGTAGCCCACCGGAAGGGTATGGACCACGAGGCCTACCGGCGGGACGGTGACGATAAACCCGCTGTCGTGCTGGCGGTAGTAAAGACCGTCGGCATAGTAGAACGAGAGCGCGCCGAGGCTTAAAGAGATCGCCAGACGCGGCAGACTGTGTACCACATAGCCTGGGCGTTGATAATAGGTCAGCGGACGGGCCCCCGGCGGTCGGTAATAGCGCTTATGTTTGTCGATACGGACGGTGTAACCCTTGGCAGGCGGGTAGACCCGTTTGCCGTTGCGGTATTCCACCTTCGGCGGGCGGACGACCGGCGCAGGTTTGACAGGATGGGGCGTGTACTTCTGGGGTTCGGAGCGTCGTACCTCTTCACGGCGGATCTCACCCTTGGAGGGTTGGTTACGGTCGCGGCGAATCTCCTGGCCCAGGGCATTGCACTGATTCCCGGAACGGCCCTGGTTGTAGGAACGATCCTGCTGATTGTACGAGCGCTCCTGTTTTTCATAAGAGTGTTCCTGCTTGGAACCGCCTCTGTCGTTCTCTTTCCTGCCATCATGGTCGGGGTCCGCATGGAGCCCGGCCGGGCTGATCAGCAGCGCGGCTGCGATGGATATGAAGTTACTGTATCGCATCGTATCCTCCTTGATTGATGGCTTCAGTATAACGGGAAATCGTTAAACAATTAAACCCTCTGAACAGAGCCATGAGATTGGCTCTGTTCAGAGGGTTCAATTGTGTGATCTTCTAAAATGTTATAAAACGGCGAAACAGAGCGATTTTAGCGACAGAAAAAAGTTAGACAAAGTTCCGAGTGATAAAATTATCTTCTTTCACTGGTGCGTTGGGCACCATATTCGTCAAAGGAGTTCCATGCGTCTGGCCACCCTATCGTTCTTTCTGTTTCTGGTGGCGCTCCCGCTCGCAGCCGCAACGTCAGAAGCCATTATCGCAGGGGCGTTCCAAACGGAACAGGATGCAAAACAGCGCATCGAAGCACTTCAGTGGTACCTCCAGCAGGACCCGGAGACCAGTTCCCTCCAGGCCGCAGGCGCCTTTACCTACAGCGTGCGCAGCGCCGTACCGGACTACCTAGCCGTCCTCCACCACTTCCGCACGAGCGAGGAGCGCCGCACCGTGCTGCGCACTATCCAGAAACTGCATCCGGATGCGTTCACGACCAACGGCGGTGAGATCATCGCCGGCGTCTTTAAAAGCAAACGCGAGGCACAGCAGCGCAACGAAGCGCTGCAGTGGTACCTCCAGCACAACCCGGTTACCAGCCGTCTTCAGAATGAAAATGGTTTCGCCTATTCCGTCAGCGGCGGGAGCAAGAACTACCTGGCCGTCCTCGAACAGTTCCGTCACAAGCGGGATATCCAGACGATCCTCGGCAGTATCCAGAAACTGCACCCCAACGCTTATGTCGAGAACGACCTGAACAGCCTGAAACCCTTTGTCACCCAGCCGCTCGAACCGCAGGCCCACACGACCATCAAAACGCCCGCGCCGGAGATCGAGGCCGCCGCCCGGGCCGCCGCCGCCCCGGAACCGGAACCGGAACCGGAACCGGAGACCCTCCCCGCTCCCCTGCCCGATAGTACCAGAACCACGGTGATCGAGAAGGACGCCACCGCGCCCGTACTGCCGCAGACGCCTGCCGCCAAACATGTCCCGGCGACGCAGGAGTTTGAACGCACGACCCCCTTCGAGATCTCGGATCCGTCAAAGGTGTCGGACGAGTCCATGCTCTCCTCCGTCATTACGCTGCTGCTTGCCGAACTGCTGCTCGGCGGCGCCGCTTTGATGCTCTTTTTTCGGCAGCGCACCCACTAACCGTTCCCACGCGGGTTCGCCCCGTACCATCCCTCAGATTACGGGGTATAGATCTCCGCAGTATAGGGGGCGTAAGAGCCACCGACGACAGCGCCGTGACGGAAGGCGGCGGTACGACCTCTACCGCGACCGAACTGCTCGTCGTATTGCCGGCGGCGCCTGCACCTCGACGGTGACGCTGCTCGTTTTCACGGTGCCGACCTCGTTCGTGACGATGAGCGTAAATTTCGTCGTCGACGTCAGCAGGTTAGTTGTCACGGGAACACCGCTGGTCACGGGGCCGATGCGCTCGATTGTGCCGCTCCCCGTGAAGGATGCCGTCAGTGTGACGCTCTCGCCCGGACTGACAGCCGTCCGGTTCCGTCGCAATCTTAAATAGACCTTCTTCCCGATCAGGTCCGATGTCGACGTCCATGAGACGGCATCGTAATAGTCATCGACGACGGCACCCGCCGGCAGGTTCACACCCTCGATGCTGTTGCAGTGAAAGGGGACGTAAGTATAGAGCGCATCGACGGCATAGTAATACGTATACCCCGCCGTCGCCGTCGTCGGCGGCGTGGAATAGATCGTCGGCGGCATATCGGTGGTACAGGAGATCCCCCTGTGTCGCAGGCACTGAGAAAAGCATACTGAAAAGCGCGATGAGCGACTGGAGCATTTTAGACATCTTCTACACCTTCCTCTGTATTATATACAATATTTTACAACATAAAATAACGATTGAATCTGCCGAAGCCGTGAACGCCTTTTGCAAATCCCTGCGTATGGCAAACCTCTACTGCGTTCACTGCGACAAAAGCTACCGGGTACGGCCCGAAGATATCCTCCTCGTGCAGCAAAATAGCCCCGCCCTTGAAAAAAAGGGGAACAGTGCCGTTTCACCGCGGGATGCTTTTTCAAAACCCTTACCACACTCAAACGCGACCATACCCGCTAAGCGCTGTATCTCACAAGGGTCTGGTAAACTTTAAGAACCAAGTAGAGATTTTTTTTAAAGGGTATTTATTTCAGTTTTATAAATCGTTCTTCTTTCTAATGGAATGAAAAGATTTATTTTACATACCACTTTATGGAACGAA
>JACXUG010000005.1 GCA_014764065.1 Campylobacterales bacterium
CTCCAGACCGTCTGTATTGAACTCCGGCATATATTTTTTGACCTTCGCGATCATCTGCGCATCGTGTGCACGGTTTTCATCCAGCCAGAAAACAACCGGAATCTGCTCGATCTGGCCGCGTTCGAATGCGAGGCGGATCCAGTCTTTGATCGGGATATCTTTCGCACGGGACATGCGCCAGATGTCACCCGCTTCACATTCGAAACTCATCAGAACCGTACCGTCTTCGGCAGTGACCGTCACCGTACCCGCTTCTGTAAGTTCGAACGTTGTCGGGTGTGAACCGTACTCTTCGGCTTTCTGCGCCATCAGGCCGATGTTCTGCATTGTACCCATTGTCGTGACGTCGAACTGGCCGTTTTTCACACAGTCGGCGAGCATCTCTTCGTGGAACAGACCGTAAGTAGAGTCCGGAATGACCGCAACACACTCAAGTGCGTCACCGTTGCGATCCCACTGCTTACCGCCTTCGCGGACGACGACCGGCATGGAAGCATCGATGATGATGTCGTTCGGCGCGTTGAAGTTCGTCGTACCCTTGTCAGAGTCGACCATGGCGATTTTCGGGCTGTCGGAATCGACGACCGCCTTGAAAGCCGCCTTGATCTCGGCTTCTTTCGCATGGCCCTTGATTTTCTTCTCGAGGTCGGACATACCGAGGTTCGGGTTGACACCGACCTCTTTGAAAGTATCCGCATACTTTTTGAAGACATCTTCGAAGAAGATTTCGAAACCGTGACCGAACATGATCGGGTCAGAGATCTTCATCATGGTCGCTTTGAGGTGGAGCGACCAGATGAGGCCTTTCGCTTTCGCATCTTCGATCGTCTGCTTGTAGAAGGCACGCAGTGCGCTGACAGACATAAACGTACCGTCAAGGACTTCACCCTCGAGCGCGTCGATCGTTTTGAGCGTATTGCCGTTGAGTGCGATCGTCACCTTCTGTGCTTTGTCCATTGTGACGGACTTCTCGTTGCCGTAGAAGTCGCCGTTGCCGGCCATGTGCGCAACATACGCTTTGGAGTTCTCAGAGTACGCTTTGAGGCGGTGCGGGTTTTTCTGCGCATAGTTCTTGACCGCTTTCGCCGCGCGGCGGTCGGAGTTTCCTTCGCGCAGTACCGGGTTGACCGCAGAACCCAGGCAGGTGCTATACGTTGCCTGGAGCGCTTTTTCTTCATCGTTCGCCGGATTTTCAGGGTAGTTCGGGATATCGTAACCCTGGCTCTGAAGTTCGGCGATACAGTCTTTGAGCTGACCGACGGATGCAGAGATATTCGGCAGCTTGATAATGTTAGCTTCAGGCTTCAGGACAAGCTCGCCCAGTTTTGACAGCTCATCTTCACCTTTACCCATCGCGGCAAGGACACGACCTGCAAGTGAGATATCGCTTTGTTCCAGTTCGACGCCGCCCTCAGCGCAGAATTTGGAAGCAATCGGAAAGAACGAGTATGTAGCCAAAGCCGGAGCTTCGTCAATTTTCGACCAGATGATTTTAGACATTCTATATCCTCGAAGTGTGAAGTTGATCGGCATTACTAAATATAATTCAGAACCGCCGATTGAAAATTACAGGGTCATCATATCACTTCAATCGTGTTTCAAGCCAAATCAAGAATAAACGGGGGAGAATATTTGAATTACTGTATCATTTAGTAACACGGTTAATGTTGCGTAAGTGTGTAGAATAGTAACGCGCAAAGCGGTGCTTGCCGTCCGCGCCTTTTGTAAAATAGAGGTAATCCGTTTTGGCCGGGAAGATCGCCGCCCTGATCGCCTCAAAGCCCACGTTGCAGACCGGTGCGGTGGGCAGTCCGTTGTGCAGATAGGTGTTGTATTCGCTTTTGTCCGAACGGATACGGGCGGCGGTGATCCGCTCGTGGGAGTAACGGCCGTAATTGAGTGTACCGTCCATCTGCAGTTTCATCCCCTTGGCCAGGCGGTTGGCGATGACGGAGGAGACCAGCGGCATCTCCGCGTTGTCTGCCGCCTCTTTCTGGATCACGGAGGCGATAACGATATAGTGGTACCATTTGCGCTCATTGTAGAGGCCGAAGATCTTCTCCGCCCAGGCACGCTGTTTCGTTTCGGCGTAGTGCAGCAGCAGACGGACCGCGTCGGATTCGGTAATGCCGATGGGGAGCTGGTAGGTGTCCGGAACCAGCGCACCCTCCTCATAGGGGCTCTGCTCTCGGAACGCAGCCATTAGCCGCTGCGGATCGAGCCCGTGGCTCTCGGCGAGCTGCGTAAAAAAGACATGGGTCGTCTCCCCGGGGACGAGGGTGACCGGTTTCATCGCCGCCTTGGAGGTCGTAATGCGGTAAAGGAAGTCGCCGTGGCTCATCGCCGTACCGCCCAGGTCGATCCATCCGTACTGCGGCTGTCCGACGAAGCGCAGCAAAAAGGCGTCCAGACGGTTGAGCTGCGGGTTGGCGGTTTCGAGGTGTGTTATAATCTTGCGAATTGATCCCTGGGGAATATAGAGCACCTTCGATGTCGTTAGCCCCATATTCAGGTAATAAATGAACGACAACGCCATCAGCAGAGCGATTGCACAAACCCATTTGAGGATCATTTCCGTCATTGCCTTCTGTCTGATCGTCATTACCGTTCTCTACCTCACCCTCTCAAGCGGAATCCATCTGGGCAAGCTGAAACTCGGCCGCCTCTATGCGGAGAAATTATACCTCAAGTGGGACAATGCCCTGCGCGTAGAGATCGGGTCGATCGCCCTCGCCCCTTCCGACGCACCGGAGGAACCCAACAGCCTCCTGGACCTTCAGCGGCGTGTTGCCGCCGCCCTGCATCACATGGACGACCTCTGGATCGGCAGCCTGCGGATCGACCGCATCCGGATTGGCAACGAAATGAACGGGTCGGTCCTCTTCGATCCGCACCACCGCAGTCAGCTCCTCCTGGCCTCACCAAAGCGGGGGCACGTGGCACTGACCCTCTCGCCCGTCCGGTTTTCGGATGCCTATAAGGTGGAGTGTTACGGGGATATGCACGATTTCAACGGAACGTTCCGGCTCGAGGGCGTCCTGCAGCCGGAACAGGGCGAGCTCTACCTTGGCGGTGCCATCGATATCGCTGCAGATATCCACCTCCGCCTGGGGCTGCATGCGACGCAGGATGCCCTGACACTGAACACCTTCTCGACCGAACCGTTTGCGAGTGTCGCGCCGATCGTTAAGCCCCTGCACCTCTCCGGCAATGTCGAGCCCTGGATCGTCGCGCGGGCCCAGGGCGGGCCGGTGATGCTGCACACCCTGCAGACGACCCTCCCCTATGCCGAACCGGCCAAAGCCTTTGACAATCTTTTCGGCCACCTGACGTTTCAGAATGCCCGTTACCGGTTTGCCAACGTCCCGGAGGACTTTGAACCCGCCCTTGCCCCGAACGTGACCGTCCGCTTCGAACACAAAACCCTAGATATCCGTCCGGAAAATGCCATCTTCTACGGCCAGCCCGGCGGCGACACCCATATCGCCATCGATTTTGGCGGCCATGCACCGCAACTGCGGCTCTCCATCCACACCACGGCGCAGTTCACCCCCCCGCTGCAGCGCCTGACCGCTTCGTACGGCATCGACCTCCCCTTTACCCAGACCGCCGGGCTCACCGATATGAACCTGAGCCTGACCGTTGACCTCGAGGACTCCCACACGACGGCGGAGGCGCAGTTCAGCACGGCCAAAAGCCGCATCGACCTCTCCGGTCTCCCCATTTCCGTTTCCCGGGCCGCGGTCGATCTGAAAGGTTCCGAAGTCACCCTACGCACCGTCGAGGCGGCGCTCTTTGACGGCAACGTCACGGGGCGTGTCAGCGGTACCTTCAACCCGGCCAAGCATAACGGCGCCCTGCGGTTCAACATCGGCAAAGTGCGCTACCCTGTCGGCGCCGGACCCATTAGCCTCGATCCAGTCACCGTGCCGCTGCATTTCGAGTACCGCTTCCACCCCAAAGGCGACACCATCCGTTTCGACGCTTCCCGCTGGCACTATATGGAGCACAATCTCTCCGCCGACGCCTTTACCGCACCGTTCGATCTGAAAAAACTCCTGCTGACCGTCCCCAAAACTGCCGTCGCCGTCGATAAGACGGCAGGGGCGACCGTCAAGGGCGAGATCTGCCTTGCTGATCCCTCGGCGTCTCTGCTCGTGGACCTGCTGTCGCTTCGGGCCGGGACCCTCAAGACCACACAGGCACACGCCCGCTTTCATATCCGGGCCGACGAAAACATCACGGTGACCAGCAGCGCGGAAACACACTGGGCACTGGATGAAACACCGGTCACTATCTCCCCCTTTACCCTGTCGCGCCAGCACGGGATCTTCAGGCTCTCACCGGCCGTCGTCTCGATCGAGCACCAGCTGACCGGCTCTGTGGAAGGGATCTTTGAGCCGGCTACCATGGCGACCGAACTCAACGTGTCGAAATTCCGGCTGGAAGACGAATGGCTCGGCAGGCTGATGCAGGGGATGGAGCAGTTCAGCGTCTATATCGTCCCCATCGATAATGAGTACGACATCGTCATCCCGTCGATCAACATGGTCTACTCCACGCTCGGGCACGGATGGCGCCTGCACTTTTTCTCCCTCGATGCATTTACGCGACACTCCCCGCTGCTGCGCGACTACAACCTGACCGACAGCACCATCTCCGCCTGGTCAGAGAACGGCGGCTATCCTATCAGCTTCGAGGGCACCGTCGACTACCCCTACGCCCTGACGGCTTTCAACGGGAAATCGGTCAATACCTACCAGTTCAAAGGTCAGATCGAGCAAAACGGCTCGCTTAAATCGACGATCAACGACCGCATCACGGTGGAGCGAAGCGATACGATCCGCATCCGCTCTAACGGCGTCGCTTTCAGCCAGCCCGAACTGACCCGTTTCTACCGCGAGCACCATTTCAGCAGCGACGAGAATGGGAGCGAATCGAACACCACGATCCATATCGACGCGAACAATACGGCAATCCTCTTCCCGGGCGACCGCAAGGCCAAGGCCGACCGCATCACCATCGACTACAGCAACAACCATATACAGGGGCAGCTCTACAAAGCCGACGGGGGCGCCAAGCTCGAGGTAAAAGGCGAAACGTTCTACCTCTTTGGGTACCGGCTCGACGACGACTTCATGAACCACTTTTTCAACCTCACCAAAGTCAAGGGCGGTACCCTGGACTTTTACCTTATCGGAGAAAGGGACGACTTCAAGGGACTGGCCAAGATCAACGATACGACCGTACGCGACTACGTGCTGTTCAACAACCTCTTTGCCTTTATCAATACCGTCCCCGCCCTCGTCACCTTCTCGCTCCCTTCGTATGAGACCAACGGGATCCAAGTGAGTTCCGCCTACGCCAAACTCGCGTTTCATGAGAAACTCCTCTCGATCTCAAACATCAAGATCGACAGCAAGGAGCTCGATTTTGCCGGCCAGGGTGCCATCGACTACAACACGGAACGCATCAAGATGCAGCTGACCGTCAAGACCCAGGCCGCGGAAAACATCCGTAAAATCCCGCTGGTCGGCTACATCCTTGTCGGTGACGACCAATCCGTCCTGACGACGCTGAACGTATCGGGCCCGCTGAGCGACCCGAAGGTGGAGAATACCATCGCAAAAGATATCATCGTCATCCCCTTCAACATCCTCAAGCGCGCCCTCGATTTCCCGGTCCACTATCTCAAAATGCTAGACAGCGGCTCCGACGGCGAAACCGAAAAGGAGAACGGGACCCAGCCCATCACTTCCGGCACTCCTCCCGTTAATTGAGACTCACTCTCAAAAAGTTACCAAACGTGACAAAAATGTTTTTCATCCTTCATTTTTGATAATGATTGTCATATCTATTGACATTCAGAACTGAAATCGCCTATACTTCACCCATGATTTTGGGAATGATTCTTGAAATCATGGAATCAATCACCACGTCAAAAGGATAACTTAATGAAGCACATCGCACTTTCACTGGCAGCCGCCCTCCTGGCAGGCACGGCACTCTATGCAAACGAGCTTGACGATCTCAAAGCACAGATCGCCGAACTTCAGGAAAAGACGGATACCCTGATCGACGAAACGTCGAATCTGAAGACCGGCTTCAACTATACAACGGTCGACACGAACGCCTCCGTCAACGGCATGGGGCCGGCGGCCTCCAAGGTCTACTACTCCAAATCCCCGCTCTCCATCGGCGGGTACGGCGAAATGTTCTGGTCCTCGCCGGACAAAGACGGTGCGGCCGGTGACGCCTATACGGACGTCTACCGCTTTGTTCCCTATATCGGGTACAAGTTCAGCGACAATATCGTTCTCAACACCGAGCTCGAGTTCGAACACGGCGGCGAAGAGATCGCCATCGAGTTCATGTACCTCGACTTCCTGCTCAACGAGGCGTTCAATATCCAAGTCGGCAACCTGCTGGTGCCGATGGGGCTCATCAACCAGCGCCATGAGCCGACGCTCTTCAATACGGTGCAGCGCCCGGACGTCGAAAAATACCTGATCCCGTCTACCTGGCATGAGACGGGCATCCTCGCCTACGGCAGCTTCAGCGACATCGGGCTGAGCTATACGGCCGGGATCATCAACGCTCTGGCGCTGAACAACGATAACAATATGCCCGGTTCCGTCAATAAAAAGTGGATCCGCAGCGGCCGTATCGGTTCGGAGGAGAACGGCCCAATGCAGCGCGTCGCCTTCGTCGGCCGCGTGGACTACAGCGGCATCAGCGGCCTGCTCCTGGGGACCTCCGCCTATTACGGTGCCGCGACACAGGGGCGCCCGAGCGGCGTAAACGCCTTTATGTACGACTTCTACGGCCAGTATGAAAAGGCGGGGTTCAAGCTCAAAGGACTCTACACGGCCACCAGCGTCTCCGATGCGCAGAAGATCTGGGCCGAAGCGGCGGACGGTGCGCAGGGGTACTACGTCAATGCAGAGTACGACGTCCTCGCGACGCTTTCCACGCGCTACCGCCTGCCGCTCTTCGTCCAGTATGAGAACTACGACCCCGTCTCCTCCGTCGCCGGCGGCACACGCCCCGACCTCGAGCAGACCAACACGACCGTCGGCGTGAACTTCTTCCCGCACGAGCAGGTCGTCCTGAAAGCTGACTACGCCATGACCAACTACCACGACAGCGCCCTCGAGGACTACAATGTCATCAGCGTCGCGATGGGTTTCGTTTTCTAAGACGGCTTTCCCGGGGAGAGCCCGGCATGCAGGTTTCTCCCTCCTGCTTCCCGGGGTTCGCGGTTGCCGTCGTGTGTTATAATTTTTGCCGAACCGATCATCAAGCCCTCTGATCTGAGGGGTTTTATAATCCGTTTACAAGAAAGACCCATGCTGAAAAATGTGATAATAACCCTCTTTTTCCTCTGTGCCGCTGCAGAAGCCGCGCCGCTCATTTCGCCCATCGAAGCGATGCAGCATGCCTTCGGGGTCCAGAGTGAAGTGACGAAGAAAAACAAACTGATCAACAGTGAACAGGCCGCCGCCGTCACCAAGCTTGCCAAACTGAAGCTCGAGACGAAGATCTACCGTTTTTATACCGCGGCAATCGACGGAAAAGCGGTCGGATACGGGGTGCTCATCACACGCCAGGTCCGCCAGAAAGATGCCACGGTGCTCTACATGATCGCCCCCGAAGGCACGATCCGCGCCATCGAAATCGTTGCCTTTAACGAACCGCCGGAGTACATGCCTCAGAACACCTATCTCGAGCAGTTTAAAGGCAAGGACGCCAACGCGACGCTGCGTGTTGGCAAAGATATCCCGACCGTCAGCGGCGCGACGCTGAGCGCGCGCAACGTGACCGATGGCGCCCGCCTTGCCCTAGCGCTCTTTGAAACCGTTATCAGGAAGCATTGATGCGCTTCACCCTCGTCAAGGACCTGCGCAGCGATGCGCTGATGCGTCCGCTGCTCAACGGCCTGCTCCTCTTTACGGGGAGCTTCCTCGTCGCCGACGCCTTTCTTAAACGCGACCACATCGGCCTCGACCGCGAGCGCCTTTCCAACACCCTCTACGGGAACGAAGCGGAGTTCATCGACCCCGTCAGCGAACACTTTGTGCTCGAGCTCCTGCACAGCGACATCTTCTTCATGATGATGACCCTGCTGACCCTCTCCGCCATCTATGCGCGCCTCTGCCCGCTCAAGCGCATCGCCGCGGTCGTGATCAACCTGGCGATGGTCGCCGCCCTCGCCGACGTCGTTTTGTTCGTGCTGGCCTATTACCGGGGTGACGCCTACCTGCTGCCGTGGCTGGGCGCTTTCTGGACCTGGCACGGCGCGGCGCTTTTCATGGCCTTCGCCTCGCTGCTCTACCTGAACGTCCTCAAGAAGCCCTGATGCAGCGCGCCTACCGATTCGCCATCGCCTATTTCGCCCTCTTCGGCCTGCTGCTGCTGGCCTCGGCCGCTGCGCTCTTCGCCAGCAAGATCGGCTTCTCCGTGCAGGGCATAGAGCTTTACTACCTGGGCAGCGACACCATCCCGGGCAAAAGCCCCTACGGCCTCCTGGAGAGCGCCGTCCCGCACCTGGGCGCGATGGGGCTTTTCATCATGGTCGGTGCGCATTTTATGCTCTTCGCGCCCACGCGGGCCAAACGGCGCACGCTTTACCTTGCACTCGCCCTTTTCGCCGCCGCCCTGCTCGACATCGCCGCCGGCTACTTTATCGCTTCGGGCGCCGCCTCATGGGTCTGGGTGAAACTCGCCGCCTACATCACCCTCAGCCTGCTGGGCACCCTGCTTATGCTTCAGCTGCTGTATTACGCTTTTTGGCATAGTTTGTCGCCGCGACAACATCCCCGATAATGGCGCGATGGTAGGCAAAAGGGGTTTTGATTTAGCTGATGACGTAGCGGCCGCCCGAGGTCGTCAGCACCTCCAGCGTCCCCACGTCTATGCGGTTTTTGAACCCCTTGTGGATGATAAGGCGTTTGGGCGCCAGGACGCAGTGGTAGTGCTTTTTTCCCAGATCTCCTACAGGTGCATGTAAAAGGTGCGCAGAATCAGCACCAGCCCGATCACCCCGATCTCGTACTCGTAGCCGATGAACAGCAGCAAAACCCCCAATCCCTACAGGGAGAGCATGCCGTTGTAAAAGGTCTTTGAAATATCCGCGGCCACCAGGATCTCCTCTTCTGGGTGCAGCATCTTTTCAATCCTCTTCATGCTTCGCCTCCAACGCCCTGAGGTAGTGCGACAGGTTGTCGCTTTCGACCATTGTACCGTCATTGTAGATCAGGACATATCCCACGGGCAGCGTCCGTAAAAAGGCGACGCTCTTCTCCGGCGGCATCACGGCCGCAGCTGTCGTCCAGGCGTCAAGATCCCCGCTGCGGACAGTACCAACAAGGGTGATCGAGGCGAAACTGCGTTCGGAGGAGCGCGTTTTGGGGTCGATCAGGTGGTTATGGCTTTTATCCCCGATATAGCGCCGGTAGTCGCCGCTCGTGCTCATTCCCGTTTCCGGGGCCACGCTCTCGAAGGATATCAGCGTCCTTTCCGAGAAGGGGTCCTGGATCGCCAGGAGGCAGCGGCCGATGCAGCGGATATCCCCGCTGAGCGCCACGGTGCCCTCGCGCACCCCGCACTGACGCAGCGCAGTGATGGCGGCATCGACCCCCACTCCCTTGCCGAAACCGCCGAAATCGAGCATTGCGCCGGGGGCAAGTCTCGCGGTCGTCGCATTGAACTCCAGCAGTTTCAGGCCGATCGGGAGTCCGGCGATTTCCGCCCTCCCCGGCAGCCGCTCCTCCTCGCCAAAACGGTAGGCACCGCGGCTCAGGGCGCCGATGGTGACATCGAAATAACCGCTGCTCTGAACGTAATAGCGCACCGCGCTCTGCAGGGCATCGTAAAGTGCCGGCGAGATCGTCAGCGTTTTGTCGCGGTTGAGACGGTAGACCTCCGCAGCGGGGTCGTAGGATGAGAGCGCCTTCTCGACAAAGGTTATCGCCGAGAAGGCCCTGTCGATGCACCCGGCGCCGTCATCCGGTACGGAGACGGTGGCGAAGGTACCCATCATGACGCGGGTGCGCTCTGCGGCCTGCAGCGACGCGAGCAGAAGCAGCAGCAGAACGAACGGCTTCATTTCAGACGATCTCAAGCAGCGCTGTAGGGTGTTCGATGACAATGTCGCCCTCGCCCTCCGCGCTGAAGCCCCAGGTGGAAAAGATGCCGGTGATACCGGCCTGTCGTGCCGCATCGATATCTTTGCTGTTGTCGCCTACCATCCATGCCCGGTGCTCTCCTGCGTGGAATCCGAGCGCATCAAGGATTAGGCGCAGCATCGCCGGATCGGGTTTCGACGCCCCAGCGATGTCAGGACCGACGATATGGTCGAAATACCCCGCCAGGCCGAGATGGGTGATCATCCGCGTCGCAAAGCTGCTCGGGGCATTCGTCGCCACGGCGAGCCGTACCCCGCCTGCGTGCAGCGTCTCGACCGTCTCCCTTATCCCCGGATAGAGGACGGGGTTCTTGATGCACTGCTCATGATAGTGGGCCTCGAACAGCTCACGGTCGCGCGCCTCGTAGGTCTCCGTTCCGTAAAAGAGTTTGGGCAGGTTTCGCAGGGGACGGTTGATCCACTCGACGACGCTCCGGCTCTCTACCGCCGGCAGCGCATGGTTCACGGCGCGGACATGGTTGATGGAGCAGGTGATGTCCTGCTGCGAGTCGATCAGCGTTCCGTCCATGTCAAAGATCACAATACGCATGTTCTGCTTCCCTACCGGTGATTTCGCGCTATTATAGCGAAGCCGTTTTCATGGCGTATTACGTGACGTTTCTGTATCAAATTGCAGTGACATATTTAAACATTTTGGGTACAATCGTGAAATTTATGAAGAGACTGTTTTTAACGATGATATTGGGGTTTTCGCTGCTATATTCCCAGGAGGGAGAATCGGCCGCACCCGCCCCGTCAGACCAGATCAGCCCCTTTGCACACCTCTCCGGTCCCGAAGACGAGGTCTTCGACGACGGCTTTGACATCGGGGGATTCGAAGAGGAGTTCACTGACGTGGCCGCCGAGCCGGTCTATGACCCGCTCGAAGGGTACAACCGCTGGATGACCGGGTTTAACAACATCCTCTTCGATTACCTCCTCGATCCGGTCATCAGTACCTACAATTTCATCCTGCCCGAACCGATCCGGGTCTGCATCAACAATATCTTTAACAACCTCTATTATCCCGTCAGTCTGGTCAACAACCTGCTGCAGCTCAAATTCGACCACGCGCTGAGCGAGACCGGTCGTTTCATCATCAACTCCACTTTCGGTTTTGCGGGGATGTTCGATACGGCCATGCAGATCGGCGTGGAACCCCATGTCGAGGACTTCGGCCAGACCCTGGGCCATTACGGCGTCGGGAACGGTATGCCGATCGTCCTCCCCTTCTTCGGTCCGAGCAACCTGCGGGACATCACCGGCGAGCTGCTCGATTTCTACGTCAACCCTGTCTACTACGTGGAGCCGAGACAGTATAATATCCCCCGCAATACGTACGAGGGGTGGGGACTGGTCGGCGCCAAGCATTTAAACAAGTTCTCCCTCTACAAGCAGGAGTACCTGCAGATCCGCAGGGAAGCCCTGGATCTCTACCCCTTTATGCGCGATGCCTACGAGCAGAACCGCAACAAACTGATATCGGAGTAACCTTATGAAAAAACTGTTCTATCTTGCCCTCATCTCCCTGCTGCTGCCGCTCTCCGCGGCCGCCATGGAAGCCAACGAGATCGGCAGCGTCATGCGCAAGAAGGTCGATGTCGTTTTGTCGATCCTCAACGATCACAATCTGAGCAAAACCGAACGCAATAGCGCCATCGAAACCGAGATGGACCCCTATTTCGATTTTGTCCTGATGGCGAAGCTCAGCCTTGGCAAAAGCGGCTGGCAGGCGGCGACCCCCGCGCAGCGCAAAGAGTACGTCGCGCTCTTCGAACGCCGCATCAAGGACTTCTATATGAGCAAGCTCGACCTCTACAAGGACGAGGTTATCACCCTGGAAACACCGCAGGAGGTCAAGAACCGCATCTATCTCAACAGCTATATCGTCGAAAAGGGCGAGAAGAGAGAGGTGCTTTACAAGTTCTACCATGCCAAAGAGGGGTGGCTCATCTACGACGTCGACGTCCTGGGCGTCAGTATCATCCAGTCCTACCGCAGCCAGTTTGCTGGCGAACTCGAGAACGGTTCGATAGAGCAGCTCCTCAACAAGCTGCGCCAGCCACAGCCTGATGCTTAGACGCTTCTATACCGGCTTCGTTTTCCGCCACCCGTGGCTCGTCATCGCCATCGTGCTGCTGACGGCGGCAGTGATGGGGATGCAGGCCGTCAAACTCAGTGTTGACGCCTCGGCCGAAACCCTCCTGCTAGAAAACGACAAGGACCTCGCCTACTCCCGCCTTGTTGCCAAACGCTACCGCGGCCAGGACTTCCTCGTCATCACCTACACGCCCGACGCCGACCTGCTCGCCCCGCAGACCCTCGAGGACATCCGGACCCTCGCTGCGGCGCTCCTGAAGATCGAAGGGGTCGACTCCGTCAACTCCATATTGAACGTACCGCTCCTGGAGAGTCCCCCGAAACCCGTCAAAGAGCTGCTGGAAAAGATCCCCTCGATCGAGGCGGGCGATGCAAACCTGACGCTGGCCCGCGAGGAGTTCAAGCATAACCCGCTCTACGTCTCCAACCTCGTCAGCCCGGACCTCAAGACAACGGCCCTGCAGGTGAACCTCGTCCGCGACGATCGCTACTACGAACTGCTCGACCATCTCAACGCGCTGCGCGCGGCCGACGACAACGGCAGCCTTACCGCGGAGGGCAAAACCCAGCTTGCAGATGCGACCGCCGCCTTCAAGGATTACCGCGATATCGCCCGCGAACGCGATCACCGCATAATCCTGGCCATCCGCGACACCCTGCGCACGCACGACACCGCCGGGGAGCTCTTCCTCGGCGGTGTGACGATGATCGCCGACGATATGGTCACCTTCGTCAAACGCGACCTCAAGACCTACGGCGTAGCGGTCCTGGCACTGCTGATCCTCGTGCTTTGGACGGTCTTCCGCCAAAAACGGTGGGTCGCCCTGCCGGTGCTGATCTCCGCCCTCTCCATCGGGATCACGGTCGGGCTGCTGGGAATGCTCGGGTTCGAGATCACCGTCATCTCGTCAAACTTCATCTCCTTGCAGCTCATCATCACGATCTCCATCATCATCCACCTGATCGTACGCTACCGCGAGCTCGCCCTCACCAAACCTTCGGCCACGGAAAAAGAGCTGGTGCTCGAGAGTACCCTCTCCATGTCCAAACCGACCCTCTTCGCCATCATCACGACGATTGCCGGTTTTGCTTCCTTGATGCTCTCGGGAATCAAACCGATCATTGCGCTTGGCTGGATGATGAGCATCGGGATCAGCGTCTCCCTGATCATCACCTACCTGCTCTTCCCGGCCGTCAACGTCCTGCTCAAGCGCAAACAGCCCAAGACGACCTTTGACAAAGAGTTCTCCGTCACCAAGATCCTGGCGACCTTCACCGAACGCCACGGTGCCCTGACGCTCATCACCACCGTGGCGCTGATTGCCTACTCCGTGACCGGGGCGCAGCGGCTCGTCGTCGAGAACAGCTTTATCAACTACTTCAAGCCCTCGACGGAGATCTTCCAGGGGATGTCCGTCATCGACCGGCAGCTCGGCGGGACGACACCGCTGGACATCACCATCGACCTGCCCCAGCCCCCCGCGGCCGAGAGAGTCGCCGAACGTTCGGACAGCCCCGACGGTTTTGATGAGTTCGACGAATTTGCCGAAGAGTTCAATGCCGAGGCACAGGGTGCCCAGTACTGGTTCACCGACAGCCGCATGCAGGTCGTGCGCCGGGTGCACGAATGGCTGGAGAACGTGCCGCACGTCGGCAAAGTCCTCTCCCTCGGCACCATGCTCGAAGTCGGTCGCACCCTCAATGACGGCCGCGAACTCGACAACTTCGAGCTGGCCCTCCTCTACAACGAAATGCCCGCGAAATTCGCCGACATCATTCTCAAACCCTACGTCAGCATCGAACACGACCAGGCCCGTTTCGCCCTGCGCATCATCGATTCCGACCCCGACCTGCGCCGTGCCGACCTGTTAAAGGAGCTTCACGACGGCCTGATCAACGAGGTCGGCATCCCGCCGGAGCATCTACACATCTCCGGCCTGATGGTGCTCTACAACAATATGCTCCAGAGCCTCTTTGAGTCGCAGATCGCCACGCTCGGGGTGATGGCCCTCCTGATGTTCTTGATGTTCTGGGCGCTCTTCCGTTCGTTCATGACAGCCGTCGTCGCCATCATCGCCAACCTCGTGCCGGTCGGAACGGTTTTCGGGGTCATGGGGTGGTCGGATATCCCGCTGGATATGATGACCATCACCATCGCCGCCATCAGTATCGGGATCGCGGTCGACGACACCATCCACTATATTCACCGTTTCCGGATCGAGCTTGCCAAAGACGGCGACTACGTCGCAGCGATGCACCGCTCGCACGAGAGTATCGGCTACGCGATGAGCTACACCTCCGCGGCCATTATGATCGGCTTCGTCATCCTCGTACTCTCGGTCTTCATCCCGACGATCTACTTCGGCCTTCTGACCGTCCTCGTCATGTTCATGGCAATCGTCGCGGACCTCCTGCTGCTACCAAAACTCATCCTTCTGCTGCGTCCTTTCGGGCAATTGACGAAAAAAGTTATCAATTAAAATTAACACGATACAATAGTAATAATATCTACCGGGGAGTTCCCGCTCCCCGTGTCAGAAGGATGGGATTATGTTACAGCTACGTCGTCTTCTTGTTGCCGTTATGCTCCTGGCTGCCGGGGCATTTGCCGCACTCAACCAGACCATTTCCGTCGGTGCGTTCAGCAGCGCCGATGCTGCCAAGGCCTGTATTGCCGAGGTGAAGAAGCACCTGATGCAGGATCAGACCGTTGGCGCACTTCTTAACGAGGGGCGCTTCAGCTTCACCGTGGAGCCGGTCAAAGGGTTCTACCGCCCCGAACTGACCGGCTTTACCGACGAATCGGATCTTCACGTTGTGATGACTGCTGTGAAGGGTGTTGTGCCCGACGCATACTATGTCACCCGCACCGCCGCCACCCTAGAGACACCAACCGCGCCTGCCGCGGCACCGGTCCCTGTCCAGGAGGAGGAAGGCATCTTCGTCGTTGATGAAACCGATGTCGTCGAGGAGGCTCCGGCCGTCGAAGCGCTCGAACTGCTCCCCGCAGCGGCGGCACCCGTGCCCACAACAGTGACACCGGAACCGAAGGGGCCGGCCACCGCGACTGTCGATACGGTACCCGCCCCCGTCGCCTCCACGGAGGTTACCGCCGGCAGTGATCTGCCCGAACCGCCCCTGGACGACACCTCCTCAATGCTGCTTTACAGCATCATACTGGCACTCGTCGCCCTGCTGATCCTGCTCTATATCGCCCGCAGAAAACGCCACACTTCCGACCTCTTCCCGCAGCATGAAAAAGTGAATTTCGAAGAGCTTGTGGAGAAGTTCGCCGCCACTTCGGCCGCCGAGCATGCCCCTGAAACGGAAAGAGCCGCCGAAGCGCCGGAGGTACCCGAGACCGCGCCGGTAGAAGAGGAGTTCGAACCCGAACCGGCCGTCAAGATCGAAGAGATCCCGTTCTACGAGGAAATGGCCGAGGAGCCGGCACCGGTCATATTCGAAACCTATGAAGAGGAGATGCCGGAAGCTGCCCAGGAAGCACCCGAAACAGCAGTGGAGGTTCCGGCCGCTCCGATTGCCCCTGCGAAAACCGTCACGCGTAAAAAACGCGAACTGCCGGAGGAGCTGGGTTCCGTCACCAAAGAGCGGCTGGCGGAATTCGCCGGAAACCGTATTTTGATCGCCGAAGACAACCTGATCAACCAGAAAGTGATCTCACGCTTGCTCGAGGGAAGCGGGATGGAGATCGTCATCGCCAACAACGGCCGGGAAGCCCTGGATATGCTCAACGAAAACCCCGACTACGACATGGTCCTGATGGATGCCCACATGCCGGTCATGGACGGCTTCGAGGCGACGCGGGCCATCCGCGAAGACTCGCGTTTTGACGCCATTACGATTGTCGCGCTGAGCGGGGACGTCGGGGCCGACGATATCCGCAAGATGCGCGAAGCGGGCATGGAGGAACAACTGGCGAAACCGCTGCGTGTCGATGCCCTTTATGCGGTGATGTACCAGTACCTGAATCTTGCATCAGAAACGACTAAAGAGGAGGAAGAAGAGACGCTTCCGGAACTGAAAACCCACGGGGTGGATACGGCGCTCAACGCCGCGGTGGGCCTGGAGATCTGTGCCGGCGACAAAGAGATGTACGCCGAGATCCTCGATGAGTTCGTCGCTTCCTACAACCAAGCTGACAATCTTGTCCATAGCTACATCCGGGCCAACGACGATAGCAAGCTCGTCGCCTTCATGCTCGACATCAAGGGGGTCGCGTCCAATATCGGAGCCGACGCCCTTGCCGAGGCGGCGGAAACACTTCGCGAGGCGGTACTCATCAACCGGGTCAATGCGTACGTTAAACTCTCAGACGCCTTCGCCACGACGCTGCACAAAACGATGGCAGCCATCGAAAGCTTCAAAACAACCCTCTAGCCTACTCTCTTTCCTGCGCACTTCGTGCGCGCCACCATTCACATCATTTTGCTTTCAGTGCTTTTAAGTTTTCAGGAACGCATTTTCGTATAGAGCGAGGCCAGCGCCTCGACAAAGAGCGGGTGATCGTTGGGACAGGCGGCGACGCGGTAATCCTCATACCCCAGCTCCTCGGCCACTTCGCGGTACTCCATATCGAGCTCGTAGAGGGTCTCGGAGTTGTCGATCGTAAAGGCGATCGGGAAAACGAGCACCTTTTTGCGCTCCAGGCTTTCGAGCTTCTGCTCCAGGGAGGGTTCCAGCCACTTTAAAGGACCGACCTTGGACTGGTAGGCGATATGGATGTCGGCAAAGGAGAGGCCCGCCGCTTCGAGCATCGGTTTGAGCAGCGCGACGTGTTCGTTGACATGGTGCTGGTAGGGGTCGCCATTGTCGACGATCTTCTGCGGGAGCCCGTGCGCTGAGAAGATCAGCTCAAACGCCCCCGTGTCCGCCCCGGCCATCGCCTCGCGGATACGGTCGATGACGACCGCGTTGTAGGTCGCACTGGTGTAAAAATGCTTGATCTCCGTCACGAGGGCCTTCAGCCCCAATGCGTGCATCCGGGCTTCGTAATCCTCCAGGGAAGACTTGGTCGTCGTCGTCGAGTAGTGCGGGTAGAGCGGGATCAGGTAGACATGTGTTACCCCTTCCGCCTTCAGGCACTCGATGGAAACGTCCGCAAAAGGGGGCGTATAGCGCATAGCAAAATCGACGATAACATCTTCGCCCAGTTTCGTCTGCAGCGCCGAAACGAGCCTCTTCGTGATGCCGACAATCGGCGATTTTCCGCCAAGCTTCTGGTAGACCTCCTGCGCGCTCTTTGTGCGGTTCGAGGTAATGACGCTGGCAATGAAACGGCGCAGCAGGCCGCTCTTCATCGTCAGAATGTTGGGGTCGTTGAACATGTTGTGCAGGAAGGTCTGGACCTCGTAGAGGTCGTTCGGACCTCCCATATTAAGCAATATGACTGCATTTTTTGCCATCAGCACACCTTTGAGACGTCGGCAATGAAACGTTCGCAGCCGAGTATTTCTGCATGATTGTACCCGCTGTATACTTTATGGACAGCTAACAACAGCGCCTTCTCCTTCAGCGCAAGGCTCTGCTCAAGCGGCACGATCTCGTCGTCCCAGCTGGCATAGATGCTCACCGGCGCACTGACACCGCCGAGAAAACGGGCTGTTTCGAAACGGCGCGCATCAGCCACCCGGGAAAGAAGGGCACCCTGCGGCGCGCAAGGGAGGGAATATCGTAAAAAAGGTGCGACAAGGATAAGCCGTGTCACGTCGGTGCGCGAAGCGGCATAGGCGGCCACGCTGCCGCCGAGGCTGTAGCCCATCAGCATCAGCGGGCCGAAACGCTCTTTGGCATAGGTCACCAGCGCAACGGCATCCTCGAGCAGAACGCGTTCGCCGGGTCTGCCGCCGCTGCAGCCGTAACCGCGGTAGTTGAACGCGATGATGCGCCAGTCGGGGAAACGCTCGCTGAGCTTGCCAACCAGCGCCACGCTGTCCTGCTCCTTCCCGCCGAAGTAGAAGATGGTGCAGCGGGGAGATTCCGGCTCGTACACGATGCCCTCGAGCACGATGTTGCCGCCGCGTACCTGCCAAGCCCCCGGAAGCGCTCCGGGTGCAGGTGGAACGCGTCGCGCTTGGGGTAATAGACAGGGGCGAAAAACAGCCGCGGCCACACAAGGAATAGCACAGCCCAAAGCAGTACGAAGATGCCGATGACTGTCAGGACAACCGTCACTGAAGTCCCTCGAAACTGCCGGTCTCGAAGCAGGCACGCTGCCGCAGCAGGGCGTAAACCGGATCATCCACCGCCGCTTCGTGGGCACCGATCGCAGCACCCTCGGCATCGTGGTATGTTGCGGCATAGAAGGATTTCCACTGCACGCCCTCCTGCAGGCCGAGCTGACCGTACGTATCGACGAAATCACCGTAGGAGGGGTCGTCCGTGGCCGTGACGGCGCGGATGCTGGCGGGATCGGCAAAGGGCGGCGTGTCGGTAATCCAGTCGGCGACCGTCCCCGCAGCGGGCACGTCGTCGGGGACGTCGTAAATGCCTGCGAGCATGCAGACATGCCCTACACCGAAGAACTTAGAGAGGTAGAGCGCCTGCCCCGCCCCCTGCGAATGGCCGCCGGCGTAAAGGTTTTCCCACGCCACGCCGTCTGTGCCGACGACCGTCACGGGGAAATGGAACCCGTTGGATTCGAAATACGCGACGAGCCGCTGCAGGCGCGGGATGACGGCGTCGGCAGTAGGCACGTCGACGACGGCCGAGAGGTCCACGCCGGTCAGCTTCTCCTCTCTCACCCTCCCCGCGCAGTTGTTGACCTCGGGGTGGCCGCCGCACTCGGTCGTGCCGTTGACGAGGTATCGGTTGTGGTAGGCGACGTTCAGCACGACGAAACCGTTCTGCGCCGCTTCGTGCATAAAGGTCTCGGAGGAGAAAAGGCCGCTCTCCTGGTTGTAGGGGCGGCCGAAGGTCCCGACCATATGCACATAGACCCCTTTGACGCTGCTCCCTTCCGGCGGGAAAACGGCGCTGTGGTATCCGAACCCCAGCTGCTGGTCCTGCAGCGTCGCCGTCCCGAAGCGGTCGCGGGCGGCAGGATCGAGGCGCGAAGGGCGCACGGCACAGAGCAGCGTCCCGTCGTCAAGGGTCTTGCTGGCATCGCAAAGCGCGGCGGAAGGCTGGTAAAAGGCGTCTGCAGTGCTGCTGCTCCCGCACCCCTGCATCAGAACCGCCGCCACGATAAACGGAAGGAACGTTTTCATAGCCCTATTGTAGCAGATCATTTCCCGACCCGTTTCGCCCAGCGGTGGAGGAAACGGGTTGGGTCCAGGGCCTCCGGAACCGCCTTCCCCTCCAGCAGTGACTCGGCCAGGGTGCGGGCGAGCAGCGGCCCCATGACGAAGCCGTAGCCGCCGGTGCCGTTGATCATGTAGAGCCCGGGGTGGTAGACGAGCGACGCCGCATCGGTTTTGGCGCCCTTTGCCAGCCCAGGAGCCGCCAGCAGCGACGCCTCGGCATCGGCGACCTTTCCTACCAGCGGGTAGTAGTCGTTGGAGCCCGAACGCAGGCCAGTGTAGTCTTTAAGGACTTCGACATGTTCCAATCTGACTGTTTTGGCCGCTTTCGCCAGCAGTTCCGCCCGGCCAGCTTCGACGTCATAGGGCTCCGTCGCCGTCTGCGGATCGTAGTGCACGTCGTGCGTCGCCCCGATGGCCCCCTCCCCGTTCGCGCCGGTCGCGGCGATGGAGACGTACTGGTGCAGGTGGCACGGCAGGGGCGTTGACGTTTTGATATCGACACGGTGCCCCCAGACGGCACGCAGCGCGATATGCGGCATCGCAACGACGGGACGGTACGCCCCCGTCGCCAGGACGACCCTCTTTGCACGGATCGTTCCAACCGACCAGACTCCGTCGTCATATTTTATGATATTAATATCATCCAATATAAAGTCGGAAGCCTCCGCCAGCCGCGCGCAGACTCCCTGGGCGTTGACCAGACCGCTGCGGGCCAGGAGAACGTGCTCGAACGCCTTCGTCTCCTCCGTCATCGGCGCCTCGGGCATCGCTGAGAGCATCGGCAGATCCGTCGTCTCCTTGAACGCCCTCACCTTTTCATTCTCGTCCCCGTACTTGGCAAAATGAATCAGGGGCGCGATGCGGATAAGCTCGGGGAAACGGCGCTCGTAAAAATCGAGCGAGAAAAGATAGCTCTCCTCCATCAGCGTCTTGAGCGGGCCGCCCTTGGAGAACTTCGGCGAAACGAAAGCCCCTGCCGCACCGCTGCCGCCCGCGGCGATCCCTTCGCGGTCGATGAGGGCGACTTTCTCGCCCCCCTGCGTCAAAAAATACGCCGTCGCGCAGCCGTTGATACCAGCGCCGATAATGGCCGTGTCGTAGGTCAAACAGCTCCTTTTACTTTTGCCATAGTGTAACGAAACTCCGTTCAATCCGGGCATAGAGGTGCCCAGCATTTCAATGCCATGAAACATTTCAATATTTCACAGAATAACATGGTATTTTACATTCTACTGTGCAGGACTTAAAAATACACCCTTTTGTATAGGAATAGCATGGAGGGCGCAGAAGTGAGTGGCGCGGCTAGAAAGCGTCGAAGCTTTGTACCGGCGGCGGGACGCAAGGAGCGAACCGACGTCTTAAGATAGCTATTTCGCTTTCGGGCGGAAGGCTTTGATGACGCTCTCGTCCGTGACGAGGTAAGGGCCGCCGATCAGGTCGATGCAGTACGGCACGGCCGGGAAGACGGCGTCGAGGCACTCGCGGATGGATTTCGGTTTGCCCGGGAGGTTGATGATGAGAGACTTACCCCTGATGCCCGCCGTTTGGCGCGACAAAATCGCCGTCGGGACGTACTGCAGGCTCACCTGGCGCATCAGCTCGCCGAAGCCCGGCATCATCTTGTCGCAGACATTCTCCGTCGCTTCCGGGGTGACGTCACGCGGTGCTGGGCCCGTACCGCCGGTCGTAACGACGAGGCAGCAGCCCGCTTCGTCACAGAGTTCTTTCATCGTCGCTTCGATCGTCTCCTGATCGTCGGGGATGCAGCGGTATTCGATCTCGAAACTGCTCGTGAGGTACGCCGTCATCGTCTCCTGGATTGCCATGCCTGAGATGTCTTCGTAGATACCGGCGCTGGCGCGGTCAGAGGCGGTGATGACACCAATTTTGATATTGCTCATATTATGCTCCTTGCAAAAAGTGGTTGTACTCTTTAAAATAGTATATAGTCGCGTAGGGGCTGAAGAACGCCCGGGCCGCATCAGCATCGATGACGGCGTCTTTTCCGCCGAGGTAGACCTCGATATGCACCCCGCGTTCGTTCAGCTCACGCAGCAGCTTTTCGGGCCAGGGGAATCCCAGCAGCTCTTCGAGCGCCACCTCACCCTCGTCGTAGACGGTGACATCCCTGACAGGATACGGCGCAAAACAGCTCTCGATAAAACGCGCGCGGTACGCCGCGCTGTCGCGCTTGTACCCCTTCATTTGCAGCCGCTTGAAACTGTCGGGCTTATTGCAGAAATAGGCCGGGGAAAAGAGCTGCATCGTATCGATCCGCCTGTCGCTCTGCAGCACGTTGTAGAGCGCCTTGATGGCCCCGTAGCTGAACCCCGCGACCGTGAAATCGTTTTGCAGCAGCCACGGCGCAAAGAAGTCCGATTCGTCTTTGAGACAGAAACCGCTATAAAACCGCATCGATCCGAGCTTTGATCTCCTCTTTGGAGATGCTTTCGCGCTCCAGCAGCACGTCGACGATCCCGTCCACCAGGGCGGTTTTGCCCTCCAGCAGTGCCCGCGTCTCCGTCTCGAGGCGTTCAAGCATCTGCGGCAGCGCCTCCTGTGGCGGCAGGAGCGAATCGCCCATGCCGTACTCGAAGAGCATAGCCTTGGCCAGCGTCAGTGCGGCGTTGATGTCATCCTTTGCGCTGGAAGTGTGCTCACGGTAGCGGATGTCACACATGATCTTGCCGGCGAGCAGCATACGGATGTGCGACTCGATCTCGTGGCGCATCAGCGGCTCGGAGAGGGCCGGACGGATGCTCTCGCTCCCCAGCATGACTTTCTCGAAAGGAAGGTCGAACCAGGTGGCGGCAACGGCTTTGGCGGCCAGGTAGGTCGCCCGGCACTCTTTCTGCTCGTCGTTGAGGATCGGCAGGCGCTTCTTGCCGTAGGCGACTTTGTCCTTGACGGCCAGGATGTCCTCCATGCGGACATGGATCTGGCGATGGCGCAGGGAGTGGAGCGCCGCTTCGTTGACCAGGGCCGCCAGTGCCGCCCCGTTGAAACCGACGGTGATCTCCGCGATGGCTTTTGCGTCGACGCTGTGGGGGATCTTCTCCAGGTACTTGGCGATGATCGCTTCGCGCTCGTGTGGCGTCGGCAGGTCCACGAAGATGCGGCGGTCGAAACGGCCTGCGCGTAAGAGCGCCGGGTCAAGGACCTCGATCTTGTTCGTCGCGGCGATAACGATGATACCGCTGGAGTCAGTAAAGCCGTCCATCTCGGTGAGCAGCTGGTTCAGGGTCGCTTCGCGCTCCTCGTTGCCGCCGCCTTCGCGCACCTTTCCGACGGCGTCGATCTCGTCAATAAAGATGATCGCCGGGGCGTTGGAAGCGGCGGCACGGAAGAGCTCGCTGACCCGTTTGGCCCCCATCCCGACGTAGATGTGGACGAAGGAGGAGGCACTCTGGTAGTAAAAGGGCGCGTTCGCCTCGGCGGCGACCGCCTTGGCGATCATCGTCTTACCGACACCCGGGGGGCCGACCAGCAGGACACCCTTGGGCAGGCGCGCCCCGAAACTGCGGTAGCGCTGGGGGTTTTTGAGGAAGTCGATGATCTCTTCAAGCTCCTCCTTGACATCGCTGATACCGCCGATGTCGCTGAACGTCACGTCGGAGACGACCGGCTGGACACGGTAGGTCTGTTCCGGCGAGCCCGCTCCCTGTGCCGACCTGACCGGCGCACCCGGGAAGCGGCGGTGCTTCATCCAATAGCGCAGCAGCAACGACGCCGCCCCCAGGATAATGATGAGGCTCAGAATGGCGATCACGACGGCGCCTCCCTCCTCCGTTTTCACGACGTAGGCATTGAAGGTCCCGGCGGGCACCTGGGACTTGATGATGCTCAAACGCCCCTCCGCGCTTCGCAGCAGGTAGGAGTTTTCCCGTTCGACGACCTGCTTCAGATCGCCCGAGGCGATCAGCGTGTTGAGCTGGTCACGGCTGATCGGCTTGGTGGTATCGCGCAGGAACGCAAAAAGGGTCAGTGCGAGGAGCAGGACCGCCGAGGCGGCGATGATCCACTTGGCTTTGTCAGACGACTGCATGGTTGTACTCCTCTTTGGCCGTGGCGGATTCGATCCGGATCCAGTTACCCTCGAGATCGGCCTCGCTGTCGATAAGGATCTTGTTGTAGTACTGGTCATACCCCTGGTAGCGGCCCTCTTCCGTCACGGACTCGACGAGCACGTCCAGGTCCGTGCAGTGATTGCGTCGGAACGCGAGGTTGTTGGCGTCCACCAGGGCCGTCAGCTGTGCGAGCCGTTCCTTGGCGACGCCCCCGCTGATCTCTGGTTTCATCGCCGCAGAGGGTGTGCCGTCGCGCTTGGAGTAGGTAAAGGCGTGCACGTGTGTCAGCGGCAGCTGCTGCAGGTGTCTCCACGCCTCGTCCCAGCGCTCCATCGTCTCGCCGGGGTGCCCGACGATGAAGTCCGTGCCCAGCGCGAACCCCTTTGCCGCCAGTTCGGAAAAGAGCTTCAGGTCCTCGTCGAACTTGTTGCGGCGGTTCATCAGTTTGAGCATCTCCTTCGAGGTGTGCTGCAGGGCGATATGGAGGTGCCGTTCCAACCACGGCTCGTCCAGGAGCTCCTTGAACGCGTCGGTGATCTGCACGGGCTCGAGCGATCCCAGGCGTATACGCCGTACGCCGCGGATCAGGCTCATCTTCTGCAGCAGCGTGGCGATGGAGCGGTTCTCACCCTGCCCGTAGCTGCCGATGTTCGTCCCCGTCAGGATGAACTCGCCGAAACCGTTCGCGGCCAGCTTGCCGACCTGTTCCAGGATCACCTGCTCGTCCACACTGCGGGCATCGCCGCGCACGAAGGGGATGATGCAGTAGCTGCAGCGGAAGCTGCACCCCTCCTGGATCTTGATGAAGGCACGGCTTTTGCCGACAAACTGCTCGACGACGTTGTTGTCGATGAACTCCAGGTCGCCCAGTTCGTAGAAGCGGGTCTTGCGCTGCAGCAGTTCATTGATCTTCGCCTTCTCGGACTGCCCGAAAACCCCCTGGACCTTCCCTTTTTCAAAGAGGGATTCACCCTTGGTATGCGCCCCACACCCCGTCAGCATGACGGTCCGTCCCGCACGCTCCTGGGCGTTGATGTAGCCCCGCACGCCCGTGTCGGCCCCGTTGGTGACCGTACAGGAGTTGACAACGACGATATCCGCAGCCGATTCATCCTCCGTCACTTCGAAGTCGCGCAGCCGCCCCATCATCACCTGCGTATCGAAGACGTTGGTGCGGCAGCCGAAGGTTTTGAAGTAGACTTTGGGCTTCATACCGGCTCGCCCTCTTCCGGCAGGGACCTCGGCTGCGGCAACGGTTCGTTCTGCAGATGCAGACGCTGTGTCGGATAGGCGATGGTAATGTCCTCTTCTTTGCCGTAGGCATCGAGGATCTCCATGGAGATCGTACTGCGCAGCGTCAGGGTTGCGTAGGCGTTGGTGAGGTACCAGGCGCTGATGCGTATGCCGTTCTCCTCCGCGAAAGCGTAGATGCGCGGCTCTACGTTCGTATTTTTGAGGTTATAGCGGCTGCGCAGCTTGTTGAGCTGGTTGCGGGTGATATCCGTATACCCTTTGGCAAATTTGCGCGTGATCTCTTTGGCGATGAGCTGCGCCTTCTTGTGGTTCGAATCGAAGGTGACGGTGATGTCGATCCCGTCCCAGACTGTCTTGAGCGAGACGTGGGTGTAGTTGGCGATCATCTCCGTGAAGATGTAGTTGTTCGGGATGAAGATGACCCGGCCCGCACGGCGGTTGTGCATGTAGGTCGTGAGCGTAATGTCCTCGAGGATTGTGATCCGCAGGAGCGAAATATCGAGGACATCCCCGACATACTGCTTGCCGTCCTTGTCGACGCGGACCCTGTCACCGACGTGGATGGAACCGCCGAAGACGATGACGAGCCAGCCGAGCATGCTCATAAACCAGTCCTTCATCGCAATGGCGATACCGGCGGAAGCGAACCCGAGCACGGTGACGACGTAGCTGACGTTCTCGATATAGTTGAAGAGCAGGACTAGGAGGATCAGCGAGACGTTGGCGAAGGTGATAACCTTGTTCGCCATGTAGAAACGTTCGTTGTCGCTGATGTACCTCTTCGCGATCTGCTTCATGATAAAGAAGATGATGAGCAGGAAGAGGATGATGCCGCCGATATTGGCCAGTTTGAAGAGCTGCTCCTCGATCGCCTTGTTGATCTTGAGCTCGATCTCCTCGACGCGCTTGGCGTAGACGTCCGCCGTATCCTGCAGCGTCGAGTAGGCGGTCTGGTATTTGTCCGTCATGGAGTCGAGGCTGGCGATCTTCTTAACGTAGTCCTCACTCTCGTCGACGTCTGCCAGGCTCACCAAAAGCTGGCGTTCGTCCAGCAGGAGCCGCAGGTAGCGCTTGAGCTCGTCGCCGCGCTTGATGTATTCGTTGAGCTGTTCGCGCACCTTCTTGTTGTAGGAGACCCCGGCGAAAATATCGATGGGGTTGGTGATCTCCGGCGCGGTCTCGATCTCTTCGGGTTTGAGCAGGTCCGCAAACGGGGAGGCGGAGTGCGACTGCAGCAGAGAGAGCTGGTCGCTCATGATCTTCTGCTTCGCCAGCAGGGCGTCGCGCTGCTCCGTCCGGGCATTGGCATCGTCGGAACGGTCGATAGCATCGATCTGCTCCTGCAGCACCGCAAGATCCTTCTTGACATCCTGGTAGGTCAGGTACGCCGTATAGCTCTTCTGCCAGATATTGCTTTTGTCCAGTTCGTCCCGCAGCTCGGACTCCTGCTTCCGCAGGTCGTTTATGCGGGTCAGACGTGCATCGGAGAGATGGGCGATGCGCTGCTCGATGCGGTTGAGCGTCTCCAGGGCGAAGGTGGCCACCTTGAGGGACTGCTGCACTTCGGCGGAGTCCCGCGCCGTCCCCAGGAGCGCGTTGAGGCTTTTCTGCTTGATCTGGAGATCGGATTTGAGCGTTTCCAGCTCGGCCGACTTCGATTCATACCGTCGATACATGTCGGTATGGATGGAGAGCTGTTCGCCCGTGGGCTGGACGTAGTATTCGACGACAGCTACCGAGCCTGTATTGATACGCCCCAGTTCCGTCTTCAGGCGATCGCGCTCGCGCTCCAGGCGGCGGAGGACGTCGGCCTTGCCCGAGGTCTCCGGGTTCTGCAGCGCCACATCGATCTGGGCCAGACGCTCCTGCAGGACATGGCGGAGCGCATACGCGTCAACGGCGCTGCTCCAGGTAACGGCACGCCCCTGTTTCGATGTTTTCTGCGCCGGTGCATCTGCCGCCGACGCCGGCAATGCGGCAAGCAGCAGTGTCGCCAAAAAGAAAAGCGTTCCGGCGATGCGCTTGATCATTGGGCATCCCCTGCAAAGCCGCGCAGGATTTTCAGCACCGTGTCGCGGGCGATGTCGTTGGGCGTCACGACGCCGCCCAGGTGGTTGGGCAGAATGAAGGTGATGCTGTTGTCACCGCTCTTTTTGTCGAGGAAGAACGCTTCGTAGAACGCCTCGACGTCGGCAATGGCGTAGCCTACCGGCAGATCGTAGCGCTGCAGCAGCCGCTCGACCCGTTCCGCTTCGTCCGCGTCCATCAGGCCCAGTTCAACCGCCAGCCGGTTGGCCATCACCATGCCGATGGCAACGGTCTCGCCGTGCAGGTAGGTCGTATAGCTCGTCTCGTTCTCGATGACGTGGCCGAAGGTGTGGCCGTAGTTCAGCGCCGCGCGCAGCCCGCGCTCCTTCTCGTCCTTGGCAACCACGGACGCCTTTGTCTGAACCGAACGCGCCACCGCTTGGGCGAGCTGTTCGGGGCGGGAGAGGTCTGCACTCTCCAGCCATGCAAAAAAGTCGGCATCGAAGGTGACCGCCATCTTGACGATCTCCGCGACACCCGCGGCGAATTCGCGCGGCGGAAGGGTTTTCAGGAAGTGCGGGTCCGCGTAGACCGCGATGGGTTGGTGGAAAGCACCGACAAGATTCTTGCCGTAGCGGTTGTTGATCCCGGTTTTGCCGCCGACGCTGGCATCGACCTGGGAGAGCAGCGTCGTGGGGATCTGGATAAAATCGATGCCGCGCTGGAAGATGCTGGCGGCGAACCCGGTCATATCGCCGATGACGCCGCCGCCGAAGGCAATGAGGACGGAACTGCGGTTGAAACGTGCCTCGAAAAGCGCGCCGAGCACCCTCTCGATGCTCTCCCAGTTCTTGTACTGCTCCCCGTCGGGAAGCGTGATCACTTCCACCGCCGGAGCTTTAAGGCGTTCGAGCAGGTAGTCCAGGTGCAGCCCGGAGACCGTCGGGTTCGTGACGACGGCGACTTTTTTGTCAAAGGTGAGCGCAGGCAGCGCGTCGATATAGATCTTGTAGGAGGTGTCAATAGTCTTTTTGAGATCGATGTCTACGGTCATTCTCTATCCGAAAAAAAATGAGTGACTTATAATACTTAAATGATGCTTACACCCATCTTGAAGCGGCGTGCTTCCTAGAGGACTGGGATGAAAAGCTGGTGGGAATGGTCCAGGTGGAATGAGAGTCCCTGCAGATCCGTGGAGAAAAGAGAGAGGAATGGCCGCTGCATGACGGTCTCTGAAAAGGGGATGCACTGCACGAAACGGTCCTCTTTTTTCAGGATGCGCAGCGGGTTGTCCGTACTTTTGCGGATGGAGACGGACTGCGAGAAGATCGCCGAGAGGTTCTGGTAGTACTGCTCCACCTGTTCTTTGAAGTCATTCTCGTCTTGCTGATACTCCACCAGCTCGATCATCCACTCCATCTGCGACGCCATGTCGAACATCGTCGTCGTGATCTTCTCGACGTCCTCTGATTTGGAGAGCAGCATGACCGCGCGCTTGACGTTGTGCATCTGCCCCGACGCCATTTTCAGCACCGGGACCTTGAGCTCGTAAAGCACTTTGCGGACGGCGTCGGTGTCGAAGAGCTTGCGCGACACGACGATAAACCCTGCATGGAAATGGCGTTTGTCGTTGCTAAGAAGGTAGGCCTCGCCTTTGCGGTCATAATCGATCATCACCTCCACCTCGGGTGAGCGCAGCTGCTTGATTTCACGCAGAGCATCCAGATCGCCCGGATTGGTGACGCGGATATAGAGTTTGCGACGGAGGCGTTTCTGGACAAAGATGGTTTTGCGCAGCATCGGGACGATATCCTCGGCCCGGTCGACATCCATGTCGAAGAAGAGATAGATGGTGCTGCCGTAGGGTGCAGGGAAGTGTCCAAGCTCCCGTTTAAACGAACGGTAGATGGAGATAAGGACGTCCGGTTCGCCGACGAGCAGCAGCAGGTCGTTTGGGTGGATCAGTGTGCGCTCCGTGGGCAGGATAAGACGCTGGTCACGGTAGATGCCGGCGATGCGCCACTGCGACTGTTCGATCGCCCCGACATGGCGGTAGACGTAGGCGCTGCCGAAGGGGACCAGCACCTCCATCACCTCACCCTCCCCCATGCCGACGTTCTGGGCAATCACGGGGACATTGGGGAGGTAGTCGATGAGGCGGGCGGAGAGCTGGTCGTTGACGTCGATGGTCAGGGTATTCGGGTCGTCGATCTTGAGGTCCCACTTGTCCAGCATAATGACGCGCACCGACGGCTTCTCCGCCCGGATGTTCTCCAGGGTGTTGACGGCGTCCAGGCGGCTGCTCATCACCAGCATGATCTGCACGAAGTCCATCTTCAGCACGTTGCTGAGCTTGTAGCGGCTTGTCGGATCGAAGGTGAAGAACTTGAACCGGTCCGGACCGGCCTTCTCGTACTGACGATCCTTCATCTGGATGACATAGTAGAGATTGTCTTTGGAGTACGCTTCGATGGCCCGCTCGACGAGACGTTCGCCGATCGTGCAATCCGTGATGATGAGAATTTTTTTCATGGTCCTGTGTCACGGCGCAGGCAGAGACCCGGGGCCGTGCGAATACCTTCTTTCTTCAGCGCTGCAAGGGCGTCGCCGGGATGGAGCATGGCGTACCCTTTAAATTATCGGCAGACATTGTAGCATAACTGCGTGTTTAGGGGCATTGCGTTACAATTCCGCACCTCATTTTCATAGAGAAGCCCATGACATTTACCCTCGAAGCGACCAGCGGCAACGCGCGCGCCGCCACCATTGAAACGGCCCACTCCACCATCCAGACCCCGGTATTCATGCCTGTGGGAACGGTCGGCAGCGTCAAAGCGCTCGACATGCAGGATATGGCCGAACTTTTAGGCGCCAAAATCATCCTCGCAAACACCTACCACATGCACCTGCGCCCGGGGGACGACAGCGTCGCCAAACTCGGCGGACTGCACAAGTTCACGACCTACCCAAACAGCTTTCTGACCGACAGCGGCGGCTTCCAGGCCTTCAGTCTCAGCGACATCTCCAAGGCAGATGAGAACGGCATCGAGTTCCGCAGCCACATCGACGGCTCCAAGCACTACTTCACCCCCGAAAAGGTGCTGGACATCCAGTACAACCTCGGCAGCGACATCATGATGATCCTCGATGACCTCGTCGCCCTGCCCGCCACGCGCGAGCGCATCGCCCTCTCCATCGACCGTACGACCCAGTGGGCACAGCAGTCCATCGACTACCACCGCCAAAAACAAAAAGAGGGCATCGGCGTCAACCAGAACATCTTCGCCATCATTCAGGGTGGAATCGACAAGGAGTTCCGCGCCAAATCCGCGACCGAACTCTGTGCACTCGACTACGACGGTTTCGCCATCGGCGGACTCTCCGTCGGGGAGAGCAACGAGGATATGTACGACACCGTTGCACACACCATTCAGTTCATGCCGACGGACAAGCCCCGCTACCTCATGGGCGTCGGCACCCCCGAGGACCTGATCGAGAACATCGACCGCGGCGTCGACATGTTCGACTGCGTCATGCCGACGCGCAACGCCCGCAACGCGACACTCTTCACCAGCTTCGGGAAGATCAACATCAAGGCGGCACGCTACAAGCTAGACGAGGCGCCCGTGGATCCCGAATGCGACTGTTACACCTGCCGCCGTTACAGCCGCGCCTACCTGAACCACCTCTACCGTGCAAAGGAACTCACCTACTTCCGGCTCGCCTCCATCCACAACCTCCACTACTACCTCAACCTGATGCGCGAGGCGCGTGAAGCAATCCTGGATGGACGCTGGAGCGACTTCAAAGCCGAGTTCTACCGCAAACGCGAGGGGTGAACTCACTCCTCCCCGTCTGACGGTTTACGGTGCGTCAGGTAATCGAATACCCCCAGACCAACGATCATCAGCGTGACACCGAGCAGCAGCAGGAAACCGTACCCCATCCCCGTATAATCTCCCAGTGTGATAGCGATGATGGCCTTGAAGACTTCGTGCAACATGGCGTCAGCGGTTAGGAAGAAGAGATACGCGAAGGTATAGGCACCGTAGAGGATCAGAAAAAGCGACACGGAGACCAGGGTGCTCCCGCCCAGGGCATACACGATCAGTTTAGAACGTTCAAACCGGGAGTTGTGCTCGATCAGGCGCAGCGCTTCGAGCAGTTTGAGCAGATTGAAATCGAAGACGACGAATCCCCCTCCCCGTCCGCTGTCACGAGGGTGACGCTGGAGTTACCGGTGATGTGGTGAATATAGGGACTGGTCATGTAGGTATTGAAATTTTCCAGGCTGATATTGGTACAGTAGTTGTTTAGTCCCCTTTTGTGCCCAATTCAGTCGCCTGCCGTCCCTTTTTCGCCTCTAACCGATTTTATCCGTTATTTCAGGTACAATTTGATGCATGTATGAAGAGGAGAGAAGGAGTTTCATGCCCCAGGAGCACCGGCCGATTCAGCTCGGCGTCAATATCGACCACATCGCCGTCCTGCGCGAGGCGCGCCGCATCAACGACCCCGATCCGCTGATGGCGCTGGCCCTCTGTGCACAGAACGGTGCAGACCAGATCACCATCCACCTTCGCGAAGACCGCCGCCATATCAATGACGAGGATGCCCAGAAGATCATCGTCTCCTCCCCGCTCCCGGTCAACCTGGAGTGTTCCATCAACCAGTCCATTATCGATATCGTCTGCGAACTGCGCCCCCACCGCGCCACCCTCGTCCCGGAGAACCGCAAGGAGGTCACGACCGAAGGCGGTTTGGATGTCATCGGGCAGAGCACCGCCGTCTCCGACGCCATTGACCAGCTGCATGACGCCGGCATCGCCGTTTCGCTCTTCGTCGACCCCTCCGCGCATATCATGGAGCAGTCCAAGGCGCTCGAAGCGGAGATGGTCGAGCTGCACACCGGTACCTATGCCAACCTCTTTGCGATGCTCAACACCGCGCTGCCCTATACGCGCCACAGCATCCCCGAGCTCGAACTGCCGCGCGATGAACTGCAGCAGCGGCTTGAAGCCGCCGTCGATGCCCTCCGCCAGAGCGCGGAACATGCCCATGTCATCGGCCTGGAAGTCGCGGCAGGCCACGGCTTAAACTACCATAACCTGCATGCCATCACCGCCATCGCGGAGATCGTTGAACTCAACATCGGTCAAAGCATCGTCGCGCGCTCCGTCTTCACGGGACTCGGTGCCGCCGTCCGCGACATGAAAGCGCTGCTCGTCCGATGAGCCTGCCGCGCCTCGCCATCAGCATCGGCGACCCTAACGGTGTCGGTCCCGAGATCGCCCTGCGGGCCCACCCGCAGATCGCCGACTACTGCCTGCCGCTGTACTGTGTCGACCCCGAGGTGATGGAACAGGCCGCATCGCTACTGGGCATGCACATCCCCGACGATTTTGACATGATCGCGCTGGAGCAACCCATTGTGATCGAACCCGGCTGCGTCTCCCCGGAGGCAGGCCACTACAGCCACGCCTCCTTTATGAAGGCGATCGCCCTCACCGAAGCCGGCGAAACGGATGCCCTTGTCACCCTCCCTATCCATAAAGAGGCGTGGATGCAGGCCGGCATCGCCTACAAGGGGCATACCGAACTGCTCCGGAACCATTTCGGCAAAGAGGCGATCATGATGCTGGGATGCCACCAGCTCTACGTGGCGCTTTACACCGAGCACATTCCGCTCAAAGAGGTCCCTGCAAAGATTGAACGCAATGCCCTGGCCCGGTTCCTCCTCGACCTCTACCGTGCCACCGGTTTTGACGACATCGCCGTGCTCGGCCTCAACCCCCATGCCGGCGACAACGGGGTACTCGGGGACGAGGAGCGTGAGATCGAAGCGGCCATCACCATCGCCAACGATACGCTGGAGGCCGAGGGGCTGAAATGCGACGGACGCCCTTTCTTCGGACCCGTTGTCCCCGATGCCGCCTTTACGCCGACCTTTCGCGCCGCCCACCGCCATATCGTGGCGATGTACCACGACCAGGGTCTCGCCCCCCTAAAGGCCCTCTATTTCGACGAGAGCGTCAATATCTCGCTCAACCTTCCCATCGTCCGTACCTCCGTCGACCACGGTACCGCCTTCGACATCGCCTACCGCGGAAAAGCGCGCCTGAACAGCTACCGCAATGCCGTCGACACCGCCCTTCAGCTCTCGGAAAACAGCGTATCCAATTCATAATTATTTGTGATATATTATTGACACTTTCTTATATAGAATTTAGTCATACAAAAACTTTCAGGGTCGACCGATGGGAAAAGACACCCCCCACAACATATCTATATCATCAAGCAACGCAAAAAGTCACGCTTTCGAGCGGACCTGTCGAGTATGAGGAGCTTCTGGGAAAATGTACGTGCCCCCAGGAAGCGAAAAAGATCCTTAAAGATCACCCCGGGGCCTACATCTCTGAAGACTCCACCTACAGCGAGTCCGACCTCTTCCGTTACGAATAGTCTGCCGTTTACACGCGATTAAACCGTACGTTTTATACTGGGACAATTCCATATTCAAAGGATGATTGATGCCCAGAAAATTTATGCTTATCAGTTCGATTCTTTCGGCCTTCCTGACCCTGCAGGCGGCTGCCGTCACCTTTGACGAAATGCCCCCGCTGAATGAACGGGTCATGCCCAACGCCCCCAATGCGGTCCTCTCTTTCAGTGCGGCCATCGACAAGGCGAAAGACTCTATCGTCTATATCTCCTCCAAACAGGCACGGTCGCAAAAATACATGGAGCAGATACACCCCTTCTTTGAACAGTTTTTCGGCTGGAAGTTCAATCCCAACCCCCACCGCCAGAGCCTAGGCTCCGGCGTCATCGTCACCAGCGACGGCTACATCGTGACGAATAACCACGTCGTCGAAGATGCCGACAGCATCATGGTCAAACTGCCCGGTGCGCAAAAAGAGTACCGCGCCAAGCTCGTCGGGAGCGACCCCAAATCCGACATCGCCGTGATCCGTATCGAAGCCGAGGGGCTCACGCCGATACGGATGGGCAGCTCCGCCGAACTGAAAATCGGGGATATCGTCTTTGCGATCGGCAACCCCTTCGGTGTCGGTCTCAGCGTCTCGCAGGGGATCGTTTCCGCCCAGCACAAAAACGGGATCGGGATCAACGAGTACGAGAACTTCATCCAGACGGATGCTTCAATCAATCCCGGGAACTCGGGGGGCGCGCTGATCGACAGCCGCGGGGCGCTGATCGGGATCAACTCCGCCATCATCACCCGCAGCGGCGGCAACAACGGTATCGGCTTTGCCATCGAAGTCGATATGGTCAAAAGCATCGCCAAGAAGCTGATCGAGGACGGGAGCGTCACGCGGGGCTATCTCGGCGTCAGTATCGGAGACCTCACGAAGGAGCTCCAGTCTCTTTACGCGCACGAAAACGGCGCCCTGCTCAACGATATCGTTGTCGACTCCCCGGCCCAGAAAGCCGGCCTGAAACGCGGCGACCTCATTGTTGCCGTCGACGACCGCACCGTCAGCAACGCCGCCGATCTCAAAAACATGATCGGGATGTACCGCCCCGGCAGTCGCATCAAGATCACCTATGAGCGCGACGGTAGGACCGATACGGTCTCCGTCAATCTGACCGATCTGGGAGAGCAGGCCGTGAACGGCTCCGACGCCGTTTTCGAAGGGGTCAGCTTGCAGAACCTCGATCCGCAGCAGCGTTACCGCCTGCGGATTCCCGACGACGTCGAGGGGGTTTTGGTCACCGACGTGGATGGCGACAGCGAAGCGGCGATGCAGGGGGTCCGTCCCGGCGACATCATCGTCCAGCTCGAGAATACCCCTGTCACAGATCTGACCTCCCTGCAAAAAGCACGCAGCAGTGCCGAAGGCAAGCTCAAGCGCATCTATCTCTACCGCAAAGGCCAGATCTACGTCGTCGCCCTTCCCTAGGGAGTCCTCCGGGTTCCTTATGCCGATTTGGTTGCAATAGACGGTAGAACACCTTCCGGGAGGTAGCCGTGCTCCTCTCATTCGCCCTGCGTATCGCTGTCGCCTATCTGATCGTGATCGCTTTGATGCTCGCCGCCGTCTATCAGCAACACCATTCACGCCTCGAAGATTATGTCAATCAGCGCTTTGCAGATGTCATGACAGAGGTACGCGTACACCTCTCGACGGAGGAGTCCGAAACGGTCAGTGAAGAGATGGGCGAAGTGCTGCAACAGATGCAGATCCCCTACCTCGAGGCCTATGGCGGGAAGGGCCGTCTGCTCCACGCTTTTGCATCCCAAAGTTGGACCGCGCTGAAAGAGGATACACCGCTGCCGCACCTGCCGGGGAGAGGGAAGAAGGATTTATCGCTGGTTGAACGCGGCGGCACCCCCTATCTCCGCATTGCCACGGGTCCGGCCGAGATCAAGAATCCTTTCGGCAGGCCTGTCACCTGGCTTTCCAAGGCCGGGAGAGTCATCGCCGGTCACCACAAAAGTATGACGGCAGCGGCTAACCCAAGGGGCTGCGCGGCAGTGCGATTCCGCTCGAGACGCGTATCTTCAGCGTGGCCTACGTCTTTGACGCCATGGGCTCACGGCGCCCTATAAAGAGCCTATGGCGCTCGACGCGTCCCTCGCCTACCTCAAAAGCCACGCCGGCACCCGCTTCAACCCCGAGATCGTCACGGCATTCATACGGATCGCCCCCGAGATCTACCGCGTAACACTGAACCGGACCGAAGAAGAGCTAGAGCGCATGCTGCAAAAAGAGGGCGAGCCTTATATCAGCAGGCTCTAGGCACTCTTCGTCGTCTCAGGAGAGGCGGTCACGGTAGGTCTCGTACCCGAACCGCTTGACAATCTCCATCTCCCCGTTTTGACGCAGGATCGCCAGGGTGGGGAGCTGCACACCGTTGAAGGTCGTATTTTTGACGAAGGTGTAATGGATCTGGTCCTCGAAGACGATCTGGTCCCCGACCTGCAGCGGTGCATCGAAGGCGTAATCCCCCATGATGTCCCCCGCCAGGCAGGTATTGCCGCCGAGACGGTAGGTATAGGGTTTCTCTCCGGTCTCCGCGGCGCCGCGCACCTCGGCGCGGTACGGCATGGCCAGCGTATCGGGCATGTGTGCTTCGGCCGAAACGTCGAGGATGGCGATATCCATCCCGTTATGCACGATGTCGAGCACGGTCGCGACCAGCGGACCGGTCTGCCA
>JACXUG010000047.1 GCA_014764065.1 Campylobacterales bacterium
CAGCAGCGGCTGGTCGTTGCTCCGGGTCACAAAGGGGATGATGGTCTTGTCGATAAAGGCGAGCACGCTTCCTCCTGCAATTTTGTGGGCATATTATAGCGGCTTTTGTCCCTTTTGGCCGTTCGGGCTGCCTAAAATAGGACGGTCCGGGTGAATTTATCAAAAAGTTATTAAAGGACACCTCTAAAAACCATGTACGATCTCAGCGCGGCAGAGAAAGTCATAATCAAGGCGACGCTTTGAAGGCCTGGCCATCGCTAAGTCGAAAAGCGGCAACGCCGAGTATGGCTTTTCTCTGCAGCGCCCTGCGGGAGGGTTTTTGAAGCACGATCTTTCCTCCGTTTTCGTTTTGACCTAACTACGGCTAGGCCTGCAACGAAAACAAAGAAAATCTTATGCTTCAAACACACTTTGAGAAGCGTGCAGGGATTCTAGACGTGTCCTAAACTTTTTAATGTTACAGTGCGATTAGTTATTTGAGGAGGTGCGGATCATGATGCACTATTTCCATCGTCAGATCAAACTCTGGGGGGAAGAGGTCCAGCAGTCGCTGCAGGCAAAGCGGATCGCCATCATCGGAAGCGGCGGCCTGGGGAGTTCGCTCGCGTTTGCCCTGGGGGCGACGGGAATCGGGGAGATCCATATCGTGGATTTCGACGAGGTGAGCGTGCACAACATTCACCGCCAGATCGCTTTCAAGACGGGCGACGAAGGGAAGAACAAAGCCGTCGTCAATGCCGGCATCGTCGAGGCCCGCTGCCCCTATACGAAAGCGTATGCCCACGAGTGCGACTTCAACGCCTTCGCAAAAAAAGGGATCGAGGTCGACCTGATCCTCGACGCGACGGACAACCTGCCGACACGGGGGCAGATCAACGAATACGCCAAGATCCACAACACGCCGTGGGTCTACGGTTCGGTCGAAGCGTTTCACGGGCAGGTCTGTTTCTTCGACCGCTCCTCTTTCAACGACGTTTTCAAGATCACGCTCAAAGATCCGGCAGGGATCGCCGCACCGATCGTGATGCATATCGCCTCGCTGCAGGCGAACCTGGCCCTGCGCTACCTGGCGGGCCAGCCGGTCAAAAAAGACTTTCTCTACTACCTCTTTTTCAACGACGAGGGCGAACTCGTGACACAGAAATTCGGCCTCCCTGTATAACGGCGGCTGTTTTACTCCCTGCTAAGCAGCGCACGCTATAATTTCATACTTAAAACAGGTATGGCCGGAGACTCTGCTTGGGGTGTCGGGACAGACCGGATTTCAATGTGGAGAAGTGCGATGCGCGGTTACAAGATTTTTGCCGGGAGTGCCAGCGAAGAGTTTGCGCAAGAGGTCTGCAGATACCTCGACGTTCCCCTAGCCAAAGCGGACATCAAACGTTTCAGCGACGGGGAGATTTCCGTTCAGATTGCAGAGAGTGTCCGCGGGCGCGACGTGTTCATCATCCAGTCAACGGGAGCCCCGTCCAACGACAACCTGATGGAGCTGCTCATCATGACGGATGCGCTCCGCCGCTCCTCCACGAGCTCCATCACAGCGGTCATTCCGTATTTCGGCTACGCACGCCAGGACCGTAAAGCGGCACCGCGCGTCCCCATCAGCGCGAAACTCGTGGCGAACCTCTACCAGACCGCGGGCATCGACCGCCTCGTCACCATCGACCTGCACGCGGGCCAGATCCAGGGCTTCTTCGACATCCCTGTTGACAACCTCTACGGCTCCATCATCTTCCAGCAGTACATCAAGGAGAAGAACCTCCCAAACCCGATTATCGCCAGCCCGGACATCGGCGGGGTCGCGCGGGCGCGCTACTTCGCGGAGAAACTGGGCCTGGAGATGGTCATCGTCGACAAACGCCGCGAAATGGCGAACGTGGCCGAAGTCATGAACATCATCGGCGACGTCGAGGGCAAGGATGTCATTATGATCGACGACATGGTCGATACGGCCGGTACGATGGTCAAAGCGGCGGCGGCGCTCAAAGCCAAGGGCGCGACCTCCGTCATGGCCTGTGCGACGCATGGGGTTCTAAGCGGCAAAGCCTACGAGAACCTTGACAAGGGCGAACTCGATGAGCTGATCATCTCCAACTCCCTGGCGACCAAAGCGCACCCGAACATCAAGGTTCTGACCGTAGCACCGCTCTTCGGCGAAGTCATCCGCCGTGTTTACCATAACGAAAGCGTTAACTCGCTTTTTGCATAGCGTACCAGGAGTAAACCCCCTGATACTGCGCTAACGATGAGTTCGCTTCGGCAGCGGGCCCACGTGCAGCTAAACCGCACTGATTTGTTTACAGTGAAAGCATGAGGAATATATGGATCTCAAACATATTCGCAACTTCTCTATCATTGCCCACATCGACCACGGTAAAAGTACCCTGGCCGACCGGATCATCCAGGAGTGCGGTTCCGTCACGGAGCGCGAACTCAAATCGCAGATGATGGACACGATGGACATTGAGCAGGAGCGCGGTATCACCATCAAAGCGCAGAGCGTCCGGCTCGATTACGTCAAGGACGGCGAGCACTACGTCCTGAACCTCATTGACACCCCGGGCCACGTCGATTTTAGTTACGAAGTCAGCAAGTCACTGGCCTCTTCCGACGGGGCGCTGCTGATCGTTGACGCGGCACAGGGGGTCGAGGCGCAGACCATCGCCAACGTCTACCTTGCCATGGAAAATGAACTTGAACTGCTCCCGGTCATTAACAAGATCGACCTTCCCGCCGCCGATCCGGAACGGGTCGCCGAAGAGATCGAAACGAGTATCGGGATCGATGCCACGGACGCATTGATGGTCTCTGCTAAAACGGGCGTAGGCATCCGAGAGCTTGTCGATGCCATCGTCGACCGCATCCCTGCCCCGGTGGGCGACCCGGATGCGCCGACGAAAGCGATTATCTACGACAGCTGGTTTGACCCCTATCTCGGCGCGCTGGCGCTGGTACGTGTTTTCGACGGCAATATCCGCAAAAAGCAGATCGTCAAGCTGATGAGTAACAACGAACAGCACGAGGTCCTCGACCTCATGTACCCGCACCCGCTCAAGAAGATGAAGACCGAGTCGATCGACAGCGGCGAGATCGGTATTGTCGTGCTCGGCCTCAAAGATGTCGGCAGCCTGAACGTCGGCGATACAATCACCGATGCAAAAAGGCCCGCGGCCGAGCCGGTCGGCGATTATGAACCGGCCAAGCCCTTTGTTTTCGCGGGGCTTTACCCCATCGATACGGACAAGTTCGAGGATCTGCGCGATGCGCTGGACAAACTGCGTCTCAACGACTCATCGCTCAGCTACGAACCGGAAACCTCCGTTGCGCTCGGGTTCGGTTTCCGCGTCGGTTTCCTGGGCATGCTGCACATGGAGGTCGTCAAGGAGCGTCTGGAACGCGAATTTGACATGGACTTGATCGCGACGGCGCCTTCGGTCGTCTATGACGTCTTTTTGACGGACGGTTCGCAGATCGAAGTGCACAACCCTTCCGAACTGCCGCCGGTGAACCATATCGAACGCATCGAGGAGCCCTATGTCAAGGCGACGGTCATCACCCCGTCGGAGTACCTTGGCAATATCATGAACCTGCTGGTCGCCAAGCGCGGCATGCAGGAGAAGATGGACTACCTCAACGAGGAGCGCGTTCTGCTGGAGTACTCCGTGCCGATGAACGAGATCGTCGTCGACTTCTACGACAAGCTCAAGTCCATCTCCAAAGGGTACGCGAGTTTCGACTATGAACCGATCGACTTCAGAGAGGGTGACCTCGTCAAGCTTGACGTACGGGTTGCCGGCGACGTCGTCGACGCCCTTTCGGTCATCGTCCCGCGTGAACAGGCGGAGCAGCGCGGCCGAGCACTCGTCAAGAGCATGAAAGAGCTCATCCCCCGCCAGCTCTTCGAAGTGGCGGTACAGGCTTCCGTTGGCAACAAAGTTATTGCCCGCGAAACCGTCAAGTCGATGGGCAAGAACGTCACGGCGAAGTGTTACGGTGGTGACATCACCCGTAAACGCAAGCTGCTCGAGAAGCAGAAAGCCGGTAAGAAACGGATGAAGGCGATCGGCAAGGTGCAGTTGCCGCAGGAGGCCTTCATGTCCGTCCTCAAAATGGAGTAATACAAAATGGTCTGGCTACAAAGTGCGAATAGCACGCGGTCACCCCAAGGGCACTTCCTCCAGGGCGCCTGCTGCCGAAGCAAACTCAGTGTTAACGTAGGCAAAGGGGCTTTGCTCCTTTGGCGTAAATGAAATGAAATGCCTGCTCTGCGAATCGTGGTCGTTAAGCCGCATTTGCCGGAGCTGCCGAGAGGAACATCTCGCCCCCTCCCTTCACACCCGCAAGATCGCCGGGAAACTCTCCGTACACTCCTTTTACCGATATGATGAGATCGAGTCGCTGCTGCTGACGAAGCATACCGATATCGGCTGTCACCTTTACAAGATCATGGCATCTGCCTCCTTTGCTACGTATGCGGCTTCTTTGGAGGTGGCGGAACCGGTGGCCGTCATTGCGGTGGATGATCATGTCCGTCACGGCTATTCGCATACGGCGATCCTGGCGCGTGCGATGAAAACCGACGCATTGATACCGCGGCATACCGTGCTGCGCGACCGTTCGGGACACCGCTACTCCGGGCAGGATTTCCAGTACCGTCTGACCCATCCGCGTGCGTTTGAACTCAAACCGTTCCCGGAAAAGAGCGTTATCCTCGTCGATGATATTCTGACGACGGGACTGACGCTGACCCAGGCGGCGGAGACGCTGGAAATGGCGGGGAAAGAGGTGCTTTTCTGCCTGACGCTGGCCGACGCGGAGCGTTAGGCTGGAATGGCTTCGTTCTTTTTTTTCGGGCAGGTAGTTGACGGTGTTCTCGATCGTCGGGGATTCGGAGAAGTCGAAGCGGATCGATGTGGCGTTGAGGGCGAAGGCGATCTGCTCGATCGTCGAATAGAGGGCAACATTGGCCGGGCCCTCTTTCTTGTTGCGTTTGAGGTGCCAGAGTAGCAGTGCGATGCCCCCTGCCAGGAAGAGGCCGGTGAAAAACATAATGAGATTATCAATGCTCCAATTGTAGCTCAGCACGGATAATATTGCGCTATCGTCTGCTGTAGGGAAGTTTCGTCTGCAGGCGAAGATCGGGGATGGCGTGGCCGATGGTAAAGTGATAGAGGCTCTGGAAATCGTTCCCCTCCAGTCCCAGTAGCCGGTGCATGACGTCGTCGAGGAAACAGCCTATCCCCGTGGCGCTGAGACCGAGGGAGGTCGCTTCGAGGTAGAGCTGCTGGCCGATGGCACCGCACTCCCAGTAGAGGCTCTTGTAGCGTCCCGGCCCGAAGCGCACCAGCTGGGGGGCAAATTCGCAGAGCATACCCAGTGAGAAGGCGCCGTCGGAAGCGATATCCTGGCTGCAGGAGATGAACTTTGACTGCGGACGGAAGTCGCCTGCTTCGAGCAGGTAGAGATGGCCGCCGGCCGGCCGGAAGAGAAAGTCGTTCCGCATGGATGTTCTGAACGTATCCAGGTAACTGTCGTTCAGGAGGTAGAGGTAAATGCCCGGATCGAGCGTCTCGACGTCATGGACAAACAGGATGAGGGACGCAGCGGGGACGAAGCCTTCAAAGCTGATCTCCGCCGCGTGCAGCAGCTGGGTGAACGCCTCAAAACTGATATGGGTGCGCCCGAAATCCATGGCCTGGGCGCTACGGCGGGTGAGGATGACCTCTTCGGCAGCGGTGCCGCAGGCGCTGCTGAAAGGGTGGGATGCTGTCTTCGCGGGGAGGTTTACAGCGGCGGCCGTGGCCTTTTCGACGAGGGTGATCGCTTCCCAGGGGTGCTGGGATGGGCTGAGGCGGTTCGCCGTTCCTGCATACAGTGTACGGCAACAAGCGAGCAGCGGGATAAGGTCGGGCACTGTACCGCCTTTTTCGGGGCTGATGAGCAGCAGTGCATCGGCGATCTCCTCCTCGTTCGGCTGGAAGCGGCTTGGCTGGTTTAACCCCAGTAGCGTATCGAGGGAGTCGGATTCAAAGGCGTCGCAAAGGCCGGCATGCCAGCCGTTGAGCTCTGCGGAAACCTGCACGGCGCGCAGGGCATGACCGGCATCGAGCTGGGTGTAGCGGAAGGCCCGCTCGCCGTATTTCCATGCTTCTCGCCATACGATAGAGGTGATGCCCATCAGCAGCGACCCCTCGGGCAGCGCCGACCAGAAATCCGTATCGAAAGCGTGCAGGATCTCCAGACTGTGGGTCATGGGTGCGTAGTGGGCCACAACGCTTTGGGTGCTGATCCCCTCAACCGGCGGGAGGATGACGTAGCCTTCCGTGGGATGGAGATTGCCGCTAGAGGCGTTGCAGCGCAACGCCCAGCAGTCACCGCCGATGCATTTGATGGCGGCCAGTCCGAGACTGTACCGCAGCAAGACGGAGAGGCTTTCCAACGTGAGCGCTTCGGAAGGCACTCCTGCGAAAAGAGCGGCATAGGTCGGTTCGGGCCGCGGGGAGGGAAGGGGAAGGGTTATCCCTTTCGCCCCGTCAAAGCGGCGGTAGGGGTCGGGCTGTGTCGCCCAGTCCATATAGCCCAACGATGCTGCATAGCGGTTGGGATGGTGCTTGGTCCTGTTGTGGTATTCGAAAATGGTTTCAATCGCATTCATGCGGTGATTGTTCCCAAACTCCATTAAAAGTGGGCTTGGGAACCCTGCACGGAGAAAATATTTAAGCGCCTAAAGATGAATGCCATTTGCATATTGGATGCTCTTAGGCCTGATCGTCCGGAGTGTTTATGACGTGGAGGGGCTGTTCCTCCTTAGGAAGGGTTTTGAGGCTGCTGGCTTTCGTACTGATAAGCGCTTCGAGTTTTTTCGCCGGCAGCGCTTTTTCGTAGAGGAAGCCCTGGTAGTAGTCGCAGCCGAGCTCCTTGAGCATCTCTTGCTCCTCATCCGTTTCGACCCCTTCGGCGACGACGGTCAGCTCCATGCTTTTGGCGATGGTGATGATGGTTTTGACGATCATCATCGAATTCTCGTTGTGTTTGAGGTCGGTGATGACCATAGTCGTCATTGATTATGTTTGTAGCGGTCGAGGTCGATGAGGAGCACGGCGGCACGGAAGTGGTGCTGACGGCTCTGTTCGATGGAGAGCTTGATCCGGTCGGTAATGAGGCTGCGGTTGGGCAGTTTGGTCAATGGGTCGTAAAAGCTGTTCTGCCGGATCGTCTCTTTAGCCTCTTTTTCCAGGGTCAGGTCCCTGACAAAGCAGACGGCCCCCCCTGGTGCATCCGCTTTTTGTCGGTGACGGGAACGGTTGAGAGCTTGATATAGTAGGACTCCTCCGAAAACGAGGAGTAAAACGGCCCTTCATAGCGTCCCTGCGCATTTTCGAACACCTGCTGCAGTACCGGCAGGATCCGCTTGTCCGAAATGCTGTTGAGATCATAGCCGATGAGCGATTCGCGTTCGGTTGGCTGCAGCATCCTGAGTATCTGGTTATTGAGATCGGTAATGTGTAGGCTGCTGTCGTAGTAAAAGATGCCGACCGGGGCATTCTCTAGGAGGGAAACCAGCCGCCCCTGCGTGTTTTTAAGTTCGGACATGGCCTGGGTGAGTGCGAATTTGCTGTAGATGGCATTGTCGATGACGGCGCCGAAATGTTTGGCGCTGAAGATAAGCAGGATGCCCAGGGCGCTGACGATGTAGGCGATGGTCTGGTAGGGGGGGCTCCATCTAGGCCAGGCGGATAATGATCGGGGCGAAAGAGAGCAGGGCATAGGCGACGACCAGCTCCCATGAGGCGGAGATGATGCCCAGTTCGTTGGCGGTCAGGCTGAGGATGAGGAGAACGACGACCATCTGGTAGAGGGTCTCGTGCTGCGGGAAAAGTAGCAGCGCGGCACTTCCCCGCAATCCTCCGCCGATCAGGACATAGGTGCAGTACCGGTGCAGTCAGAGGGTGCTCTGGGCGCGCAGCTCCTCATCGGAACTGTTGCTGTAGAGCAGGTAATGATAGAAACGGAACAGTAGTACGATGATGGAGACACTGACCCAGACGGCCAGGGAGAGGTTGTCGACGTAGTGCCACATGATGACGCTGAAAAGAAGGACGCTGAAAAAATGGATGACAAGAATAACCGGTACGGTGCCGTAGAGGTATTTCAGTTTGTCAAAGTCAAATTGCCGCATAGTTGCACATTCCTCTAAGATACTTTCCTCACGGCCTTTTACCATGTGATTGGATGTTAAGAAAACAAATCATAACATAAAAGTCCCTACAGCAGGGGAGAACGGGTTTTTTTATTTGAAAAAGGTGTCAAAAAGCTGCTGCACCTGTTTCCCGGCCTCTTTTTCAAGCAGTTTCCCGGTGTCGACGGTGACTCCCGGATGGGCAATCTTGCCTTTGAGCTGGAAGGGGATGACGGCCCCGGCGGCTTCGAGCGTGATGTCGGCGCGGACGGTCTGTGCTACGGTATCGATCTTCGCATGCCGGGTCTCGAGTGTGGCCAGGTCGGAGCGCAGTGTCGCGTCCGCATCGATGTTGGTATCGTCGAGACGGGCCAGCGTCGTGCCGTCGAAGCGTTTGCGGTAGAGATCGACCTTGGTGTATTGGCGCAGCAGGTCGAAGGCATTGTTATGGGAAAAGAGGCCCTCTTTGAATGTCCCCCTCAATTCACCGCGTTTGGTGTCAAGCGCGTAGTCGAGGGTCCCGTCGAAGCGGGCGTCGAAGGTTTCGGGCTGCACGAGCAGATGCATCGCCTGCCCCGTGCTGATCTGTTTGAAGGTTGCGGTCAGCACCCGGTCGTTGAGCGTCGATGTGATCTGCCCTTTCAAAAGATTGCTGTTTGCATGTAGCAGAAGATGCTCAGCGTACGTCAGGTCCCCGGTAATCTTTGCCGACCCCTGAAGCGGCCGATCCGCCAGGGAGGAGAGTCTGCGCAGGTCGGGGATGTCCGCCGTGTAGCCGGCGGAGAGTTCCATCTGCCCAACGTCGTACTGAAGGGTGTCGGAACGGAGGCTGAAAAGATCGGAGTCGAACGCCGCTTCGGTTTTGACAAGGCTGCCTTCGAGACGGCTTCGGCTGCGGAGCGTAAAGGCCGATTCGGGGAAGGTACGGCCCAGCTGTTTGGTCAGTACGACGGCATTCGCTTTGCCCTTTTGCATGTCGACGCTGACCGTTCCTTGCATCGCACCCGGCCGGAGGTTCGTGAGGACGGCACGGCCGGTGACGTCGGCATCGGCGATCGCCGGATAACCGAGGGTGGTGAGAAGCTTTGAGAGTCTGAGATGTTCGGCCGTCACATCGGCGGAGACTGGGGCATAGGCTTTGAAAACGGCTTTAAAATCGCACCTGCCCCCCGCAATCTCTCCCAACGCGGTGGCATTGAGCTGTGTCTCGTTACCTTTCACTGTCCCCGAAAGGGTGACCGGACCATGCAGTGCACGCCCCGTCAAGCCCTGCAAAAGAGCAAGCTCTCGGATCGCAAAGGCGTAACGCAGGTCCATTCCACCGGATTGCGGCGTCACGATACCGTTTGAGTGCAGGTAGCCCAGCGCGGAATCGGTTTTAGTCTCATAGGTAACGGTGTCGTTTTTGAGCTGCGCATGCAGCGCTGCCTTTAGGGCGGTGTCGGGCAGCTGTATCCCATACGCACTTCGGATTAGGGCCTGGTTGAGCACGCCACCACTCAGGCGGGCGTCAACCGTGCCGTCCAGGGCAGCGGGGTCGATGGAGTGCAGTGTCACGTTGGCATCAAGCTTTCCTGAAGCCATGGGCTGTTCGCCGGCAAGGGCAAGCAGCTCATCCAAGCGGGCATGGCGGACGGTGGTAGTGAGCGCTCCGGGCGTTAAGTCACAAAGGAGCAGGTGGTAGGCCGTATCGCTTTGGGCGAGGTCGGTGTGCCCGTTGATCTCCAGCAGAGGCAGGCTGCCCGCCACCGTCCCTTCGGTATGCAGTTTTCCCGATATTTTCCGGCCGCTCAGTGCAGTGAGATCGTCGATATCGGCACGGTAGCGGGCGGAGAGTGTCTGTGCAAAGAGCGAATACTCCCCCTCCGCCCGGATACTGCCGGCGGTGTCGAGGAGGATCTGTATGGTGAAGCGGTTCCAGCTGAGGTCGAACCGGGTGACGTCAACGGGCCGTGCCAATGTTTCCTGGAGCCTCTCTTGCAGCATGCCGGCGATAAAACGGTTGCCTGGCGGTGTGAAGGGGAGAACGAACAGGATGGCAATGAGCGAAAGCAGGACAATAAGCGTCAGGGTGAACCGGTGCATGTTGGGCCTCTTCGTACGGGAGATTAAAACACTATTATAGCGCTGCGACGACTATCCGTCGGTTTACGTTTGCGGCATATAGGTCGCAAAGGCGCCTTCCACGCTCAAAGCGCTTTTGTAGCGTGTCGGCGTCAGGCGGCTCTTTTTTGTTTTCAGGTTGCAGACGGCCAGGCGGAAGTTGGAGCCCATGAAGGGTTCGACGATACAGATGATATTGTCACAGACCTGCCGCGTCGCGTGGATGGTGCCCTGCAGATCATGAAAAAAGTATTTGGGATAGCTCAGCGGGGTGATTTCGACGATATCCACGCTTGTCCTGCGGTCAAGTGTCCCGGCGATGAGTTCGGCGTCTTCAAAACTTTCGAAGTGGACGCACCAGTCGTCGAACTCCTTGTTGAAGTGCTTGAGATCCTCATCCAGAAAACCTCCCGCCGGCGATTGCAAAGCAAAAATACTCATCTAAACGGCCTTTTCATAGCGGGTCTACTCTTTTCGGAATTGTACCATCTCCCCTCCTGCAGGGCTCTGAAGCGGTGTGAAGTGCGGGAAAAATATACTTTAGTCAATTTGGCTCAAGTATATTGATCTTAATTTTACAATTTATACTTGACATAGATAGACTCATATGGTAAAATTTGTCCAGATTTCATATAGAAAGGAGTCTGACAGCCGCTATGTCTCAAGAAGAAAACAAGCAAAACAGTGAAGAAACTTTGCCCAATGATGAAGAAATGATTGAGGAGATGGTTTCCGAAGAGGCGGAAGAGGTCGGTTCTGACCTTGAACGTGTTCAGATGGAACTGGACCAGCTCAAAGATAAATATACACGGGTCCACGCGGACTTCGATAATATCAAAAAACGTCTGGAACGCGAAAAGTACCAGGCGCTCGAATATGCCCAGGAGAAGTTCGCGAAGGATCTGATCCCGGTCGTCGACTCGCTGGAAATGGCCGTCAAGGCTGCCGATGCCGAGGGGATGGAAGCCGCAGAGCTTCTGGCCAAGGTGAAAGAGGGCGTTGAACTGACGATGAGGCAGTTCCTCAGCGCCCTGGAAAAACACGGCATTACGGCGGTAGGCGAAGAGGAACCGTTCGACCCGAACGTTCACCATGCAGTACAGCAGGTGGACAGCCCGGACCACGAGAGCGGTGAAATCGTCAGTACCTTCCAAAAAGGGTACAAATACAAAGAGCGCACCCTTCGGGATGCCATGGTGGTGATCGCGAACTGATTCGTGATCAAGAGCGTAAGGCGTGCGGGCTTCCTGCCGAAGGAGACTCAGCGTTAGCGTAGGTGTCCGGACTTTGTTCGGATGCTGTACAAAATAATGAAGGTGCTCCCTTCATTTTATGAAATAAAATTAAGGAAGATAATTATGAGTAAAGTAATCGGTATTGACCTTGGTACAACCAACTCCGCGGTAGCAGTCTATGAAGGCGGCGAAGCGAAAATCATCCCGAACAAAGAGGGTAAGAACACGACCCCTTCCGTCGTTGCCTTTACGGATAAGGGTGAAGTCCTCGTCGGTGACCCGGCAAAACGCCAGGCGATCACAAACCCGGAGAAGACGATCTACTCCGTCAAGCGTATCATGGGCCTCATGATGAACGAAGAGAAGGCCAAAGAGGCGCACGACAAAGTCACCTACAAGATCGTCGACAAGAACGGTATGGCTGCCGTTGACGTTGCCGGCAAAGTGTACACACCGCAGGAGATCTCCGCGAAGATCCTCACCAAACTGAAAGAGGATGCGGAGTCTTACCTCGGCCAGACGGTCACCGACGCGGTCATCACCGTCCCGGCCTACTTCAATGACGCCCAGCGCAAAGCGACGAAGGAAGCGGGAACGATAGCGGGGCTGAACGTCCTGCGTATTATCAACGAACCGACGGCGTCCGCGCTGGCCTACGGTCTGGATAAAAAAGGCGAAGAGAACGTCCTCGTCTACGACCTTGGCGGCGGTACGTTCGACGTTACGACCCTCGAGATCGCGGAAGGAACCTTCGAGGTTCTCTCCACGGACGGTAACGCCTTCCTTGGCGGCGACGACTTCGACAACCGTATCGTCGACTACCTTGCCGGCGAGTTTAAGTCCGAAAACGGCATCGACCTCAAAGCGGATAAGATGGCGCTCCAGCGCCTCAAAGACGCGGCGGAAACTGCGAAGAAAGAGCTCTCCTCCTCTACAGAGACGGAGATCAATCTGCCGTTTATCACGGCG
>JACXUG010000115.1 GCA_014764065.1 Campylobacterales bacterium
GGCGTATTCGGGCAGTTGTCTTTCAGGTCGCTGACGCCGTCGCCGTCGGAGTCGACCGCACAGCCCAGCTCGTCCACGCTGGCGCCCTTCGGCGTATTCGGGCACTTGTCGGCAGCATCAACCACACCGTCTTTGTCACCGTCGAGCTGGCAACCCATCGCATCGACCGTCACGCCGGCCGGTGTGTTCGGGCATTTGTCCGACGCATCAGCCACGCCGTCTTTGTCGCTGTCGAGCGGGCAGCCGCTTGCATCGACGGTCACACCGGCAGCGGTACCCGGGCATTTGTCCGCATCATCGGCGACACCGTCGCTATCGCTGTCGGCCGGTGCCGTAGCGGCTGCTGGTGCCGGTTCTGCTTCGGGAGCAGCTTTAGGCTCGGAAGATCCGAAAGCAATGCTGATACCGGCCAGACCTGCCAGATTATTATCCCAGCGGTCGTCGTTGTATTTGAGCATATAGAGTGCTTCGAGTTTCAGTGCAACGTCTTCGGCGATCGGGAATTTGAAACCCAGACCGGCATCGGCCATCACGCTGTCGGTGTTATCAAACTGGAGAATGGTCATGTTTTCATAGCCCAGACCGGCTTTCATATACGGAATCGCCGTGCCGAGCAGACCGTATTCGTGCACGCCGTTGAGCATGATACGGGTAATGGTCGTGTCAACTGCCGGTTTATTCTGATCGACATCGGGTGAAACGAGAACTTCGAGCTCGGGTTTGATGCTCTCAAAAATCGCGTTGAACTGGACCGCTGCACCAATTGTCCCTTGTTTGCTCAGCTCCAGATTACCTTCCGGGACGACCCCGCCGACTATCGCGGTCACTTCATAATCTCCTGCCGAAGCGGTCGATGCCAGGACCGCAGCGGTGACTGCAGACATGAAAAAGCCAATTTTACGCATTATTTCTCCTTTGTTTATAACGGAATTTCCCCCTCGGTTCATGGAAAACTCGTCATATTGGCTGCATTATAGCACAACAAATTCTCATCATTAATGAGGAAAACGCAAAATTTGATAGATTTTTTGATACAAAGCGGAAACAAAAGGGAAAAGGGGGAGTTGTAACGCGGAGGCACGGCCTAACGGCCGCGCTTCCTATTCCCACTCGATCGTTGCGGGCGGCTTGGAGCTGATGTCGTAGACGACGCGGTTGATCCCGTCGACCTCGTTGATGATGCGGCGGCTGATACGCTCGAGCAGGTCGTGCGGGAGGTGTGCGAAGGTCGCCGTCATCCCGTCGACCGCTTCGACGACGCGGACGCAGACGGTGTTGTCATAGGTACGATTATCCCCCATGACACCGACACTCTTGACGTTGAGCAGAACGGCGAACGCCTGCCATGTACGAGTGTAGTAGCCGCTCGCCTTGAGCTCGTCGAGCAGGATCACGTCTGCTTCGCGCAAGAGGTTGAGAGCAGGTTTGTTGACGTCGCCCATAATACGAATCGCCAGTCCCGGCCCCGGGAACGGATGGCGGTTGATCATGGATTCCGGAAGGCCGAGCTCGCGGCCGAGCTTGCGGACTTCGTCTTTGAAGAGTTCGCGCAGCGGTTCGATCAGCTCGAAATCCATCCAGTCCGGCAGACCGCCGACGTTGTGGTGGGACTTGATCGTCTCGGAAGGCCCTTTGACGGAGACGGACTCGATGACGTCGGGGTACAGTGTCCCCTGCGCCAGGAACTTGATACCGGAGTGCTTCTTCGCCTCTGCTTCGAAAACCTCGATGAAGGTGTGGCCGATCGTTTTGCGTTTCGTCTCCGGGTCGGTGACGCCCGCTAGGCGTTCCAGGAAGAGTTCGGAGGCATCGGCGACAACGAGGGGCACTTTCAGGTTGACCTTAAAGACCTCCTCGACCTGTTCACGCTCGCCCTTGCGCAGCAGACCGTTGTCGACAAAGACCGGGATCAGCTGGTCTCCGATCGCTTCGTACAACAGCGCCGCAACGACGGAGGAGTCGACCCCGCCGGAGAGCCCGCAGAGCACCTTGCCCGCGCCGACCTGCTCCTTGATCTTCGCGATCTGCTCCTTGAGGAAGTGGCCCATGTCCCACTTCTCGGTGACGCCGCAGATCTTGCGCGCGAAGTTGCGCAGCATGAGGTAGCCCTCTTCGCTGTGCTGTACTTCGGGGTGGTACTGCATGGCGTAGATGCGTTTCTCCTCATTCGCGATCGCCGCGTAGGGAGAGTTGTCAGAGTAGGCGATCGGTGCAAAGCCTTCCGGCAGGACATCAACACGGTCGCTATGGCTCATCCAGACGACACGGCTGTTCTCGCACGATTCGAACAGCGGGGAAACATTGCCGTACTCCTCGTTGATATAGAGTTCCGCCTTGCCGTATTCGTGGTGATTGGAACGGATAACCGAGCCGCCGAAATCGACGGCGATGCGCTGCATTCCATAGCAGATCCCCATCACGGGGAGACCAAGGTCATAGATCGCCTTGTCCACTTCGTAGGCGTCTTTGTCGTAAACCGATGCCGGACCGCCGCTCAGGATAATCCCCTTGGGGTTTTTCGCGGTAATCTCATCGACTTTGGTGAAGTAGGGAACAATTTCACAGTAGATGCGTTCCTCGCGCAGGCGGCGCGCAATAAGCTGCGTGTACTGCGATCCGAAATCCAGTACAATAATGCTGACGTCTTTCACGGTAAGACCTTTATGAATGGTGATTGGTTATGGAAGGATAGCTTAAAAGGGGTTAGCATTAGGTTAGTGTCAGGCAGTACGCCGAAGGGTGATCCGCCCCGGGAGGCAGTGCCGAAAAGCGGCTCAGTACAGCCTGAGGATCTCGAACTGGACGTACCAAAGCGCCAGAGAGAGGAGATACCCGGCCAGGATCGTCCAGGCGTATTTCATGTGCGAGCCGAAGGTATAAATCCCGCGCAAACGCCCCATAACACCGACGCCGGCGGCGGAACCGAAGCTGATCAGGCTCCCGCCGATTCCTGCCGTCATCGTGACAAGCATCCACTGGTCCAGCCCCATCTCCGGGCTCGCTTTGAGGATCGCACTCATCACCGGCACGTTGTCGACGATCGCCGAGAGGAACCCTACACCGATATTCGACGCCGTCGCACCGATCACGCCGTAGAGGTCGTGAATGTAGTTGAGGAACCCGACATAGTGCAGCGCACCGACGGCGGAGAGAATCCCAAAGAAAAAGAGCAGCGTATCGTTCTCAATCTTCTCCATGTTGACGAAGATGTCAAACGAATCCCGCTTCTGCTTGGTAAGGCGGAAAGAGTAGAGCTTCAGGAGCGCCAAACCGAAGACCATACCCCACATCGCCGGGAAGTGGAAAAACTGGTGCT
>JACXUG010000116.1 GCA_014764065.1 Campylobacterales bacterium
TGTCGATGTAGGTGTGGCACTGCCCCTTGTCATGCTTGACGACCGGCACCGTCGCATTCTCGCTGACGTAGCGGATGAGCCCCTCGCCGCCCCGGGGGACGATCAGGTCGACGTACTTGTCCATCTTGATCAGCTTCGCCACCCCTTCGCGCGATGCGTCCGGCAGCAAAGAGATCAGTGCTTCAGGCAGGTTGTTCCGTTTCAACGTGGCGCGCAGCACCTTGGCAATAGCGGCATTGGAGTGTTCCGCCTCCTTGCCCCCTTTGAGCACGCAGACGTTGTTGCTTTTGAAGCAGAGCGCCGCCGTGTCGGAGGTGACGTTCGGGCGGGATTCGTAGATGATGCCGATGACGCCGATGGGGATGCTCACCTTCTCGATCTTGAGTCCGTCGTCGGTAACCCAGCCGTCGATCACCCGGCCGACGGGATCTTTGAGCGCCGCGATCTCCTCGACGGCCGTCGCCATGGCGTCGATGCGCTTCTCGTCCAGCAGCAGGCGGTCTTTGAGCGCGGAGCTGAGGCTGTTCTCCTCCGCCGCTTTCATATCCAGCGCGTTGGCTTCGATGATGTCCATTGTCGCGGAGCGCATCGCCCCCGCCATCTCCCGCAGCAGGCGGTTCTTCTCCGCACCGCTGAGCAGCATCAGCTCCCGGCTCGCCGCTTTTGCTTCTTCCAAAAATGCATTCATAGTGTCTCGCTTTACGTCACTTTTTACGGCAATTATACCAAAGGGAGGCTGTGCGACGCGCTTCGGCCGTGATTACGCTACCATTCTTCCGTCAATCTTCCCCGGAGTACCCTCGCGTGAAACACTACATCGCCCTGTTGAAAAACGAACCGCTGCTGCGGCGCATCTCCTTTATCCAGCTTATCGCCTATTTCGGGGCCTGGTTCAGCAACGTTGCCATCTTTACCCTCCTGCTTAACCTCGGCGTGTCGCCCCTCGTCGTCGCTACCGTCGCGGCGCTGCACTTTCTGCCCGGGGTCCTGTGGGCCCCCTTCTCCGGTGCGCTCATCGACAAGATCGCCCCGAAACGGCTGATGCTGGCCCTGCTGCTGGTCGAGATCGTCACCACCCTGCCGCTGATGCTGATCGACGACGCCGCGCACCTGTGGCTGCTTTTCGTGCTGGTCTTCGTGCGCATGGGGGCTTCGAGCTTCTACTTTACTCTGGAGATGGCGCTGCTGCCGCGCTTTCTGAAGGCCTCGGCGCTCAAACACGCCAACGAACTGCACTCCATTATCTGGTCCGTCTCCTACACCATCGGGATGGCGCTCAGCGGCATTACCGCCTACTACCTCGGCGTCAAAACCGCTTTCCTTGCCGACGCCGCCCTCTTCGCCGTCGCGTTCGCGCTGCTGATGCCGGCCGTTTTTCCTGCGCACAAAGCGCGTGAAACGGACCGTTACCTTGCCCTGATGTCGCAAAGTGTCGGTTACCTCAAACGCAATCCCCTGACCCTGCATCTCATTATTCTGCATGCTTTTGTCGGCTTTACCGCTTTCGACGGCCTGGTCCCGCTTGCGGCGGAGGCCTATTACCTCCCGGCCGTCGCCGCACCGCTGGCGATCGGGCTTACCCACGCTTTCCGCGCCCTGGGGCTGGTGGGCGGCCCGCTGCTGCTGGGGCAATGGATCACCGTCAGGAGACTTCCGCTTCTTCTGCTGCTGCAGGCCCTCTCCATCCTCATCTGGGCGATGGCACTGCCCCACTTTTACCTGGCACTCGCCGCCTCGATCCTCGTCGGCCTCAGCACCACAACCATCTGGTCTTTTACCTATACCCTGCTGCAGCACCATACCGAAGAGGCCTACTACGGCCGTGTCATCGCCTATAACGACATGATCTTCCTGCTGACGGTCTCCGCGGTCTCTTTTCTGATCGGTGTGCTGGTGGAGTGGGGATTGGGATTGCAGGTCGTCATGGCCCTGCTCGGGGTTGCTTTTGTCGTCTCGGCGCTCTATTTCCGATGGATCAGCAGTCATTATTCATTGGAAGATCCCGGCGTGTAATTACCCCTGCCGCATACGACGGGAAAGGGGAAGATATAAGGAGGAAAATGGAGGAGTATAGGTGAGGGGGCCCGAAAGGGGCCCGGGGATTATTCGATTTCGGCGTCGATGACGTCGTCGTCGGCCTTCTTGGCGCCTTCGGAGGCCGCGGCACCGCCCTGCTCCTGCTTGTACATCTGCTCGGCCAGTTTGTGGCTTGCTTCTGTCAGCGTCTTGAGCTTCTCTTCGATCTGCTCTTTGGTCGCATTCTCGTCCTTGAGCGTCTCTTTGAGAGCACTGATCGCGCTCTCGATGTTGGCTTTGTCGCCGGCGTCGATGTTCTCGCCCGCCTCTTTCATCACTTTTTCCGTCTGGGCGATCATCGCGTCCGCCTGGTTGCGCAGGTCGACAAGCTTTTTGCGCTTCTCGTCTTCGGCTTTATGCGACTCGGCGTCCTGGACCATCTTGTTGATCTCCTCTTCGGAGAGTCCTGACGAACCGGTGATCTTGATCTCCTGGCGTTTGCCCGTGCCTTTGTCGGACGCGGAAACGGTCAGGATACCGTTGGCGTCGATATCGAAGGTGACTTCGATCTGCGGCACGCCGCGCGGTGCCGCCGGGATATCGGTCAGTTCGAACATACCGAGGGACTTGTTGTCCTTCGCGAACTCGCGCTCACCCTGGACGACGTGGATGGAGACCGCAGGCTGGTTGTCTTCGGCCGTGGAGAAGACCTGGGACTTCTTGACCGGAATCGTCGTCCCCTTCTCGATGATCTTCGTCGCGACGCCGCCGAGGGTCTCGATACCGAGGGAGAGCGGTGTGACGTCGAGCAGCAGGACGTCTTTGACGTCACCGCGCAGGACCCCGCCCTGGATCGCCGCACCGAGAGCAACGACTTCGTCCGGGTTGACCGATTTGTTCAGCTCTTTGCCGCCGAAGTACTCGGAGACCCTCTTCTGCGCCAGCGGGACGCGGATGGAACCGCCGACCATGATGACCTCTTTGATCTCGCCTTTGTCGAGGTTCGCATCTTTGAGCGCGACGTTGATGTGCGTCATCGTCTCTTTGATGAGATCGTCGATCATCCCTTCGAACTTCGCACGGGTCAGCTTGACGACAAGGTGTTTCGGACCCGTCGCATCCGCCGTGATAAACGGCAGATTGATCTCCGTCTCTGTAGAGGAGGAGAGCTCTTTCTTCGCAGTTTCCGCCGCGTCTTTGAGGCGCTGGAGCGCCATCTT